>JBIIFA010000013.1:0-20990 GCA_044237565.1 Flavobacterium sp.
TACTGCATTTCTAATCTGGGGATTCTTCAGTTTGGCATTAAAACCCTTGCAAGATTTTCCTTCTTTAGATATTTTATTCTATCGCGTTTTTCTGAGTTCAATTGTAATGTTGCTTATAAATCTAATATTTCGCAGAAAAACAGTTAAGGAAAACGCACTTTTGTTTTCTAATTTAAAAGCAAATGATAAAAAAAGAATAATTTTTCTGACTTTGGGAGGTAGTTTTTTACTCATTGCCAATTGGTTTGTATTTATCTACGTTGTCAATCATGTTAACGTTAAAGCGGCTTCTTTAGCTTATTTAATCTGTCCAATTCTTACTACCGTTTTTGCTTTTGTAATTTTAAAAGAGAAGTTGAGTAAGCCTCAATGGATTGCTGTTTTTATTAGTATTTGCAGTTGTTTTTTATTGTCTATAAATCATTTTCAAGATATATTTTACAGCTTGATTGTTGCTGCTTCCTATGCATTATACCTTGTCAGTCAAAGGAAAAACAGTGAAATTGATAAATTTATTACCCTTACAATTCAATTGGTTTTCACCGCATTGGTAATTCTGCCGTTTTATCCAAGTTTTAGCGGTGTTATTCCAACTACGCCGACTTTTTATATTTACTTGGGCGTAATTGTAATAGTTTTTACAATTGTTCCTTTGTTTTTAAATCTTTATGCACTCAAAGGAATTAATTCTTCAACTGTTGGAATTATGATGTATATCAATCCAATAATTAATTTTTTAATAGCAGTTTTTTATTACAACGAAGAAGTGACTACAATTCAATTAATATCTTATTTTTTAATTCTAATTTCTATTATGGTTTTTAACGAAAAGTTGCTTTTTAATAGAAAAGTTGCAGTTTCTTTATCGGAGAATAATAATTAAATAGTATTTTAAACAATGAAAAAAGTATATTTAGATAACGCATCAACAACTCAAATTCGGGAAGAAGTGATTCACGAAATGGTTTCTATTTTGTCAAATGATTATGGAAATCCTTCGTCAACGCACAGTTTTGGTAGAAATGCGAAAAGCATTGTGGAACTTTCTAGAAAAGCCATTGCCAAAGAATTGAATTGTAATGCACAAGAAATTATTTTTACTTCTGGCGGAACAGAATCCAATAATTTAATTCTTCGTTCTTGTGTGAAAGATTTGAAAGTGAAACGAATAATCACTACCAAAATCGAACATCACGCTGTTTTACATACTATTGAAGCCTTACAAAAAGAGTTTGATATCCAGGTTGATTATGTTGCAATCAAAGCAAATGGCGTTATTGACAAAATAGATTTAGTTGAATTACTATCGCAAGACATTAAAACATTAGTGAGTTTGATGCACGTGAACAATGAAATCGGAACAATTTTAGAATTGGATTTAATAGCGAGAATTTGTGAACAAAACAGTGTTTTATTTCATTCTGACACGGTTCAATCAGTTGCGAAAACTGAAATTGATTTACAAAAAACTCCAATTGATTTCTTAGTTGCTTCGGCACATAAATTTCACGGACCAAAAGGAGTTGGTTTTGCATTTGTGAGAAAAAATTCTGGTTTGCAGCCTCAAATATTTGGTGGCGAACAAGAAAAAGGTTTGCGTCCCGGAACTGAAGCGGTGCACCAAATAGCGGGAATGGCTAAAGCATTAACGCTTTCATTAGCCAATTTAGATACCGAAAGAACTGCCATTACGGAAGTTAAAAACTACCTAATTCAACAATTAGAATTAGAATTTCCAGAATTTCAAATTAACGGTACCGAAGATGGTTTTTATACCGTTTTGAACATCATCTTACCTTTTTCAGAAGATAAAACGGCAATGATTCTCTTTGGATTAGACATGAAAGGGATAGCGGTTTCTCGTGGAAGTGCTTGTCAATCTGGAAGTATCAAGCCTTCTCACGTTCTCGCTGAATTTCTTTTGGCTGAAGATTTGAAAAAACCTAGTATCCGAATTTCATTCAGTCATTACAATACCAAACAAGATATCGATTTGTTAATTGAAGGTTTAAAAGGGGTTTAAATTACTTCTTTTGTGCTTTTCGTTTTGCTTTTTCTTGCTTTTTGAAATACCCACGAAACAGAAAATTATGTTTTAGGGCTTCCAAATCTTCATTTAAGCGAAAACTCGCTTGATTTATATTGGTCATCGTAGAATCTATTTTACGAACTAATTCGGGGTCGTTTGACAAATAATTAAGTGCGCCTTTTCCTTCTTTTACATTGGTAATGGTAGTGTTTAAATTGTTTACCACTTTGTTAATTCCATCACTTGAATGTTCTAAATTTCCAACAATCGCCTTAATTTTGTTGGCTACAGCCGTATCTTTCAATACTCCAATTACATTGTCTTTATTGTTTAGTGTTACGATTAATTCGTTCAATTTCGAAACAGATTCCGATGTACCTTTGCTTGTTAATTTCAAATATTGCATTGTTTGTTTCAAGTCACTTCCCATAATAGTATCATTAATTAGCAGCCCAACGGTTCCTTTACCTTGTGTAATTTCTTTTGTGATTTTTAGTAAATCAATCGTTAACAGCGCAGCATTTTTATTGGTAACATTCAAGGTATTCAATATATCATCAGTACGAATTCTATTCACAGATTTGATAATATCGCCAGGTTGAACAGCACTAAATGAATTTTCTCCAGGCGTAATATTGATAATCATATTTCCAACCAATCCATCAGATCCAATAGTTGCTACCGCATTTTTTTTGATGTGTTTGAAAACGGATTTATCTATAATCATATCCACACGGATTGTGGTGTCGTTAATCATTGAAATTCCTCGAACTGTTCCTACATTAATTCCAGAATATCGGACGTTATTTCCTAATTGTAATCCGCTTACATTATTAAAAACAGCGCTTAATTTATTGGTTTCACCAAACATTTTTTGTTTTTCTCCAATGAAATAAATGGCTAAAACAAATAGCATTAATCCAATGATCACAAAAATTCCTAAGCGCATTTTCTGAGTTGTTGCCTTTTCCATTTTTATATTTATTTAAAGAAAGCCCGAACTTTTGGATCCGATGACACAGACAATTCTTCAAAAGTTCCTTCCTTATAATTTATTCCATCAACCAATAAAATCATCCTATTTGAAATCACGCGGGCACAATCTACATCGTGTGTAATGATAATAGAAGAAGTATTATATTTTTTCTGAATAGACATCATTAACAAAATAATTTCCTTGGAAGTTATTGGATCTAATCCAGTTGTGGGCTCATCGTAAAGTATTATTTTAGGTTGTAAAATTAAAGTTCTTGCTAGTGCAATCCGGCGTTTCATTCCCCCAGAAAGTTCATTTGGCATCAAATTAATTGCGTTTGCCAATCCTACATTTTCTAAAGCTTCCATTACTAAAGGCGTGGTATCTTCTAGAAAACCGAATTTTTTGGTATGTCTTCGTAACGGAAATTCTAAATTTTCACGAACCGACATCGAATCATAAAGGGCGCTTCCTTGAAATAAAAATCCGATTTCTGTTCGCAATTCATCTAAATCTTCTCTTTTTAGATTGTTAATGTTTTTCCCCATTACCATAATCGTACCGCCATCGGGTTCTTCTAATCCAATTAGGCATTTTATCATTACTGACTTTCCACAACCCGATTTCCCCATAATAACCAAATTCTCGCCTTCGAATAGCTTCATATTAAATCCGTTTAGCACAAGATTTTCACCATAACTTTTTCGAAGTGCATTGATTTCTATAACTGGATTTGATTTATCGAAACTCATAACTTATAAATCGTAAAAAATATTAGTAACGAAAACGGCAATAAAATCGATAATAAAAAGGAGCATAGAGGTAAAAACGACCGCTGAATTTGCAGCAAGTCCAACGCCAGCCGTTCCTTTTTTGCAATAATAGCCTTTAAAGCATCCTACTAATCCGATGGCAAATCCAAAAAAGAAAGTTTTTATGGTGGTTGGGATTAAATCACTGAATTCTAAACTATTAAAAACCTGATTAAAATACAGTAAATATGAAACATTTCCTTTTATATTTTCAACTAATGCAGAACCAAAAATGGCAATTGCATCTCCAAAGAAAACTAAAATAGGAATCATTAATGTAGTAGCTAAAATCCTTGTAACCACAAGGTATTTGAAAGGATTTGTGCCCGAAACTTCCATAGCATCAATTTGCTCGGTTACCCGCATTGAGCCTAATTCTGCACCAATTCCAGAGCCAATTCTACCTGCGCAAATCAAAGCGGTTATGATTGGACCAATTTCTCGAATTATTGAAATACTTACCATTGATGGCATCCAAGAAACGGCTCCAAATTCTTGAAGTGTTGGCCTTGATTGAAGTGTAAATACCAGTCCAATAATGAATCCTGTTACGGCAACCAACAATAACGAGCGGTTTCCCATATTGAAACATTGTCGCAAAAACTCTTTAAATTCAAAGGGTATTTTGAAAACTTCTTTAAAAAAACGACTTGCAAAATAGGAGAGTTCCCCAATTTCTACTAAAAAGACTTTGAATAAGTCGATTATGTTTAAAATACTATTCATAAAGTGATGAATTAATTTTAATCGAGAAATGGGTATACTAATATACGATTATTCTGCCAAAATAACAATCGATTTGCTGTGAAATAAAAAAACCTACTAAAAAATTTTTAGTAGGTCAATGCGGTTAAATATTAAATAAGATTTTTTTAAAAAGGAACGTCGCTATCGTCTTCAAAACCATTCAAATTACTTCCAAAAGCTTCATTTGCCGATGGTAAGTTTTTTGTTTGAAATGGATTGTCATCATGATTCATTTTTGAAGGTAAATCATCATAACTTCCAACATAACTTTCTAAATTTTCGAATTTACCAAGATTTCCAACAAATTTCAATCGCACACTTTCTAAACTTCCGTTTCTGTGTTTGGCAATTATAAATTCTGCTTGACCTTGTGTTGGCGAACTTCCTTCATCGTCCCATTCGTCTAATTTGTAATATTCAGGTCTGTAAATAAACGAAACAATATCTGCATCTTGCTCGATTGCTCCAGATTCCCTAAGGTCAGACAACAAAGGTCGTTTATGTCCTGGACGAGTTTCTACGGCACGCGATAATTGCGACAATGCAATTACGGGCACGCCTAATTCTTTTGCCAAGGCTTTTAAGTTTCTGGAAATGGTAGAAATTTCTTGCTCTCTATTTCCGGCTCCTTTCCCGTTACTTCCTCCAGCAGTCATTAATTGTAAGTAATCTACAATAATCAGTTTTATGCCGTGTTGTGATGCCAAACGTCTTGATTTTGCTCTCAAATCAAATATTGAAAGAGAAGGGGTATCATCAATGAAAAGTGGCGCTTTTTCTAAGTTTTTAACTTTGATACTCAATTGTTCCCATTCGTGTTTTTCTAATTTTCCCGTTCTTAATTTTTCAGAAGACAAACCAGTTTCAGAAGAAATTAATCTTGTAATTAATTGGACAGATGACATTTCCAAAGAAAATAATGCCACAGGATGTCCAAAATCTATAGCAACGTTTCGCGCCATTGAAAGTACGAATGCGGTTTTTCCCATACCAGGACGAGCCGCAATGATAATTAAATCGCTAGGTTGCCATCCTGAGGTGATTTTATCTAAGCTATCAAAACCTGTTGCAATACCACTTAACCCTTCTTTTCCAGCTATTTCTTCAATTCTTTTCTTAGCCTGAATTACCAAACTTTGAGCTGTTTCAGAACTTCGTTTAATGTTTCCTTGTGTTACTTCGTATAATTTGGATTCTGCTTTGTCTAACAAATCAAATACATCCGTGGATTCGTCATAGGATTCCTCGATAATTTCAGATGAAATTCGTATTAAACTTCTTTGGATGAATTTCTGTAGTATAATTCGAGAATGAAACTCAATATGTGCCGAAGAGGAAATTTTTTGAGTGAGTTGAATCAAATAAAAATCACCCCCAGCTAATTCTAATTTGGCGCTCTTTTTTAGCTGTGCCGAAACTGTTAATAAGTCAATTGGTTGAGAATCGGTGAACAACTGAAAAATCGCTTCAAAAATATGTTTGTGTGCATCTTTATAAAAAGCATCGGGTTGTAAAATATCGATTACTTCATCAACACCTTTTTTATCAATCATCATCGCACCAAGTACTGCTTCTTCTAGTTCAAGTGCCTGTGGTGGGAGTTTTCCTTTTTCTAAATTGATAATTGTAGTTTTATCTACTTTTATTGGGTTGAGGTTTACGAATTTTTCCATGAAGCGAAAGTAACAAAAAAATAAAAAAGTTCCTTAATGAGTTATTAGAAATAATTGTTGATAACCAATAGTTTTTTGTTTATAACCAAAAAAAAATCCGAAACCATTGGGCTTCGGATTTAACATTTATTTTTAAGAATTTAATCCTTAAACTCACCCATCTTGCTGTATTTGTCCATTCTTTGGGCCACTAGCTCTGTTGTTGATAAGTCTTTTAATTCATTGAATCCTTTCAATATATATTGTTCTACAGTTTTAAATGTAGTTTCTCTGTCGTAATGAGCTCCACCAAGTGGTTCAGGAATGATATCGTCAACTAATTTTTGTTTTTTCATATCTGCTGAAGTCAATTTTAATGCTTCGGCAGCTTGTTCTTTGTATTCCCAACTTTTCCAAAGTATAGAAGAACAAGATTCAGGAGAAATAACAGAATACCATGTGTTTTCTAACATGTACACTCTGTCACCAACACCAATTCCTAATGCACCACCAGAAGCACCTTCTCCGACAATTACGGTTATAATTGGCACTTTCAAACGAATCATTTCGAAAATATTTCTTGCAATGGCTTCTCCTTGACCGCGTTCTTCGGCTTCTAAACCAGGATAGGCTCCAGGAGTATCAATTAAAGTTAAAACAGGGATTCCGAATTTTTCGGCCATTTTCATTAAACGCAGTGCTTTTCTGTATCCTTCAGGATTTGCCATTCCGAAGTTACGGAATTGACGTGTTTTGGTATTAAACCCTTTTTGTTGACCAACAATCATAAACGACTGTCCACCGATTTTTCCTAATCCACCAATCATTGCTTTGTCGTCTTTGAAATTTCGATCGCCGAAAAGTTCAAGAAACGTTTCTCCACAAAAAGCTTTAACGTGGTCCATTGTGTAAGGTCGACTTGGATGACGCGACAATTGAACGCGCTGCCAAGCCGTTAGGTTTTTATATATTTCGCGTTTGGTTTCTTGTAATTTTTTCTCAATTTGTTTGCAAGTTGTGGTCACATCAACATTGGACTCTTGCCCGATGATTTCACATTTGTCTAATTGGTCTTCTAATTCTTTTATGGGAAGCTCAAAATCTAAATATTCCATAGGATCTGTGCATTAAAATTATTTTTAGAAGGCAAATATAGTTCTAAATTTAAAGATGGAAAAATTAAATGATTGTAAATTGACAATATTTAGTTGATTGCAGGGAAGTTGTTGGTTCTTGGTTTGTGGTTGTTGGGCTTAGAAAAACACCTTTTTGAATGAGGACTTGAAGCGGAAAGCTAAAATAGCTAATGAAATAAAGGGTTTTAAACTATTTTGAAGATTTGTTGAAGTATTTTAAAACTCCGTTTAGAATTACCGTGGAAAGAATTAAAAGAGCACCGATGTAGAAATTGACGCTCATATTTTCGGTTTCTTTGAATACGATTACAGCCAAAATAATCCCGTAAATAGGTTCGAGATTTATAGTGAGCATTACGGTGTAGGGACTCAGAAATTTCATAACTTTTACAGATGCAATAAATGCATAAGCAGTACAAAATGTGCTAAGAATAATGAGATAAAACCAATCAGAATTGGAAATTTCAAAGAATTTTTCGTTAAAACTCCCCATAAAAAACAAGAAGACGGAGAAAAAAAATACGCCTCCTAAAAGTTCATAAAAAGAGATGATTGTGGGGTTGTATTCTTTGGCATATTTTCCGTTTATCATTGAAAATAAGGCGGATAAAAACGCAGAAGAAAGGGCTAGTAGTATTCCGTTTATGAAATGACCGTCTATATTGAAAATGATGTAAAGGCCAATGAATACTATAATTCCGAAGAACACTTCATACCAAATAATTTTGCGCCCATAGAAAAGGGGTTCCATTAATGATGCGAAAAAAGCGCCTGTTGAAAGACAAGCCAATGTAACCGAAATATTAGATACTTTAATGGCTTTGAAGAAGGTGAACCAGTGAAAAGCGATTACCAATCCTGCGAATAAAAAACCAAACAGGATTTTTTTAGGAACTTTCAGCGGAATTTTTTTATATAAGATATATAAAAGTATGAAACCGACGGCGAGGAACATTCGGTACCAAACTAATGGCATTGCATCGAGAGAAATTAGTTTTCCTAAAACTGCTGTAAATCCCCATACAAATACAATGAAATGGAGATGAAGGTAACTTTTTAGGTTATCGTTTAGCATTACGAAGAAGATAAATGGCTAAAATTCCAAATAATATATTCGGTAACCAAACTGCAATCATTGGGTTTATAGTAGATTTTTCTGCTAAAGCACCGAAAATTTTGTCAAAGAAAACAAAGGCAAAAGCGATTGCAATTCCTATTGCCAAATTGATACCCATTCCGCCTCGACGTTTCATTGAGGATACGGCAAGTGCAATTATTGTTAGGATAAATGCAGAAACGGGCAAGCTGTATTTTTTGTAAAGTACTACTAAATAAACGCTAATATTTGAGGAACCGCGCTTTTTTTCTTTATCTATAAAATGATATAAATCCAATAATGGTAATGTTTCTGCTACATAAACCGTTGGTGTTAAATCCTCCAAATCGAAACTAAAAACAGTATCTTTTTTTTCGGAAACCTCAATTTTGTCGTCAAGTGTTCCAACAGTTCTTTTGGTATAATCAAACAAAGTATAGTTTTTCTCTTTCGGATTCCACTTGATTCTGTTGGCTGTAATTTTGAATTCTAATTCGTCTTTTTTGAACTTCTCTAATGAAAAGTTAAACGCCATTTTGGAAACTTCATTGAAACTTCCTACAAATATGTATTCGTCTTTGCTGATTTGTCGGAACACATCAGATTCATCTCGCATCAATTCTTTTCCGCCCGTTTTAAGGTAGGTATATCTGAAATTATTGAAACCTTCACTCGCTCTTGGCAATAAAAAAATGCCCATTAGCAAAGCTAAAACAGAAATAATCGAAGCTCCTATAATATAAGGTCGCATAAATCGTGTAAATGAAATTCCCGAACTCAATATCGCAATAATCTCTGTATTATTAGCCAATTTTGAGGTAAACCAAATTATCGAAAGAAATAAAAATATAGGAAATAAAAGATTGGCAAAATAAATAGTAAAGTGAAAATAATACAATGCAATGTCCGAAAACGGAATTTCGTTTTCAACCATTTTGTCCACTTTTTCAGAAACGTCAATGATGATTCCAATAGGAATAAACATCAGTAACATTACAAAAAAGTTACTCAAATAGCGCTTTAATATGTATTTGTCTATTATTTTCATAAAGCTATTACAATCTCTGACTCATGTTTTTTACCATCATTTCTTTCCAAACTTTGAAATCTCCCGCTAAGATATGCTTTCTGGCCTCACGAACCAACCACATATAAAATCCAAGATTATGAATCGTAGCGATTTGCTTTCCAAGATATTCGTTTGCTGAAAAAAGGTGACGCAAATAGGCCTTTGAATATTCGGTATCTACAAATGTCAATCCCATTTCGTCAACAGGCGAAAAATCGTCAGCCCATTTTCTATTTTTAATATTTATCGTTCCATTTGCCGTAAACAACATTCCGTTTCTGGCATTTCTTGTTGGCATCACGCAATCAAACATATCAATTCCAAGTGCAATATTTTCTAGAATATTAATTGGCGTTCCCACACCCATCAAATATCTCGGTTTGTCTTGCGGTAAAATTGCAGTAACAATTTCCGTCATTGCATACATTTCTTCGGCAGGTTCTCCCACTGAAAGTCCGCCAATTGCATTTCCTTGCGCCCCAGCATTCGCAATATATTCTGCCGATTGCATCCGCAAATCTTTATAGGTACTTCCCTGAACAATTGGGAAAAATGTTTGGTCGTAATCATATTTCACAGGTACTTTATCCAAATGATTGATACAGCGATCCAACCAACGGTGCGTCATGTGCATCGAACGTTGTGCGTACCGAAAATCACAAGGATAAGGCGTACATTCATCAAATGCCATAATAATATCGGCACCAATGGTACGTTGAATTTCCATGACATTTTCAGGCGTAAAAAAGTGATACGAACCGTCAATATGCGATTTGAATTTCACTCCTTCTTCCTTAATTTTTCTATTTGCCGAAAGCGAATACACTTGATAACCCCCAGAATCAGTCAAAATATTCCGATCCCAATTCATGAATTTATGCAATCCACCCGCTTTTTCAAGAATTTCGGTTTGTGGACGTAAATACAAATGGTACGTATTTCCAAGAATAATATCAGGATTAATTTCCTCCTTCAACTCCCGCTGGTGCACGCCTTTTACTGACGCAACAGTTCCCACAGGCATAAAAATTGGCGTTTCAATTACCCCGTGATCGGTCGTAATCGTGCCCGCTCTAGCTTGCGTTTGCGGATCAGTCTTTAATAAATCAAACTTCATATAGGCTTTTTTCAGTTCGCAAATATAAGTGAATTGTAATTTATGAGTTGTGAAATACCAAATTAATTAACACTTTTAAAATATATAATTTTTTGGGCGTGCCCTCGTTCACATCATTTCTCGGTACGAGGCAATTTGTGTTAAACTCGGTCGTGCTGTACGCTACAATCTCTCGCTCCACTGCGTTCCGCAAGAGGATTTCCACTGCCATCACTCACGCAAACCTCGGAAAACTAGAACAATTTGATTTTAAAGTTTACTTTATTTTAATATTAACTTAACCAATAATTAATTTGTAATATATTTGCATGTCATTTATATTAATTCCTTGCAAAATGCAGCAACACTTGCGCTTAAACGAATATAAAGTCCTGTTTTACAGACTTTCTCTGGCTTATATCTTTTACTTTTTTGCACGAGTACTATTTTACATCTATAATTTCCGATTGCTAAAAGTCGATTCTATTACTGATTTCTTATCGCTTTGCTACTATGGATTGGCTTTTGACACTACTGCAATTCTTTATGCAAACCTATTATTCATAGTGTTTTCAGTGCTGCCAATTTTTAAAAACACCAGTCGCACCTATCAAATTTTTTTGTTCTATTTGTACTTTTCAATGAATTTATTGGCTTATGCCACTAATTTTATAGATTTCATTTATTACAAATTTACTTTTGCAAGATCTACAATTGTAGTTTGGAATGTAATGAAGCACGAAACTAATTTATTGCCACTGTTCATTAGTTTTATTTTCGATTATTGGCATGTTTGGGTATTATTTCTGCTTTTCTCGGTACTTTGGATTTATTTATATAAAAAAGTGACCGTATTGGCATTCGAACCCACAAAAAAAGTGGCTTATTTTGGATTTTCTACAGTAGGTTTTTTATTTGTAGTTCTAATGATAATTGGTGGAATCCGTGGTGGTGATTTCAAAAAATCAACTCGCCCAATCAACCTTTTAGACGCGAGCCGACATGTTAAAAATATTGTACATTCGGATATTGTATTAAATACCCCCTTTGCCATTATCAGAACATTGTTTAGCAATAGCTTCATAAAAACGGATTTTAAGGATGTGAATCCGCAAGTAATTAATAGTTTAGTTCAGCCCATAAAAACCTATCATAATAATTCCGAAACAAAGCCTAATGTAGTTGTTTTTATTTTGGAAAGCTACGGTCGCGAATACATCGGCGCACTCAACAAAAACGCTAAAATCCCAAATTATAAAAGCCACGCCCCTTTTCTAGATTCCTTGTCGCAACACAGCATGATTTTTACAAATGCATACGCAAATGGAAGACAGTCTATACACGGAATGTCATCGGTATTAGCAGGGATTCCAGCATTTAAAGACGCTTTCACATCGTCACCTTATCCAAAACAAAAAATAGAATCTCTGGTTTCCACATTGAAAAGTGAAGGTTACAACACGTCGTTTTTTCACGGAGCCGCCAATGGCTCTATGGGGTTTTTAGGGTTTGCTAATATTCTAGGAATTGATAATTACTATGGAAGAACTGAATTCAATGACGATTCTCAATTTGATGGTTTTTGGGGAATTTGGGACGAACCTTTTCTTCAATTCATGAAGAAAACATTAGACAAGAAGAAAACTCCTTTTTTTGCATCTGTGTTTACAGTTTCTTCCCACGAACCTTATATCATTCCAAATAAATATAAAAACACCTTCCTTGAAGGCGGCGTTCCTATTCATAAATGTGCTGAATATACTGATTATTCGCTGAAACGCTTTTTCAATGAAGCAAAAAAAGAACCTTGGTTTTCAAATACTATTTTTGTTTTTGTTGCCGATCATTGCAACCAAATTTATTATGACGAATTTCAAAAACCAATAAATCGTTTTGCAGTTCCTATTATTATCTATAAACCCAACAGTGATTTAGTTGGCGTAAATACTGATTTGGCACAACAAATAGATATTTATCCAACAATTTTAGACATGATTGGATATAAAAAACCTTTTAGAAGCTGGGGTCGAAGTCTATTTGACACCAAAAAAAGTACGCCATTTGTAATCAATTCTACGGGTACGATCTATCAGTTTTCAAAGGGAAATTACATTTGTACATTTGATGGAAATCAGGCCACAGGGTTTTATGATAAGGATGATAAAGGTTTAAAATTCAATTTAATTGCAAATAGAAACCAAGAAATGAATGCTATTGAACTCCATTGTAAAGCATTTATTCAAGATTATATGGATAGGGTGGTAGATAAAAAAATGTACGTTAAATAAGAATCTTAATTTTTATAAAATAAATATCCTATTTCGATAGGATTTTTTATTTGAAAAATCTATCAATCCAATTATCTGATTATCTTTGCAACAGTTTAACAATAATTCACACAATGAAGCTCAACACACAACAATTACAAAATTTAACAATCCAAGTTAGAAGAGATATTCTTCGGATGGTTCATGCCGTAAATTCAGGACATCCAGGCGGTTCACTTGGTTGTACAGAATTTTTGGTAGCACTGTACCAAAACATTATGGACCGAAAAGAAGGGTTCGACATGGACGGTATCGACGAGGATTTATTCTTCCTTTCTAATGGACATATTTCTCCAGTATTCTATAGTGTTTTAGCAAGAAGCGGCTATTTTCCAGTTGCAGAATTGGCTACTTTTAGATTAATCAATTCAAGGTTGCAAGGACATCCAACTACTCATGATAATTTACCAGGAGTTAGAATAGCATCGGGTTCTTTAGGACAAGGATTGTCAGTGGGAATTGGTGCTGCTCAAGCAAAAAAACTAAACGGTGATAAACATATTATCTATACACTTCATGGTGATGGAGAATTGCAAGAAGGTCAAAACTGGGAAGCAATTATGTATGCTTCAGCAAAAAAAGTAGATAATCTAATTGCTACAATCGACCTTAACGGAAAACAAATTGACGGTTCCACAGATGAAGTATTAGCAATGGGAAGCATTCGAGCAAAATTTGAAGCTTTTGATTGGGATGTTCTAGAAATTAAAGAAGGAAATAATATTGAGGCGATAATTGCGGGTATGAACGATGCCAAATCAAGAACTGGAAAAGGAAAACCAGTTTGTGTTTTGTTACATACTGAAATGGGTAATGGTGTCGATTTTATGATGTTTAGTCACGCTTGGCATGGAAAAGCGCCAAACGACGCACAATTAGAAACTGCATTATCTCAAAATTATACAGAAGGAGAAAGCGATTACTAAATAAGTATGAATTTTTATAATTCTATAATTTTAAAATCTTTCAATTAAAAAAAATGAAAAAATATATAAATACAGGAAGTAAAGATACCCGTTCTGGTTTTGGAGCAGGAATGACAGAATTAGGACAAACCAATGAAAAAGTGGTGGCGCTTTGTGCCGATTTAATTGGATCCTTAAAATTTGATGATTTCAAGAAAAACCATCCAGAGCGTTTTTTTCAAATCGGTATTGCAGAAGCCAATATGATTGGAATTGCAGCAGGATTAACCATTGGTGGAAAAATCCCTTTTACAGGAACTTTTGCGAATTTTTCTACGGGAAGAGTTTACGATCAAATTCGTCAATCGGTAGCATATTCTGATAAAAATGTAAAAATTTGTGCTTCACATGCTGGATTGACTCTTGGTGAAGATGGCGCAACACATCAAATTTTAGAAGATATTGGATTAATGAAAATGTTGCCAGGAATGACCGTAATCAATACGTGTGATTATAACCAAACCAAAGCGGCGACATTGGCAATTGCAAAACACCACGGGCCAGTTTACTTGCGTTTCGGTCGTCCAGTTGTGCCAAATTTTATGCCTTCTGACGAGCCATTTGAAATAGGAAAAGCAATTATTTTAAACGAAGGAACGGACGTAACTATTGTTGCAACGGGACATTTAGTTTGGGAAGCTTTATTGGCTGCAGAAGCATTAGAAGCAAAAGGAATTTCGGCAGAAGTTATTAATATTCATACCATTAAGCCTTTAGATGAAACGTCGATATTGAAATCTTTAGCAAAAACAAAATGCATCGTAACCGCCGAAGAACATAATATTTTGGGTGGACTAGGGGAGAGTGTAGCAAGAGTTTTATCATTAAATCATCCCGCTCCACAAGAATTTGTTGCGGTTCAAGATTCTTTTGGCGAAAGCGGAACTCCTGCACAATTAATGGAAAAATACAAATTGAACAATCAAGCCATTGTTGCCGCAGTTGAAAAAGTTTTAACTAGAAAGTAATATTTAGAATAAACAAAAAAACCTTTCATCTGAAAGGTTTTTTTAGTTTTACAGATTCTTTAAAACATCAATTGCACTTCATTTTTGATATATGCTAATGCGGTATTACTTGGTGACTGCTTTTCCATTAAATCACTCAAAATCACTTCTCGCAATTTGTTTGCATTGTCCACTTGGTCACTTAAATTTGCTTTTCTAATCATTTGAATTGTAGCGTTTTTAGCCGTAACAATTATAGTCCAACATTCATCTGACATATAAATTTGTTGCGTTAAATTGTGTTCAAATTCTTGCTCAATTTGTGCAATTACATAGTTTTCATAATCGTTTTTATCTTCAGAAATTGGAGTAATCCGAACTAGTAATTTGGCAAGATTGATTCGTTCTAAAAATAAAGTCATTCGTTCAAAAGCTTGCAAACGAATTGGCAATGCCTCTTTTTGAGCTTCTTTATTTAACAAATACCTACGTCTTCCTTCTTCATTTTTTGTATGTAAATCAAAAAAATAATAGGCAACAACTCCTGTGGTTAATGCTGGTAAAGTATAACTTAAAAGTTCTAATAATTTTGTAGCTTCCATTTTAGTATAAATTTTATTTATTTTATAATCAAAAAACAAATTAACGAATAAACAAATAAACTTATAGCTTACATTTGATAAAATTTTAAAAAAATGGATGTTACAATTTTAATCTTATTATGTATTGCTGCTTTTTTAGCTGGTTTTGTAGATGCAATTGTTGGTGGTGGAGGATTAATTCAAACGCCAATGGGTTTTATTTTACTGCCAAATCTCCCCGTTGCAACAATCATTGGAACACTTAAAATTCCTTCATTTAGCGGTACTTTTTTTGCAGCATTTCAATATTTAAAAAAGATAGAAATGAATTGGAAATTGCTAATTATTATGATGGTTTTGGCAGTTCCTTCGGCGTTTTTAGGTTCAACTTTATTGACTTATGTTAGCAATGATTTTATGAAACCTTTATTGCTTATAGTTTTATCATTATTAGTTATTTATACGTACGTAAAGAAAAATTTCGGACAACATTCTGATAAATCGCATTCTACAAACCAACAGATTTTATATGCCGTTTTGATTTCCTTTTTCATCGGATTTTATGACGGTTTTATTGGTCCTGGAACTGGAAGTTTCTTAGTTTTGGCATTTGTAACATTACTCGGTTTTGATTTTCTTCAGGCTTCCGCCAATGCAAAAATGGTGAATTTAGCAACGAATTTTGGTTCGATTTGTTTGTTTATAATCAAAGGAAAAATCATTTGGATGATTGCTATTCCAATGGCAGTTTGTAATGCATTTGGTGGTTTTTTAGGCGCTAAGTTAGCAATCAACAAAGGAAATAAGTTTATAAGAATTTTCTTTTTGGTAGTTGTAATTGGCACATTAATCCGATTTGGGTATGATGTTTTTATTGGAAAATAATCAGGTTGATAAAATTGTATAACTTCTAATTTATAGTTTGTTTTCAAACCAAATTCTTCGTTCTAAATTCTTATTTTTGTATTCAATATTGAAAATTTAAAATGCAGAAATACATCAGCCAACTTAACGAAGCACAACAAGAACCTGTTCTCCAAAAGGACGGGCCAATGATAATTATTGCCGGTGCAGGCTCAGGAAAAACAAGAGTTCTAACCATTAGAATTGCCTATTTGATGAGTTTGGGAGTTGACTCTTTTAGTATTTTGGCGTTGACTTTTACGAACAAAGCGGCTCGTGAAATGAAAAAAAGAATTTCGGATATTGTAGGTTCCAACGAAGCTAAAAATCTTTGGATGGGAACTTTCCATTCCGTTTTTGCAAGAATTCTCCGTTCAGAATCTGACAAATTAGGATATCCATCGAATTTTACTATATACGATACGCAAGATTCTGTGCGTTTGATTTCGTCTGTTATTAAGGAAATGCAATTGGACAAAGACATTTATAAACCAAAGCAAGTTTTAAGCAGAATCTCATCTTACAAAAATAGTTTGATTACTGTTAAGGCTTATTTCAATAACCCCGAATTACAAGAAGCCGACGCAATGTCTAAAAAACCTCGTTTGGGTGAAATTTATAAAAATTATGTCGAACGCTGTTTCAAAGCGGGAGCCATGGATTTTGATGATTTATTATTGAAAACCAATGAATTGCTAAGTCGATTTCCTGAAGTTTTATCCAAATACCAAAACAGATTTCGATATATTTTGGTCGATGAGTACCAAGATACCAATCATTCTCAATATTTAATTGTACGAGCTTTATCCGACAAATTTCAAAACATTTGTGTGGTTGGTGATGATGCGCAAAGTATTTATGCTTTTCGAGGTGCTAATATCAATAACATTCTTAATTTCCAAAAAGATTATGAAGGCGTAAAGATCTATAGATTGGAACAAAATTACCGTTCTACAAAAAATATTGTAGAAGCTGCCAATTCAATTATAGAAAAAAACAAAACCAAATTAGACAAGATTGTATGGACTGCCAATGACTTTGGTGCGAAAATAAAAGTGCATCGTAGTTTGACTGATGGTGAAGAAGGGCGATTTGTTGCTAGCACGATTTGGGAGCAAAAAATGCAAAACCAAATGATGAATGGTCAATTTGCTATTTTGTATCGTACTAATGCGCAATCTCGTGCGATGGAAGATGCGCTTCGAAAAAGAGATATTCCTTATAGAATTTATGGAGGTTTGTCTTTTTATCAAAGGAAAGAAATTAAGGATGTTTTGTGTTACTTGCGTTTGATTATCAATCCAAAAGATGAGGAAGCTTTGATAAGAGTAATCAATTATCCTGCACGTGGAATTGGAGATACAACGGTTGAAAAACTAACAATTGCAGCCAATCATTACAAAAGATCAATATTTGAAGTAATGCAAAATATTGATAAAATTGACTTGAAACTGAATTCAGGAACGAAACAAAAACTGACTGATTTTGTGACTATGATTCAAAGTTTTCAGATAATTAATGAAAATCAAGATGCGTTTTATATTGCCGATCATGTTTCTAAAAAAACAGGATTGGTTCAGGAATTGAAAAAAGACGGAACTCCTGAAGGTGTTGCTAAAATTGAAAATATCGAAGAGTTGTTGAACGGTATGAAAGATTTTACCGAAGGGCAAAAAGAAATTGATGGCGCTCGTGGTGCTTTATCCGAATTTATGGAAGACGTGGCTTTGGCAACCGATTTAGATAAAGATACTGGCGATGATGACCGCGTGGCATTAATGACGATTCACTTAGCAAAAGGATTGGAATTTCCAACAGTTTTTGTGGTTGGAATGGAGGAAGATTTGTTTCCAAGTGCGATGAGTATGAGTACTCGAAGCGAATTGGAAGAAGAACGTCGCTTGTTTTACGTAGCATTAACGCGGGCTGAACATCAAGCGTATTTGACGTATGCGCAATCACGTTACCGCTGGGGTAAATTGACAGACAGTGAACCTTCTCGTTTTATTGAAGAAATTGACGGTCAATATTTGGAATATTTAACGCCTGAAGAAAATAATTACAGGTACAAACCAATGATTGATAGCGATATTTTTGGTGATGTCGATAAATCAAAATTGCGTTTGGCTAAGCCAATAGGAGGAACGCCACCAAAGCAATATGGTGACGAACAACCAGCAACTGTTAGGAAGTTAAAACCAATGAATTCTAATGCGCCTTCGGGTGCTGCCAATTTATTTGACAACAAATTAACGATTGGAAATGTTGTAATGCACGAACGTTTTGGAAAAGGCGAAGTCATTAATTTAGAAGGCGTTGGCGCAGATAAAAAAGCAGAAATCAAATTTGAAGTTGGCGGAATTAAGAAATTATTACTGCGTTTTGCAAAATTGGATGTGATTGGGTAAAAAAAATGTTCAAAGTTTAATGTTTAAAGTTGTTATTAGAAACATTTTAAACGTTAAACATTTAAACTTTAAAATAAAAAAAAATGGCACAATTCATAAAAATATACGAAGACAAACCCAACGAAGCCGCTATCAAAAAAGTGGTTGACGTATTGAAAAATGGCGGTTTGGTGATTTATCCAACAGATACCGTTTATGGTTTGGGATGTGATATTACGAATACAAAAGCTTTAGAACGCATTGCGAAGATTAAAGGCGTTAAATTGGAAAAAGCCAATTTTTCATTTGTTTGTTCCGATTTGAGTCACATTTCAGATTATGTGAAGCAAATTGACACCGCAACTTTTAAAATCCTAAAAAGAGCTTTACCAGGACCTTATACATTCATTCTGCCAGGAAATAATAATTTACCAAAAGAATTCAAAAAGAAAACTACCGTTGGAATTCGGGTTCCCAATAATGCGATTGCTTTAGAAATAGTGCGTCAATTGGGAAATCCAATTGTTTCAACATCCATTCACGATGAAGATGCGGTTTTAGAGTATTCTACCGATCCAGAACTAATTTTTGAGAAATGGCAAAACCTTGTCGATATGGTAATTGACGGTGGTTATGGGGATAATATAGGTTCTACCATAATTGATTTATCTGGATTTGAACCTGTTGTAATCAGAGAAGGAAAAGGAAGTTTAGATGTGCTTTAAGACATTTTAAACCTTTTTTTATTATTTTTTTGGAAGTGGATTTATAATTTCTACATTTTGAAAAGCGATTGCTCCTCGAATGATTCCGGAAATTGTTTGTTTCAAAGCATCTATAATTTGTATTTTTAATTCTGTTTTAGGGAAAATAAGACTGACTTCTCGTGCTGGTTTCGGATCTTTAAAATGTTTTAATTTCAATTTGTCATTATCCTTTAAATCCATAGTATGCAAATAGGGGAGTAGGGTTAAACCCAATCCCTCATCAGCCAATTTAATTAGTGTTTCAAAACTACCACTTTGAATTTGAAAATTATTTAGTGAAACAACATCTTGATTTTTACATAAATTTAGAACCCCGTCACGAAAACAATGTCCGTCTTGTAATAATAAAATTTCGTCCAAATTCAAATCCGAAACTTCAATTTCCTTTATATCTGAAATTCGATGTTTTTCAGGAATATAAGCTACAAATGGTTCGTAATATAGCACAATTTCTTTCAGTTTTTCTTCACTTAACGGAGTAGCAGCAATGGCAGCATCGAGATTTCCGTTCTTTAATTTGATGATTATTTCGTCGGTGTTTAACTCTTCAATTATGAGTTTTACTTTAGGGAATTTTTTGATAAAAGTTGTTAAAAACATTGGTAACAGTGTCGGCATAATTGTTGGAATTATACCTAATCGAAACTCCCCGCCAATGAATCCCTTTTGTTGCTCAACAATATCTTTCATTCTATCGGCCTCATTGACAATATTTTTGGCTTGATTTACAATCTTTTGTCCAATATCAGTCAATTGAATTGGTTTTTTCGTTCTATCAAAAATCTGAATTTTTAGTTCTTCTTCCACTTTTTGAATTTGCATACTTAAAGTTGGTTGGGTAACAAAACATTTTTCAGCAGCAAGTGTAAAATTTTTATGTTCTGCAACAGCTAAAACATACTGTAATTGAGTAATTGTCATCTTAATAGTATTATATAATGCAAATATAAAAAACTATCAGTTTAACTTATGATAAATAAATATCTATTTCATAATAATGAAATGTTACACATGTTAAATAAACTATAAAATTTAAAGGGAGTTTAGTAAATTGAATTTGTTTTGGATTATTTTTGTAAATATGAAAATCGAAGTAAAAATAATAATTTTTATTTTTTTTATTTTTCTTTCAACTCCAACAATAGTTAGTTTGATAGAGAAAGCTATAGACACATCCTGTTTTTATAGCTTGACTGAAGAAGAAATTTCTCAAAAAGAAATTAAATCTGATTTCTTAGTTGATACACAATACCCGGTAATTAGAATTTTATTGATTAATAAAATTAAAATTTATTCCTTTAATAATTTACGTCACGATTCAATTTCTTCTAAAATTTTTATTCCTCCACCCCAACAAATTTAACATAACTTGCATTTTAATTTAAAAATAACAATTCTGTTGCTATTTTTGAAAAAGAACTTTTTATATTAAATTTATTAGAAATTATGTTAAAAAAAACAAATATTTTTTCAAGTATTAAATCTGACTTTGCTTCAGGT
>JBIIFA010000093.1:0-7156 GCA_044237565.1 Flavobacterium sp.
TCGCCTAATCCAATTTGCTTTGAGTCGTAATAATCTATTGCATTTTGAATGTCTAAGATTGCTCTTGGCTCAATTACAATTTTATAAATCATCCTTTGGATTTAAACTGCAATTGTTTTTTTGCATCGTTCCAAGGAATAAAATCGTCAGTTTTTGCAGTTGCTCTTCTCTCATCCAACAAATTCATCATTTCCTGATTTATAGAAACCTCATTAATTACTGTTTCGTAATTGAATTTTTCTATTAATTTCATAAAAAAAGAGAGTTCGTTGTCTGGAATATTTAATGTTATTTGTGTCATCCTTACCTTTATCTGAATACAAATTTACAAATAAATAAGGTACAGTAACTTTTTAATTGTTATTTTTATGGCAAATCTAAAACGGTGCAACGAAAATACATTCTTCCACTATTACTGTTTATTCAAATACTATTTTTACAGCTGCTTTCGTTCTTCCCAGAAGTAGTAGAGCGCTATTACAGCAATGGTTTGTATGTTTTTATTTCCAAGTTTTCCCGAATCGTGTTTGGCAAATTTTCTTTTTCTGTTGGCGATTGCATTTATTTTGTGGTTATTTTTTTAATTTTAAGATGGTTTTACCAACAATATAAATTGGGAAAATTGAATTGGAAAGATTCGGTTTTACGAGTTCTAAGTTTTTTATCGGTATTTTATTTTTTGTTCAATTTCCTTTGGGCAATGAATTACCATCGGGTGCCATTGTATGAAAAAATGGGTATTGAAAAGAAATATTCCAATGAAGATTTGCTGAAATTCACGAGAGTATTGATTGCGAAAACAAATGAAATTCACCGTCAAATTGAGAAAAATGACAGTTTGAAAGTTGTTTTTCCGTATTCGCAAGAGCAAGTTTTTGAAATGAATTTGACCGGTTATCGATTGCTTTCTAAGCAATTTTCAAGTTTTGAATATTCCAATCCTAGCATTAAGAAATCACTTATTAGTTTGCCTTTGAGTTATATGGGTTTTGGTGGGTATTTGAACCCGTTTACCAAT
Source organism: Flavobacterium sp. (assembly GCA_044237565.1). GTDB lineage: Bacteria > Bacteroidota > Bacteroidia > Flavobacteriales > Flavobacteriaceae > Flavobacterium. The sequence continues at coordinate 1,019 of JBIIFA010000093.1, forward strand.
GAAGCTCAGGTGAATGACAAAGGACCAATGTATAATTTTCCAACAACGGTTTGTCATGAAATGGCACACCAATTGGGATATGCTTCTGAAAGTGAAGCGAATTTTATTGGGTTTTTAGCGTCTATAAAAAATGAGAATGTGTATTTTCAATATTCGGGTTACAGTTATGCGTTGCGGTATTGCTTGAGGAATTGGCAATTTCGAGATAAAAAAGTTTTCGAGGAATTGCTAAAAACGATTCAGCCGGGAATTTTGAAAAACTTAAAGGAAAGCGAGGCATTTTGGAAACAATATGAAACTTTTATAGAAACAGGATTCCAAATATTCTACGATAATTTTCTGAAATTCAATCAGCAAAAAGATGGTTTGGGGGGATATAGTAAATTTGTAGATTTGATGGTGAATTACTACAAAGACAAATCGTTTTAGAGGTAAAAAAATTAAAAAACATTACATCAGTACTAAAACAAAAAAATTAGTATTCCCATTGGCGGCTTTTATTCAAAGCTTCCTGGGCTTCGATTTCTTCGGCAGGAATCACTTTTAGAAATGATGGATGTTGCTCGATGGCAAATTCTACTTTCTCGACAATTTGCTCAATCGTGTCATTATCATAATCGATTTCCAAGGGCGGTTTTATGATAAAAGATTGTAGAATTCCTTTCTTTTTCATGCGCAATCCCTTTTTATCAAAGGAACGACGAAAGCCGTCGATTACAATTGGAACAACGATTGGGCGGTGCTGCTTGATGATGTGTGCGGTGCCTTTTCGAACGGGTTTGAACGATTTTGTAGTGCCTTGTGGGAAGGTAATCACCCAGCCATCGGCGAGTGCGATTTTTATGTTTTCGGTGTCATTTGGATTTATATCGCGTTTTTCGGTGACATCTTTTCCACAAGAACGCCACGTTCTTTCGACTGTTATTGCACCTGCGTAGGACAAAATTTTGGGTAATAATCCGGCTTGCATGGTTTCTTTTGCAGCGACGTAATAGATATTTAGTTTGGGTTGCCAAATGTATCCCACATTTTTTATAGAATCCTGACGCCCGCTTAAACTTGCATTAAAAACATGAAACATAGCGACCACATCGGCAAAATAAGTCTGGTGATTTGAAATGAAAAGCACGTTGGTGTCGGGCAAGGATTTTATGATTTCGGAACCTTCAATTTGCAACTGATTGAAACCCCTGTAACGCTTGTGGGTTAAAACTGCAAAAATTCGGATGAGCCATTTTTTTACAAAAAGGATATGACCAAACGGGTTTCTTTTAATTAAAAACATAATTTTTTGATAAGTAGGATTGGCGAATTTACAAAATTATTTTTTAAAAGAACTTTTGAGTACTTCTTTCAATTCGCTCATCATCATTGCGGTGGCTCCCCAAACATAATGTTCGTTGATTTTGAATGCAGGTACTTCAATATCAAGTCCGTAGGATGTATCCATTTTTTTTGTGACGATGGTTTCTTCGTTTAAAAAATCAATTAGGGGCAATTCTATTATTCCTGCAACTTCTTCAATTTGTTCTGTAAAAGTCAATTCAGTATGGCTGATTCCTAAAAATGGGGCTACTAAAAAATTACTTGGCGGAATATAAATTTCTGTAAATGTTTTAATTACCGTAATATTTTTGGGATGAATTCCAATTTCTTCATGGGTTTCCCGAAGTGCGGTATGTGTGAGGGATTCGTCTTCTAGTTCTACTTTTCCACCTGGAAATGCGATTTGTGAAGAATGAACGCCAGTATAGGAATTTCTGAGGATTAAAACTAAATGTGTTGTATCGTTTTTGGGATAAATGAGCATCATAACTGCAGCTTTTCTAGGGTTTTTATAGAAATAATCCTCTTCATCAACTGCCAAAACGCGTTCTGCAGGCGACATTTTTAGGTGTGCTTCTTCTGCAAGAAGTTTTTCTTGTTGAATTATTGGAACATATTTCAAAAACTCGGTAAAATCCATAATGATATCCTATTTTTGCAATTAAAACAACTATAAATATAGTTTAGAAAATCGTGATTTCCAACTATTTGAAAATCAATAAAAATTGTTAACAAGGTAAGTATGTATAGTAAAGAAGAAAATCAAAAATTAAAAAGGGAATTTTGGGTTACTTTTTCCGAAAAATATCCAAGGAAATGGGTTCTTTACGATACGAAAATTAAAGATTTTTCTTTTAAATTTTATGTAGAAAACACCAAAGCTCAAGTTCAAATTGATATTGAACATCGCAATGAAATCAAGCGAATTCAGTATTTTGAAAAATTAGAATCTTTGAAAAATATTTTGGAAGAGGAATTTATATCCGATTTGGTATTTGAGAAAAATTTTAATTTAGAAAACGGAAAAACGATTAGCCGAATTTGGGTCGAAAAATTAAATGTAAGTGTGAGCAATCAAAAGTATTGGGATGAAATTTTTGCTTTTTTTAACGAGAAAATGAGTGCTTTGGAACTGTTTTATTTTGAATACGATGAATTTATCAAAGATATTGAGTAACTTTAATAGATGATTTAAGCATTTATTTTATAATTTCCCCTTTCTACATTTTAAATTGCCACTTTGTTATTGTAATTACAAAAACAGAGAAGCCGAAAACTGCATATTGAAATAGTAGGCAAAATAATTATTGCCATGAAAACACTTATTTTTCTAATTGTGTTTATGCTCCTTTCAACCAATTTACTGAGTCAAAACACTACTGTTGTCACCAATTCAAAGGAATATTATTTGCAAAAAAGTAGCAATCAAAAGAAAACGGGTTGGATATTATTGGGTGGAGGAGTGGTTTTGGCTACTATTGGCGGTATTGGTTTTAGTGAGAATTTTGGAATTTTCACTGATAATGCTAGTGCTGATGGCTACGGTTTTATGTTTTTAACAGGAGTTATTTCTGGATTGTCTAGTATTCCACTTTTCATTAGTTCTGGAAATAATGCCCGTCGTGCTGCAACAATAACATTTTATTTAAATCCTAATTTGTATTCTAATCCTAATTCTTTGGTTCAAAATCACCAACCAATTTTAGGCTTTAAAATCAAATTTTAAACAAAAAAAGCCCAAATTGCTTGAGACTTTTTAATGTTTATTCGATATTACTTACTCAAATACATTTTTCGTCTGGAATACAATTCGTAAAACTGATCGTCTTTTAAATCGTCAATAAACAAAATGCTTTCGCCAGTCGATTTCATTTCTGGTCCTAGTGCTTTATTTACACCATAAAATTTACTAAATGAAAATACAGGTTGCTTGATTGCAAATCCTTTTAATTGTGGATTAAATTTGAAATCGGTTACTTTGTTATGTCCCAACATTACTTTTGTGGCATAATTCACATATGGTTCGCCGTAAGCTTTTGCAATAAAAGGAACCGTTCTTGAAGCTCTTGGATTGGCTTCAATGATATAAACCACTTCGTCTTTTATGGCAAATTGGATATTGATTAAACCAACAGTTCGCAAAGCCAAAGCAATTTTCTTGGTATGGTCTTTAATTTGCGTCATTACCAATTCCCCTAAATTAAATGGGGGCAAAGTGGCGTTACTATCACCTGAATGTACGCCACAAGGTTCGATATGCTCCATTATTCCAATGATATACACATTTTCACCATCGCAAATGGCATCGGCTTCAGCCTCAATTGCACCGTCAAGATAATGATCTAACAGTAATTTATTTCCTGGAATCGATTTTAATAAATCAATTACGTGTTCTTCTAATTCTTGTTTGTTGATAACGATTTTCATTCCCTGACCACCCAAAACATAGGAAGGACGAATCAATAATGGGAAATCCAAAGTGTCTGCCAAAGCAGAGGCTTCGTCTGCTGTTTCTGCTATTCCAAATTGTGGAAATGGTATTTTTAATTCTGTTAAAAGTTCTGAAAAACGACCTCTGTCTTCGGCTAAATCTAATGCGTCAAAAGAAGTTCCAATAATTTTTATGCCGTGTTTAGAAAGTTTCTCAGCCAATTTCAATGCCGTTTGTCCACCCAATTGGACAATGACGCCTTCTGGTTTTTCGTGACGAATAATATCGTAAATATGTTCCCAAAATACAGGTTCAAAATACAATTTATCGGCGGTATCAAAATCAGTTGAAACCGTTTCAGGATTGCAGTTAATCATAATCGTTTCATAGCCACATTCAGCCGCAGCCAACACACCGTGAACACAAGAATAATCAAATTCAATTCCTTGTCCAATTCTATTTGGTCCTGAACCTAAAACTACTATTTTCTTTCTATCGGAAACGATACTTTCGTTGTCTACATATTTTTCTCCGTTTGCTTTTTCAATTTCAGCTTCAAAAGTCGAGTAGTAATAAGGCGTTTTTGCTTTGAATTCGGCGGCACACGTATCTACTAATTTGTAAACGCGCTTTATACTTTTTTCCTCACGCAATTTATAAACCTGACTTTCCAAACAGCTCATCATGTGGGCAATTTGTCGGTCGGCAAATCCTTTTTGTTTGGCTTCCAAAAGCAGTTCTTTAGGTAAAGTATCTACTTTGAATTTCGATATTTCTTTTTCTAAAGTGTATAATTCTTCATATTGTTTCAAAAACCACATATCGATTTTTGTAATTTCGTGAATTCTACTCAATGGTATTCCCATTGCGATAGCATCATAAATCACAAAAACACGATCCCAACTCGCAAAAGTCAGTTTCTCGATAATTTGTTCGTAGTTTTTATTTCCTTTTCCATCGGATCCAAGCCCGTTTCGTTTAATTTCTAATGATTGGGTTGCTTTGTGCAAGGCTTCTTGGAATGAACGACCAATTCCCATTACTTCACCTACCGATTTCATTTGCAATCCTAAAGTTCTGTCGGCTCCTTCAAATTTATCGAAGTTCCAACGAGGAATTTTCACGATTACGTAATCTAAAGTTGGTTCAAATAAAGCAGAAGTTGATTTTGTGATTTGGTTTTGTAATTCATCTAAATGATACCCTAAAGCTAGTTTTGAGGCTATTTTCGCAATTGGATACCCCGTTGCTTTTGATGCCAACGCAGAAGAACGCGAAACACGAGGATTGATTTCGATGGCTACAATATCTTCTTTTTCGTCAGGTGAAACGGCAAATTGCACGTTACAACCACCCGCAAAATTTCCAATACTTCGCATCATCAAAATAGCCATATCCCGCATTTTTTGGAACGTGGTATCCGATAATGTCATTGCAGGAGCCACCGTAATACTATCACCAGTATGAATTCCCATTGGATCCATATTTTCGATAGAACAGATGATTACTACATTATCATTTTTATCTCTTAAAAGTTCTAATTCGTATTCTTTCCAACCAATTAAAGCCTTGTCAATCAAAACTTCGTGAATAGGTGAAGCTTCTAAACCTCGAGTTAATAGCTCGTCAAAATCCTCTTTAGTATGCACAAAAGCGGCACCTGTTCCACCTAAAGTAAATGACGGACGGATTACTAATGGAAATCCGAATTCCTGAGCAATTTCTTTTCCTTTTAAGAATGAAGTTGCTGTTTTTGCAGGAGCTGTTGGAATATTTATTTTATGTAAAAGCTGTTTGAATTGCTCTCTGTCTTCGGTAATATTGATTGCATTGATGTCAACGCCAATTAATCGCACTCCAAAATCTTCCCAAATTCCTTTTTCATCGGCTTCCAAGCATAAATTTAAAGCCGTTTGTCCTCCCATTGTTGGTAAAACTGCATCAATTTGTGGATGTGCTTTAAGAATTTCAATAATGGATTTGGTGGTTAAAGGTTTCAAATAAATATGATCCGCCATCGAGGGGTCGGTCATAATGGTAGCAGGATTTGAGTTTATCAAAATAACTTCGATACCTTCTTCACGAATGGAACGTGCTGCTTGAGAACCAGCATAATCAAATTCGCAGGCTTGCCCGATTACAATTGGTCCCGAACCTATTATTAAAACCGATTTTATTGAATTGTCTTTTGGCATTGTGTAGTTATTTTGTTGTAATGTTATTTGAGGCTAGTTGCAATTTAAACTTTTTTTAATATATTTTACTTATGAGATATAAAAAAAGGCGGTACTAATAACAGTAACGCCTTTATATATGTTTAAACAAACATTATTTTTTGTGTCTTGGTTCGCAAGAAACAGTCAATTTATGTCTTCCTTTAG
>JBIIFA010000094.1:0-7102 GCA_044237565.1 Flavobacterium sp.
CCTAGTGCCAAATCGAGTCCTAATGAACCTGAAGAAATTGTTTCTACTTCTTCAACGGCTTTATCGCCCATTTTCATTACGGCTCCCTTTCCGTAGGTCTTGTCTAATTTGTCTAATGTAAGTTGTAAGGCTTTTAATTTAGCTTCTTTTTCTGGATTTGCTTTTTCTTTGTCGGAACTCATCTTTGCTGTCATTTAGTTTAACTTATTTTTAGTAAAAATAGTTCTTTTTTTCGAAGTTCCAAGTAGTGTTTTAAGAAAGAATTTTGAGGGGGTAAAAAAAACCACTGCAAAATAAATATTTTGTACTTTTGACCGCAATTTCACAGCAATGGAAAAAATAATATCGTACCCAATATCTATAATTAGCTTACTCTTGTTTTTGCTAACCATAGTTGTTTTTCATCCAATTCAGTGGATTTGTTTCAACTTATTTGGATACCAAGCCCATAAAAAAAGTGTTGATTACCTCAATTTTATCCTTTTACGAATTGGACATTTATTAGGCACGACATATAAAGTTGAAAATAGAGAATCTATTCCTAAAGGGGTTCCAATTATTTTTGTTGCCAATCATCAGAGTTTATATGACATCATCGGGATAATATGGTTCTTGAGAAAATTCCATCCTAAATTTGTAAGTAAGAAAGAATTGGGTAAAGGAATCCCGAGTATTTCTTATAATTTAAATCACGGAGGTTCGGTATTAATCGATAGAAATGATCCAAAAAAAGCCATTTCAGTTATCAAAGAATTATCTCAATATATTGAAAAAGCAAATCGTTCTGCGGTAATTTTCCCTGAAGGAACACGATCTAAAACTGGAAAACCGAAAGAATTTGCCAAAAGTGGGTTAAAAATCCTTTGTAAATATGCGCCATCTGCATATGTTGTTCCAATTACGATTAACAATTCATGGAAATTTGTTAAATTTGGCATTTTCCCTTATGGTCTTGGAAATCGAATTACCTTTACCGTTCACAATGCAATTTCTGTAAAGGATTCTGATATTGAGAATTTAACTGATAGTGTCGAAGAAATAATCATTCAAAATATAAAAAAAACATAAATAAATTGATTTTACAGTTTTGAGTAATTAAAACCATAAAATCCAAACCCTAAATTAATTATGTCAATAAAAAACATGCGTCTTGAAGTGATGCAATTTCTTGAAAAAAATGTCGATACATTTGTCGACCAGTATTTGATTCCTGTTGAAAAAATTTGGCAACCTACCGATTTTTTACCTAATTCTCAATCGGAAAATTTCTATGAAGAAGTTAAAGAATTACGTGAAATCGCAAAAGATTTGCCTTATGATTTTTGGGTAACTTTAGTTGGCGATACTATTACCGAAGAGGCTTTGCCTACTTATGAATCTTGGTTAATGGACGTGGAAGGAATTGACCAAGTGGAGGCTAACGGTTGGTCAAAATGGATTCGTCAATGGACTGGAGAGGAAAATCGTCACGGGGATTTATTGAGCAAATACCTTTATTTATCTGGGCGTGTAAATATGCGTGAAGTTGAAATGACAACACAACATTTAATAAACGATGGTTTCGATATTGGAACAGGAAGAGATCCATACAAGAATTTTGTTTACACGAGTTTTCAGGAATTAGCGACTTATGTTTCTCACAATCGTGTAGCACAATTGGCAAAAACGTATGGCGATAATAAGTTGTCTAAGATTTGCAAAATGATAGCGGGTGATGAAATGCGTCACCACCATGCATATAGCGAATTCGTGAATCGTATTTTCCAAGTAGATCCAAGCGAAATGATGTTGGCTTTTCAATATATGATGAAACAAAAAATCGTAATGCCTGCACAATTTTTGAGAGAATCTGGCGAAAAAATGAGTTCTGCATTTGAACATTTTTCAGATTCTGCACAAAGAATTGGGGTCTATACGGCAAGTGATTATGTGGATATCATGCAAAAATTAATTGATAAATGGGAAATTGATAAAATTTCAAATTTAACAGATGAAGCTGAAAAAGCGCGTGATTATTTGATGAAATTACCAGGGAGAATGGCTAAAATTTCAGAAAGATTAATCATTCCACAAGAATCTCAAATTTTCAAATGGGTAGAACCAGCGAGAATTTAAAATTTTAGTATATGTAATTTTAAATGTTGAGTTTTGAAGTATGCCTTTGAAATTCAACATTTTTTTATTTAAATAAACCCATTATGAACAATTCAGATTTAATAAATGCAACAATTAAATTTGTAAAACGAGAACTCAAAAATGCTGAAGGCGGTCACGATTGGTTTCATATTGAGCGTGTTTATAAAAATGCATTATTGATTGCAAACGGTGAAAATTGCGATATTTTAGTGGTGGAATTAGGAGCGCTACTTCACGATATTGCGGATAGTAAATTTCATAATGGCGATGAAAGTGTGGGTCCGAAAAAAGCGAGATTGTTTTTAGAAAGTGAAAATGTTAGCGAAAAAACAATTGTTCGCGTTATTAATATTATCGATAATATTTCTTTTAAAGGGGGGAATGTAATCAAAAACTTTCATTCATTAGAATTAGATATTGTTCAAGATGCCGATCGACTAGACGCCATTGGAGCTATTGGAATCGCACGAACTTTCAATTATGGAGGTTTTAAAAACCGCGCGATTTATAATCCTGAAATTGCTCCAAATCTTCACTTGAGTAAAGAAGAATATAAAAATTCGGAAGCGCCAACAATCAATCATTTTTATGAAAAACTGTTGCTTTTAAAAGACAAAATGAATACCAAAACGGGTAAAGCAATTGCAATTCAAAGGCATTATTTTATGGAATCTTATTTATCACAATTTTATGCAGAATGGGAAGGGGAAAAATAATCCATTTCGATCAAAAACCTTTAAAATCAGGTTTTCTTTTTTCTAAAAAAGCTGTTGTTCCTTCCTTAAAATCGTCGGTTCCGAAGCATTTTCCAAACGCCTCAATTTCTGTTTTATACCCGTTTACTCCTCCTTTAAAATTGGCATTAATTGCTTTTATCGCTTGGCTGATTGCTACCGGTGAATTTCTTCCGATTTTTTGTCCGATGCTATTACAGAATTCTAAAAGTTCTGCTTGTGGCACAACATAATTTACTAAACCATACGCTTTAGCTTCATCTGCGGTTAACATTCCCGCAGACATAATCATTTCCATTGCCTTTCCTTTTCCAACCAATTGTGGCAATCTTTGTGTTCCTCCGTAACCTGGAATTACGCCAAGTGAAACTTCAGGCAATCCCATTTTTGCGTTTTCAGAAGCCACTCTAAAATGACAAGACATTGCTAATTCTAATCCTCCTCCAAGCGCAAATCCGTTGATTGCAGCAATAACAGGCGTTTTTAAATTTTCAATTAAATCAAATAAAAGGGCTTGTCCTTGCTCTGCTAATTCGGCCCCTTCAATTACAGAAAAATTAGCAAATTCAGAAATATCGGCCCCTGCAACAAACGCTTTATCGCCACTTCCGGTTAGAATTATTACTCGAATTTCTTTATTATTTTCTAATGTTTCAAAGGCTTCGTGCAATTCTAAAATGGTTGCTTTATTCAACGCATTTAATTTTGTTAGTCTGTTAATGGTAACAATTGCGCAATTATTTTCTGTTGAAACCAATATATTTTCGTAGTTCATTTTTTAATATTATGAGTTAATTATTGGCAGCGAAACTATAAATGTTGCTCCCTTACCAAATTTTGTTTCAAATGTAATTGTTCCTTTATAATTTTCAATAATGTTTTTGATAATTCCCAATCCCAATCCCATTCCGCTATTTTTTGTGGTGAATTTAGGCTCAAATATCCTGTCAATATTATCGGGTTCTATTCCTATTCCATTGTCTTTCACAAGAATTAAAACATTATTATCTTGTTTTTTTACGGATACCAAAACAGATTTTTCAACTTGATTTTCAGGAATAGATTGTATCGCATTTTTCACCAAATTGGTAATAATACGAATCAATTGTGCGCGATCCATTTTTGAAATGATGCTTTTTTCATCGCTTTCAAAAACGATATAATCCTCATTGAAAATATCGAGTGTCATTTCCACAATATTTACCACATTTAGCGTTTCATTTTGTTGTGCAGGCATCGAAGCAAAATTAGAAAACGCAGACGCAACCGAACTCATCGTGTCAATTTGTTGGATTAAAGTCTTAGAATAATCGTTTAATTTTTGTTTCAATTCGGGGTCATTTGTATCAAATTTTCTCTGAAAACTTTGTACCGTCAATCGCATTGGCGTAAGTGGATTTTTAATTTCGTGTGCCACCTGTTTCGCCATTTCGCGCCAAGCTTCTTCTCGTTCGCTTTGGGCTAATTTTAGGGCACTTTCCTCCAATTCATCAACCATTCCGTTATAGGCTTTTATCAATAAATTGATTTCCTTGCTGTTGGCTTCCAATACGATTTTTTCGTTTTTCTGATCCAAACTAGTATCTCTCAATTTATCAGAAATTGTTTTTAGAGATTTTGTAATATAAGTCGAAAGAAAATACGCCAATCCAAAGGCAATCAACAACATAAAGGCATAAACCTGCCCCAATCGAATTAAGAAATTTTGTAGTTCTTTTTCATAAAAACTGTCGTCTTCCACATAAGGAATATTTAAAATCCCGAGCGGTTTGAATTTTTCGTCTTTAATTAAACTGAAGGAAGAACGGTTTTTTATTCCGTCAATATTTTTAATATCAACGTATCTTTTTTCGATGGATGATTGTACTAATTTTAATATGTATTTAGGAATTGGGGGTGCAATAGTATCTACCGAAAAAGCCGCTTTTGATGATTTTAGAAGTTTTCCATCTAAACCAAAAATGTTGATTTCCAATCCATGAATTTGTGATAATTCGTGAATTTTATCTTTGAAAATCAGATCTAAATTATTGGTCGAAAGCGGATAAGTTGTATTGGCAAGAACGTAATTTATATGTTCGTTAATAGCAATTTCTTTTCGTTCTAATCGTTCTTGGTGGTATTCTTTGGATTCGTTTTTAAACTGAATAACTGAAATAGAAGCCATTAAAACGGACGCAATCAAAACCAATGCAATCATCGACAGGAAAATCCTTGTTCGAAGAGAAAGCATTGACATTTTAAAGCTCATTTATAAAGTGTTCAGTAATTAGTAATCAGTGTTCAGTAGCATTTCAGTATTTCGTTCAGGTTTAAAACTGAATTTTGAAAGGGTATTACTGTTCACTATTTTTTTCTCGAATTCGTTTGTACATTTTAAATCCTAACATTATTGTAATCGAAAAAATAAAGATTCCAAGAACCCCATAAATCCAATTCACGGCATTTTTCAGAATTACTAAAAAAACAATTGCGAATAGAATTAAGGTTGCCCCTTCATTCCACAATCGCATAAAATTGGAAGTATATTTCACTTCGTCATTTTGTAATTCTTTGTAAATGGAATGGCATTTAAAATGATAGATAAATAACAAAACTACGAATCCTAATTTTACTTGCATCCAAGGCATTTCTAAAAAAGCTGGATTTAAATGTAATAAAAATAGGGCAAAAACGGTAGCTAAAATCGCACTTGGCCAAGTAATAATGTACCACAATCGATAGGTCATTATCTTATATTGTTTTTGCAATATTTCCTTTTCAGGCGATGGTTTATCGTTGGCTTCAATTTGGTAAACAAAAAGGCGAACGATATAAAAAAGTCCTGCAAACCAAGTGATTACAAAAATGAGATGAAGCGATTTTAAGTAGTTGTAGTATTCCATTTATTTTTTGTTTAAAGTTTAGAGTTTAAGGTTTTAGCACGTTATACAACTTTAAACCTTAAACTTTAAACATTTTTATTTTGCCCAATTTTCAATCCAATTTACCACGGTTTGGCACCATTCGTCCCCATCATTCATACAAGGAATTGCCATGAAATTTTCGCCTCCATGTTCTTTGAATTCGTGGCTGGCCTCCATCGCAATTTCTTCCAATGTTTCTAAGCAATCCGAAACAAATGCTGGCGTTACAACGGCCAAGTTCTTAATTCCTTTTTCGGGCATTTTATTCACTTCCACATCGGTGTAGGGCGTCAACCATTTATCACCCGCTAAGCGCGATTGAAAAGTTTGGCTGTATTTTCCTTCCGGAATTCCTAAATATTTCACCACCTGTTTTGTGGTTTCATAACATTGGTGTCGGTAGCAAAATTCATGCGCTGGTGAAGGCGTATTACAGCAAGAACCATCAATTTTACAATGTGATTTCGTAATGTCGGTTTTACGAATATGACGCTCTGGAATCCCGTGATAGGAGAACAATAAATGATCATAATCGTAGTTTTCCAAATGCTTTTTGATAGAATTTCCCAAGCTTGAAATGTAATCTGGTTTGTTGTAAAACGCAGGAACAATTGTGAATTTCATCTCAGGAAAATATTTTTTTCTGTGCTCTTCTGCCAATTCTAAAATGGTAGTTGTAGAAGCCATCGCGTGTTGCGGATATAACGGAAATAACAAAACTTCATCTACGCCTTTGTCTTTCAATTCCTGCAACCCTTTGAGGATTGACATTTTTCCGTATCGCATTGCCAAGGAAACTGGAATTTCGGTGTGAGTTTGCACTTTCTTCTGCATTCTTTCAGAAATTACTACTAATGGCGACCCTTCTTCCCACCAAATTTTTGCGTAAGCGGCAGCTGATTTCTTAGGTCTTGTTTGTAAAATAATTCCACGAACCAATAAAGCTCTCAATAAAAACGGAACGTCAATTACGTATTTATCCATTAAAAACTCATCCAAATACGGCTTAACATCTTTTGCAGTTGGACTTTCTGGAGAACCTAAATTGACTAATAATACACCTTTCATTTTATTTATTTTTTGCATAAAAGTAATTCAAACTTACTTTTTATTATTTGTGATTAACTATTTTTTAATGCTTGTTCACAATCAATTTGATATGATTATGTGTTTGGATTAATTGACATCAAATATTTTTTTGGAGTAGTAGCAAATTTCTTCTTGAAAGCTGCAATAAAATGACTTCCTGTGCTGTAGCCAATTTTCAAACCTACTTCATTTACATTATAGGAACCGCTGTCGAGTAATTTTCGGGCGCAATCCATT
>JBIIFA010000095.1:0-7101 GCA_044237565.1 Flavobacterium sp.
ATGATATGCAAATTGGGTTCAATTCAAGGTTTTTGACAGAAATGTTAACCAACTTACAATCAGATATGATTATGTTGGAAATGTCGTTACCAAATCGTGCTGGAATTCTAACACCCGTTGATGGACTTGAAGAAGGCGAAACCGTTACAATGCTTGTTATGCCTGTAATGTTAAACAATTAAACCAACCAAACCACTATTTTTTATAGCATACAAAAAATCGCGATTTCTTAATTGAAATTGCGATTTTCTTTTTTAATTCTATCGACATTAAGACTTAAATAACACCCATCTTTTTCATCAAGAAAGTGGCGCTTTTATTTTTACAAATTCCATTGTACAACTTATAATCAAAATGTAAATCATCATTGCTGATTTCAACTTCAAAACAGCGGTTTGTTAGCTGATTTGGAAATTCATCAGTGGTAAGACAAACTTCAATATCGTGGGTTGCGATAACACCAATTGCATTTTTATTAATGATATTTTTGATAAATTCGATAGTTCCATTTCGTTTGTCATCAGAGTTTGTCCCTCGCAGAATTTCATCTAAAAGCACAAAAGAACGTTCGTCATTCAAGGCATCTATAATAAGTTTTAAACGCTTAATTTCTGCATAAAAATAGGATTCACTGTCGGATAACGAATCTGATAAACGCATAGAAACCAAAACTGAAAGCGGATGAACATTCGCCTGATTTGCACATACGGGCGCGCCAATTCCTGCCAAAACCATATTGACACCCAAACTGCGCAGAAAAGTACTTTTTCCAGACATATTTGAACCTGTAAGAATTGTAAAAGCTTGTGGATTAAAAGAAATATCATTCCCAATTCGTGAATTTTCATTCAATAAAGGATGGCTTAAATTAGAAAACAAAATTTCATAATTTGAGTTCAATGTTGGAAATGCAAACTGCGGATTATTAAAAGTAAAATTTGCTAAACTATTAAGCATTTCAAATTCCCCAATAACAGCTAACCAATTTTCAAGAGCCAATGCATTTGACTTTTTCCATTGAATTATAGCTCGTAAATTATGAAAATGAAACAGGAAAAGTCCGTTAAAAATTACTGCTGCAACTATATTTCCAATACTGTCCATTCTGGAAAATAACTCCGAAAGCTGTTTTATTTTGGCACTTGAAGTTCCATCTGAAGTAGTTAATTTTTGTTTTAATTTCTTTAATTTTTCGGAATCAAAATCCTTTTTTTCAATGATTTCAAGTAACAAACCATATTGTTTGATGACTTTGTCAATGTTAGGAGATTGCGTATTTTCTAACAGAATTCGTTTCGTAAATAACCCTAAAAAACCTAAATTAACTGTAAAAATAAATGAAAAAATAGACAAGAAAATAGTGTTTGAAGTTATGAAATACAAGCCCAAAGTACACCATAATAAAATTGGTAATACAAAAGATAGAACAACACTAATTCTTGATAATGACTCACTATTGAAGGAACACCAACGCAATAAAGTCGTGTAAAACGATTCGTTATCTTCAGCAGATTTGGCGAAAGCCGCAAATTTTTGACGCCAATCTAAATCTTTTGACAATTCTTTAATCGCTACTTGATTTAAAAGAATTTCATCATTTGGCAAAATGCCTAATAAGCGTTGAGAAAGTATTTTTTTACCAATAAAAGTATAGGTTCTGTTGATATTTTGGAACAAAGAGTTTTCTCCAAAAATATCTAAATCATAAGAGTACGGATGCGAAAAATCCGTAAATTCAATTCCGTTTTCAAAAGGGATTTTTTCTTTTTTAAGAAACAAAATCTCATTTTCATTTATAGAAATAAGTGCTTCTAAATGTTTAATTCTATTGCTTAATTTGGAATGAAATCTAATTAAAATAATAAAGATTATTACAAGAATAATAGCTGTAATTTCAAATAAAGGCTGCTGCGTTTTGATATAATAAAACAAGGAAACCAAAGCAAATAGAATACATAGTAGCCTTAAAAAACTAATGAGATTGTATTTCTTTTTTAAATTTTCAAATTCTGCTGAGAATTGTATTTTTCGACTGGTATAACTTTCCATAATTCAATAATTAAAACAAATATAAGTTTTAATTACGATTGTATTTTAAATAAAAAACCGCATATTAAATTATATCATAACGATTGAACTAATCAATAATTATATTTAGTATAAATTGCGGTTTCTGAAAGTAAGCTATTCGTGCAAAGCCAATATTGGAACATCACTTTCAAAGGCAAATGTTTTGATTAAACTTTTTCCAAAAAGGTTTTCAAAGAAATTGTGTTTATAGGAAAGCATTGCTAAAATATCGATGTCTTTTTGGATTAAAAAATCAGCAATTGTGCCTTTTACATCTTCACTTGGAATGATGAAAAATTCTACGGATTGATTTTTAAAATCTTGTTTCCATTTGTCAATTACTGTTTGTTTTATGTTAGAATCAAAAGTTCGAACGTATAAACATTTCACTTTTGCATTAATTTGAGTTGCAAATTCCAACACTTGTTTCAAGGCAATTTTATCTTTTCGGCTATAACGGGTTGTAAGTCCAATTTTTTTGATTTTATCAAACTTCGCTTTGTTAGGAACTGTTAGTGATAAAATCGGAATTTTTTCAATTACTGTTCCTGCATTAGATCCTAAAAATAATTCTTTAAGTCCCGTAGCACCACTTGTTCCCATTACAATCAGATCTATTTTTTCGTCTCTAACAATGCGTTTCATAACTCCAATTAAATCCCCTTGTTCCAAAACGTGGCTCATTTGAATGGATTCCAAATTGTGTTCCTCAGCAATTTTTCGCAACAAAGGAACTTGATCTTTAAAATTCTCAAAATTGCTCAATTCAATCGATTCATAGACATCGGCAACATAAGTCGGATATCCTTCGTAAGAAACTGGTGGCAAGTCATAAACGTGCAAAACTACCAATTCTGCATTTATAAATTTTGCCATTTCTAAAGCATACACAAAAGCATTATTTGCTGTTTTAGAAAAATCTGTGGGAAACAATATTTTTTTCATAACTACTTATTTTCAATTATTTACATAAATTTAATTCTTTAATTTCAAAAAGTAAATGATAAAAATCAGTTTTATATAATTTTAACAAAACTCTTCGATAATGGAATTAAAATACACGTTGAACGGAAAAATCCCCTACTAATTCACGGATTAAAAATAAAAAATATACGCATAAATCTTTGTAACTTTGCATCCTTGATTTACAACTTATGATTCAAAACGATACTATTGTGGCTTTGGCCTCGCCTTCTGGTGCGGGAGCTATTGCTGTTATTCGTGTTTCTGGCAGCGATGCAATTGTGGTTTCCAACTCGATTTTCAATTCGGTTTCTGGAAAGGATATTACGAAACAGAAAACGCACACGCTGCATTTGGGTCATATTGTGGACGGAACAAAAATTATTGACCAAGTATTACTTTCTGTTTTTAAAGGTCCAAATTCCTATACAGGCGAGAATACAATAGAGATTTCGTGTCACGGTTCAACGTATATCCAGCAACAAATTATTCAATTATTGCTTAGAAAAGGCTGCCGTATGGCAAATGCGGGTGAGTTTACCTTACGTTCTTTTTTGAATGGCAAAATGGATTTATCACAAGCAGAAGCAGTTGCCGATTTGATTTCATCAGATAATGAAGCGTCACATCAAATTGCGATGCAACAAATGCGTGGTGGTTTTAGCAATGAAATCAAGGAATTGCGCCAAGAATTATTGAATTTTGCTTCGCTAATAGAATTAGAATTGGATTTTGCTGAAGAAGATGTGGCTTTCGCCGATAGAACGCAGTTTAAGGAATTGCTAAACAGAATTGAGTTTGTCTTGAAACGATTAATCGACTCGTTTGCGGTTGGAAATGTAATTAAAAATGGAATTCCTGTTGCCATTGTGGGTGAACCAAATGTTGGAAAATCGACTTTATTGAATGCTTTATTGAATGAAGAACGCGCTATAGTTTCAGAAATTGCTGGAACCACGCGTGATACTATTGAAGATGAATTGGTTATTGGTGGCATTGGATTTCGATTCATTGACACTGCAGGAATTCGAGAAACGGCAGATGTAATTGAAAGTTTAGGAATTCGGAAAACATTTGAAAAAATTGAACAAGCGCAGGTTGTTTTATACTTGGTTGACGGTTGTCGGTTGTCGGTTGACGGAAAATTAGAAAATTTATTACTTGAAGTTGGAAAAACAAGAAACCAGTTTCCCCAAAAACCAATAGTAGTGATTATCAATAAAATGGATTTGATTTCACCAGAAAACGTATCCATTATTAATGAAAAACTAACAACCAATAACCAACAACTAACAACCATTTACATTTCTGCTAAAGAAAATATTGGCGTTGACGAACTCAAAAATAAGTTATTATCCTTTGTAAATACAGGTGCTTTGCGCAACAATGAAACGATTGTAACCAACACGCGTCATTATGATTCATTGCTAAAAGCCTTGGATGAAATTCAGAAAGTAAATTACGGATTGCAAACCAATATTTCTAGTGATTTAATGGCAATTGACATTCGGGAAGCTTTATATCATTTTGGGATGATTACTGGGGAAGTTACAAATGACGAGCTTTTGGGTAATATTTTCGCGAACTTTTGTATCGGAAAATAAACCTATTTTATCTGCTTTTTTTTATAAAAAAACCCAATTAGTTTTTGATAAATTTACCTTTACTCCTATTGTCATTTAAATCAATAACTTCATAAAAATAAACCCCTGACGACAATTTAGAAATATCAATGTTTTGACTTTCAGTGATTTTAAGTTGAAGTACTATTTTTGAATTGGTATCTAAAATTTTGAAGGAATATTCTTTTTGATCAATTCCTTTTACATAAATAAAATCATTTGCAGGATTTGGAAACAATACAATTTCTTTATCTAAACTATTTAATTCACTTGTTTGTAGTGGATTGCATTGAATACAATTTTTCTGATAGGTAATCGTCGCATCCGAGATTATCTGTGAATCAAAAAGTGCTCCTTGGGAACAATCCGATTTTAGTTGATAATTAAGCCAAGGCAATAAATAACTGAAAATTTTAGTATGTTGCACACTTCTGGAAATAGTAGGTGCTGGCGTACAGCTTGATTCTCCAAAACTACATAAAGTATTGCTATTTGACATCTGACAATGGCTAGCACTAATCAGACTAATATAAGTTTTACAAGAACTCGTAAGTCCATTATAAAGTGGTACTTGATTTGTACTTGGAGGGGCAACACAATCATTTGCACCAGCAAAAATCAAACTAGGAATCGAAATTGAAGTGGAAGCTATAATTGCTGAAGGCGTAGTTTCTGCTGCAGCAAAATTTACTAAAGTGGTAATATTAGAATTCAAAGGAACCGATAAGAATGAGGCGCCACCACCCATACTATGACCCATAACAGTATTTTTAGGACTAACTCTATTAAAGAAAATAGAAGTGTTTTGTGTTCCCAAAACATTCATTTGATTAATCACAAAAGCCAAATCTTTTCCAAATTCTAAATGAGATGGTGAGAAAGAGCCTTCTGATTTTGGAAAAGCAATAATGTAGCCATTCGGGACAAGGGTTTCCCAAAAATTCTGATACGCATCCCAAGTCATGACAAAACCGTGTCCAAATACTAAACTAGGAAATTTAAGCGTATTTGAAGTTGTCAATGCAACATTATCTCCAGCAACATTCGCGGGATAATATACTTCAGTGGCTATACTTCTATTACTTCTACTGGCATCAATAAAAGTAATTGTGGTGTGACCAATTTGATAAGGTTGCGCATTGCTATTCGTTATTGCTATTGCGATTAGCAATAAAACAGAATATATTTTTTTTATAAATACTTAATTTATAATTTCAAATATACTGAAATTCAAATACTATTTTGAGAATATAAAAATATAGTTTTTTGTAACATGAAGTATCAATAAAATTTACCATCAACGTAACACCATTTTCCATTCTCGATAATAAATGTAGATTTTTCGTGATGAATAAAGGATAGTTTTTTTGAATTGGTATAGTATGCTTTGAACTCAACAGTATTTGAAGTTGACTCGATAATTTCAAGTTTATTCCACTGATTGCTTTGAGACCAAATCAAAACTTCTCTTTTTGAAAGTGATTGGCGTTGAAAAAATGCGGTAGTTGCAATTAAATAATCAATTGCTTGAGTTGCATAGGCGGAATATCGTGAACGCATTAAATCTTCAGCTGACTTTGGATTTTGTGAAAAATTAATGAATTTTTGACAACACGATTCAAAAGTAATCAAAGAACCGCAATAACAGTTTTTACCCAATATTTGTTTTTTATGATTCACTGTTTATTTTTCTATGCAATTGTTTTAGCAATACTTGGTACCGACTAATTTCCATAAGTTCGCTTTCAACATCTGTGAAATCAAGTAATTCATCAAATGCGTCACTTGTTTCAGATAATTTACTTTTTGCCAAAGTATACTTCTTAGCTGCAATAAAATCTATAATTTCTTGAACATTTATTTTCAAGTTTTCAAATTTATTTATTTCCATAAACTATGCTAATTTTCAGAATCTGAATCCGAATTGAACTTTTTTACAATTAGCTTTAATTTTTCTTTGCGAACCATAACAGCATTTTTGGCTTTTGACTGGGCTTTGTGCAATTTGTCATTGTGTTTTTTAATATTTTTTTCTGTATTTCTACTCATAGTAATGGCTTTATGATTGTTGAATTTTACGTTTTATTTCTTCCAAAGAAGTGTTGGAATAGACCAATTCTTGAATTATCTCTTTTCGCAATTCCTGCAAATCATCGTATTCAAAGTATTTTGCCCAGGAAGTCAACGTGAGTAAATTTCGGATTTGCTTAATTTTTTTTGCGGTATCAAAACTATTTCTAAGTACGGCCTTATTATCAAATTCAGGACTGTTTTTGTGTTGATAATTGACTGTGTTATTAGAAAAATTAGGTTGAATAAAATACAGTTCTTCTTCAGCATTATCAGGATAAAAGGAAGTCCAAGGTGCAAATCCCCATTTGAATTTTGAGCTTGTTTCCTTTTCTAAAGGTTCTAAACGCCATTTACTATTGGCTAATCGTCCCCA
>JBIIFA010000096.1:0-7007 GCA_044237565.1 Flavobacterium sp.
CAACTATGAATAGAATTATTTTATTTCTCATTTTGAGCCTTTTTATTCCTAAAATTAATGCTCAAGAATATTTTCCTAATAATGAAAGTGTTCAAAATAAAAACAACAATTTTACCGCCTTTACCAATGCGAAAATTTATGTTACTCCAACACAAATAATCGAAAAAGGAACGTTAATCATCCAAAATGGAAAAGTTATTAGCGCAGGAATCAATGTTGTAATTCCGAAAAACTGTACTACAATAAATCTCGAAGGGAAATCAATTTACCCTTCTTTTATTGATATTTATACCAGTTTTGGAATTGAAAAACCTAAGAAAAATCCAAGTTCTGAAGGCGATTCTCAATACGATACCAAACGCGTAGGGTATTATTGGAATGAAAGCATCAGATCTGAAACCAATGCTTTTGAAAACTTTACCTACAATCAAGCCAAAGCCGAAGAATTATTAAAAGCGGGTTTTGGAGTGGTCGGAACCCATGTTCAAGACGGAATTGCACGCGGAACGGGTACATTAATTGCGTTAAATACCACAGACAAAAGTACCCGATTATTATCCAATAAAATTTCAAATCACTTCGGTTTTACAAGAAGCGCCATTACCAATCAAACGTATCCGAGTTCGTTAATGGGAATGATGGCTTTGTTGCGCCAGGTGTATTTGGACATGAATTGGTATAAAAATGGCAATTCCAAAACAAAAGATGCCTCATTGGAAGCATTAATAAACAACGGGAAATTAGTTCAAATCTTCACGACTGAAGACAAATTAAATAGTTTAAGAGCGTCCAAAATAGCAAAAGAATTTGGATTGAATTATGTTTTAAAAGGTTCTGGAAATGAATTTGAGAGAATTGAAGAAATAAAAAATACCAACTCAAAATTCATTATTCCAATTAATTTTCCTGAACCGTATGATGTTTCTAATTCCTTTTTGGCAGACCAAGTCGATTTGAGTGATTTGCGTTTTTGGAATCAAGCTCCAACCAATTTAAAAGTACTTTCGGATAACAATGTGGTTTTTGCATTAACCACTGATAAATTAAAAAAAACCGAGGATTTTAGAACCAATCTTTTGAAAGCCATAAAATATGGTTTTGACAAAACAAAAGCATTAGAAGCATTAACCACAATTCCAGCTTCAATTATTGGAAAAAGCGACGAAATAGGAAGTTTGAAAACAGGAAGTTTTGCCGATTTTATAATTACTTCTGGAGAAATTTTTGACGAAAAAACAATACTTTACGAAAACTGGGTTCAGGGAAGTAAGTTTGTTGTTAATGATATGACCGCAAAAGATATCCGCGGTACGTATGATTTAACTATTGATTCCGATACCTATAAATGGAAAATTGAAGGTGAAATTGCAACTCCAAAATCGGAAGTTACGACTTCAAAATCTAAAAAAGTGGCGTCGAAACTTTCGGTTGCCAACAATTGGATTACCGCATCTGTAAAATCAAAAGATACGATCAATGTGAGTTATACCCGATTAAGTGGTTTCATAGAAAATACCCAAAATTTATCGGGTAAGGCGCTATTAGCCAATGGCAATGAAGTCAAATGGTCGGCCATCAAAACCGCGCCTTTCCAAATGGTGAAAGATACAACCAAAGCAGAAAAACCTCGTGTAATTCAAACAGTAACATTTCCAAATATCGCTTTTGGAAACGTTCAAAAGCCAGTTCAACAAACCCTACTTTTCAAAAACGCTACGGTTTGGACAAATGAAAAAGAAGGAATTCAAGAAAACACCGATGTACTAGTCAAAAATGGTAAAATTGCTGAAATTGGCAAAAACATTTTAGATACTAATGCAATTGTAATTGATGCAAAAGGAAAACATTTAACAAGCGGAATTATCGATGAACATTCGCACATTGCCATTTCTAGAGGTGTAAATGAGGGCGGACACAACTCAAGCTCAGAAGTCACCATTCAAGATGTGGTAAATTCCGAAGACATTAATATCTATAGAGATTTGGCTGGAGGTGTTACCACTTCTCAATTGTTACACGGATCTGCAAATCCAATTGGGGGTTGTTCGGCTATCGTGAAATGGAAATGGGGTTTGTCTGCCGACGAAATGCTATACAAAAACCAACCTAAATTTATAAAATTTGCCTTAGGAGAAAATGTAAAACAGTCCAACAGAGGAAGTGCAAGTTCAACTCGTTTTCCGCAATCCAGAATGGGAGTGGAGCAAGTTTTTACCGATTATTTCCAACGTGCCAAAGAGTATGATTTGGCATGGAAAACCTACAATTCCAATGCTAAAAAAGACAAATCGAAAGCACCAAGAGTAGATTTAGAATTACAAACTTTAGCTGAAATCATTAACAAAGAACGCTTTATCACTTGCCACTCCTATGTGCAATCTGAAATTTTGATGATGATGAACGTTGCAGAAAAATTCAATTTCAATGTCAATACTTTTACCCACATTCTTGAAGGATATAAAGTAGCCGATAAAATGAAAGAACACGGTGTTGGAGCCTCCACATTCTCGGATTGGTGGGCCTATAAATTTGAAGTAAATGATGCAATTCCGTATAATGGTGCCCTGATGCACAATCAAGGTTTGGTAGTTGCCTTTAATTCTGATGATGCCGAAATGTCCCGAAGATTGAATCAAGAAGCTGCCAAAGCCGTGAAATACGGAAATGTTTCTGAAGAAGACGCTTGGAAATTTGTCACATTAAATCCCGCTAAATTATTGCACATTGATGATAAAGTGGGAAGTATAAAAGTAGGGAAAGATGCCGATATCGTTCTTTGGAATGACCATCCGCTTTCTATTTATGCTAAAGCTGAAAAAACATTAATCGAGGGA
Source organism: Flavobacterium sp. (assembly GCA_044237565.1). GTDB lineage: Bacteria > Bacteroidota > Bacteroidia > Flavobacteriales > Flavobacteriaceae > Flavobacterium. The sequence goes on from JBIIFA010000096.1 coordinate 2,835, forward strand.
GTTGTTTATTTTGATCTTCAAAAAGACGAACAACAACAAGTGGCTATTGCCAAAGAAAGAAACCAATTGATAGGACAATTGTTACTCGAAAAAAACAATGGATCGAGCACCCAAGAACCTAAGAAAAGAGAGAGAAAAGAAGACCACTGTGATACTTTAGAACAATAAAAATGAGAAAAACATACAACATAGTAGCCGTATTTTTTGGTTTGCTAACAACCATAAATGCACAACAAATCCCAGCAAATAAAGAAACAAAATCCATTTTGATACTTAACGGTTTTGCACATTTGGGCAATGGAAAAGTTATTGAAAACAGCGCTATTGGTTTCAAAGACGGAAAAATTACTGTCGTAGCTGATGCCAAAAGCGTAAAATTTTCAAGAGAGGCATTTGACATTACAATTGATGCCTCAGGAAAGCACGTTTATCCGGGTTTTATTGCACCAAATTCCACTTTAGGATTGGTAGAAGTTGATGCTGTGAAATCCTCGGATGATGAAAGCGAAATTGGTGATATGAATCCCCACGTTAGAAGTATTATTGCCTTTACGGCAGATTCAAAAGTAATAGAAAGTGCACGTCCTAACGGAATTTTGATGGCTCAAATTACCCCGCGTGGCGGAACCATTTCTGGAACATCGTCGATTGTACAACTCGATGCTTGGAATTGGAGCGATGCTTTGATAAAAGAGAATGACGGGATTCATTTGAATTTTCCAACGACCATGAAACGAAGCGGTTGGTGGGCCGAACCCGGTACAAGTGAAGCCAACAAAGAATATACTAAAAAGCTGGACGAGATTACGTTGTTTTTTGACAATTCAAAAGCGTATGCTGCGACCAATTCAAGCGAAAGAAACTTGGTTTTTGAAGCGATGAAAGGAATTTTTGATGGAACGCAAACATTGTTTGTTCATGCCAATGAAGAAAAACAAATCATTGATGCGGTTCAATTAGCGAAACGATTCGGAATCAAGAAAATCGTAATTGTGGGTGGTTATGACGCCTATAAAACCGCTGATTTATTAAAAGAAAACAATGTTGGCGTACTCTTGAAAAACGTTCATGACATGCCAGAAAGCAACGATCAAGATGTAGATTTGCCTTATAAAATGGCACGTATTTTAACCAACAAAGGCCTACTTGTGGGACTTGAAAACAGTGGAGGAATGGAACGCATGCAAACTCGAAACTTGCCTTTTCTTGCGGGAACCTGTGCGGCTTATGGTTTAGACAAAGAACAAGCGTTGCAATTAATCACCTCTAATACGGCTAAAATATTGGGAATTGACAACCAATGCGGTACTTTGGAACAAGGAAAAGACGCCACTTTATTTATTTCCGAAGGCGATGCTTTAGACATGAGAACCAACAAATTGACGGAAGCTTTCATACAAGGCAGAAAAATTAATTTGAATTCGCACCAAACGAAATTGTATAGCAAATACAAGGAAAAATACAACCAGAAGTAATTTTTTAGAAAGGAATAGAAAAAAAGCAACCGAAAGGTTGCTTTTTTTGTTTCTATCACGAAGGACTGACTCCGTCTTTACCCTACTAGTGCGAGCGTCACGCTCTTACCTCAAACAAAACAAACCCCCGTTTTTTAAAAAAAATACAACATTTTATTTGTTTTATAAACATTAATAAAATGACCTTAATCTAGGTCATTTTTTTTTGGTTTATAATTAACGAATTTACATTTTAATATTTGTAAATTAGTGTAAATCAAATATTTAGAAATTATGAAAGCTGTAAAACTTATTTTTTTACTATTTATTTTGGTTGTTCCTAAAGCAAATTTTGCTCAATTTGGAACCCTTGACACTTCATTTGATAGTGATGGAATTGTTATCACGTCTTTTAATAGTTTTGATGCTACCGTCCAGTTCCTATTAATTCAACCCGATAAGAAAATTCTTGCAGGAGGTACCATTTCCAAAGGAGGGTTAAATCAATTTGGTTTGGCGAGGTACAATTCTGACGGTAGTCTTGATGAATCATTTGGAAATTTGGGTAAAGTAATTTCCAATTATCCCGAATTGATGCTATTGTCTACAATGGCCTTACAATCAGATGGTAAGATTGTTGTAGCAGGAAATTTGTTTAATTCAAGCTTCACTATTTCCCATTTTGTTTTGTTGCGATATGACACTAACGGACTTTTGGATACAACTTTCGGAATAGATGGTCGAGTAATCACAAATTTAAGCGACAAATTAGATAAAATTACCTCCATAATAATACAAAGTGACGGAAGAATTCTTGCTTCGGGAACCACTTCAGACGATTCAAATTATAGTGATTTTTCTATAGTAAGATACAATCCTGATGGAACTTTAGATCCTAGTTTTGGGAATAATGGAATAACAATAACCTCAATTCGAACTTGGGATTTTGGTTATGCAATGGCACTTCAAGACGATAATAAAATTGTGATTTCTGGTTCCACTTCCAATGAATTCAATCCTGTTTTTGGGCCCGATTATGATTTTTTAGTTCTAAAATACGATAAATATGGCGTTTTAGATGCTACTTTCGGAAATGGTGGAAGCGTAATAATTGGAACGACCGAAGCCAATGAAAAAGCACTTTCCGTAAAAGTTTTGCCCGATGGAAAAATAGTAATCGGTGGCGAACACCATATTATGAAATACTCTTTCATGATTTCGCAACTATTGCCAAATGGCAATGTAGATACTTCTTTTGGAAATAACGGAATAGTTCTAAATGAATTAGCATGCCAGTTCATTGAAAGTGTAGCAAAGCAGACGGACGGGAAATTTCTAATCACAGAATATCACGGAACTGGTGGTTGTTGCAGTGCTGATATCAAATTAATGCGGTTTTTGACCGATGGAAATTTCGATACCACTTTTGGAACAAATGGAATCGTGACAGCCGACTTTTTAAACGAAAATAATCAAGCCAATTCAATCGTAGTTCAGGATGATGGGAAAATTTTAATTGGCGGTGTTTCTGGAAATCAAATCCATTCTGATTACGGTTTGGCTCGTTTTAATTCAGAATTGGCATTGTCAACTCCAGTTAATCAAATTGTAAATAATACTTTTTTTGCCTATCCAAATCCCGTAAATCAAAGTGTAAATTTAGATTTTAATCTCAAAGAATCTCAAAAATTAGATGTCGATTTGTTCAATATTAATGGCGTGAAAGTGACCAATTTACTTAATAATAAGCAATTTCCATTGGGTTTCACTACTCAAAAACTACAACTTCCAGAAACCTTGTCGAAAGGCGTATATTTTCTTTCAATTTCTAACGGAACGTTGCTATCCAATATAAAAATCGTGAAATAACACCAAAACCCATCAATTTCAAATCCGTGGGTTTTGATTTTTTTTTAGAAGCACTATTTTAGGCATTTTTTCAATTGTAATTCCTGCTGTCCATTTCAATCCACGTGATTGCTTCGTTCCTCGCAATGACGTGGGATTTCCATTTCCACCTGCCTGCCGGCAGGCAGGTCAGGGCTATAACAAAATTCATTTTCTTTCTTTAGATGTATTTTTTATTCTGCTTTATAAAAGTATATTTGTACTTCTAAAAACTAAAAATGGAATTAAAATTAACACGGCCAATTTGCTTTTTTGACCTCGAAACCACCGGAATTGACGTTGCAAAAGATAGAATTGTTGAAATAGCGGTATTCAAAGTATTTCCAAACGGAAATAAAGAAAGTAAAACATGGTTGGTTAATCCTACGGTTCCAATTCCGCCACAAACCACCGCCGTTCACGGAATTACCAACGAAAAAGTGGCCAACGAACCTACATTTAAAGAATTGTCGTCGGTGATATATAATATGATAAAAGACAGTGATTTGGCGGGTTACAATTCCGATCGGTTTGACATTCCATTATTAGCAGAAGAATTACTGCGTGCAGGAGTTGATTTTGATATGAAAGGACGCGTTTCTGTTGATGTTCAAACCGTTTTTCATAAAAAAGAAGAACGAACTTTGAGCGCAGCATTAAAATTTTATTGTGGTGAAAACCTTATAAACGCACATTCTGCAGAAGCCGATACAATGGCAACCTACGAGATTTTGAAAGCACAATTGGATCGGTATTCGGATTTGGATAATGATATGAAATCACTTTCGGAATTTACGACCCGAAAAAGATTGGCTGATTTTGCAGGAATGAT
>JBIIFA010000097.1:0-7001 GCA_044237565.1 Flavobacterium sp.
GTGGTGGTGCAACTGAAAGTAGAAGTTTGCCTACAAAAGGGATTGAAAGTAAAGGAGTTGTGCAAGCGATGACTTTTTTAACACAACAAACAAAATCATTATATGGGGAAACAATTTCAAATCAGATTTTAGCGAAAGATAAAAATGTAATTGTAATTGGTGGCGGTGATACAGGTTCCGATTGTGTTGGAACTTCCAACCGTCAAGGTGCAAAATCAGTTACAAATTTTGAAATTATGCCAAAACCACCCGTTGGAAGAAGTGTAAATACACCATGGCCATTTTGGCCGTTACAACTAAAAACTTCCTCTTCACATGAAGAAGGTTGCGACAGAAATTGGCTCATCAATACCAAAGAATTCATTGCAAACGAAAAAGGAGAATTGGTTGGATTAAAAACAGTTGAAGTTGCTTGGAAAATGGTTCCTGGACAACGACCTGAATTAATTGAAAAAGAAGGCTCTGAGAAAATTTGGCCTTGCGAATTGGCTTTATTAGCACTTGGATTTACTGGCCCTGAAAAAACATTAAGTGAACAATTGGGATTAGAAATTGATATGAGAAACAACTATAAAGCTACCAATTATCAAACCAATAAACCTCATATTTTTACCGCTGGTGACATGCGTCGCGGACAATCTTTAATTGTTTGGGCAATTTCTGAAGGTCGTGAAGCTGCTCGAGTTGTCGATTTGTATTTGATGGGTTCTACTAATTTACCTACAAAAGGAAATGGAGATTTACCAAGTTTATAATAGTTTTTGTTAGGAATACAACATTTTGTTATTTTTTGTTATTAAACTAAAATAACTTTGATTACGATTGTTATAAGTCTAAATTTGCATAAAATTATATAGCAATGTATCCACAAGAATTAGTAAAATTAGCCGAAGAATTTGGAAGTCCATTATATGTTTATGATGCTGAAAAAATCCAATCTCAATACAAAAGATTAACCAATGCTTTCGCAAAAGTGCCAAGGTTGCGCATTAATTATGCCGCTAAAGCATTGTCAAATATTGCTGTTCTTCAGTTATTAAAATCTATTGGTTCTAATTTAGATACCGTTTCGATTCAAGAAGTGAAATTAGGAATTTATGCAGGTTTTGAACCACAACAAATCATTTATACTCCCAACGGTGTTTCATTTGAAGAAATCGAAGAAGCAGCAGCACTTGGAGTCCAAATTAATATTGACAATCTTTCGGTTTTAGAACATTTTGGGACAAAACATCCAAAAGTTCCTGTTTGTATTCGTATCAATCCACACGTAATGGCAGGAGGAAATTCTAATATTTCTGTGGGTCATATTGACAGTAAATTCGGGATTTCGATTCATCAAATGCCTCATATCTTGAGAATTGTTGAAAATACAAAAATGCATATTAACGGAATCCACATGCACACGGGTTCTGACATTTTAGATATTGAAGTATTTCTTTATGCTGCAGAAATTCTATTTGAAGCAGCCAATAACTTCAAAACTTTAGACTTCTTAGATTTCGGAAGTGGTTTTAAAGTCCCTTATAATAAAGGTGATATTGAAACGAATATTGAAGAATTAGGAAAGAAATTATCAAAAAGATTCTTAGCCTTTGAAGCTTCATACGGAAGAGAATTAACCTTGGCATTTGAACCAGGTAAATTTTTAGTAAGTGAAGCAGGATACTTTTTAGCGAAAGTAAATGTGGTAAAACAAACCACTTCAACCGTTTTTGCAGGAATCGACAGCGGTTTCAATCACTTGATTCGTCCAATGTTATACGGTTCGCAACACCACATCGAAAATATTTCAAACCCAAAAGGAAAAGAACGTTTTTATACTGTTGTAGGATATATTTGTGAAACCGATACTTTTGCCAATAACCGAAGAATTGCTGAAATTAATGAAGGTGATCTTTTATGTTTTAGAAATGCTGGCGCATATTGTTTTTCGATGGCTTCCAATTACAATTCTAGATTTAAACCCGCGGAAGTTTTATGGAAAGATGGAAAAGGAATCTTAATTCGCGAAAGGGAAACTTTTGAAGATTTATTGAAAAATCAAATTAAACTAAACAGTTAGATTTTTTTTAATTAAATAATATCCAGTTAACATTTATTTCAGTTCCTTTTTTTAACTTTGAAAAAAAATTAAAGTTAAAAATGGACAGAAGAAAATTTTTTAAAAATGGTTCACTCGCAGCAATAGGAACTACATTTATAAATCCTTTTCAAAGTATTGGACAACAAATTGATTTTGATAGTTCCAATAAAAATAAAATAGCCAAAAATATTATTGTTATTATTAGTGACGGTATGAGTTCTGGCACGCTAAATATGGCGGATTTATATTTAAATAGAAAAACAGGAAAAGGTAGTAATTGGATTGAATTATACAAAGATAATCGTGTCAAAAGATCCTTAATGGACATGACCTCGGCATCATCAATTGTTACTGATTCTGCGGCCGCAAGTTCTTCTTGGGGAAGTGGTTTTCGTGTAAAAAATGGTTCTTTGAATGTTGGAGTAAGTGGCGAAGAATATTTACCAATTTGGCAAAAATTCAAAAAAGCAGGTAAAATGGCAGGGTGCGTTACAACAGTTCCAATAACTCACGCTACCCCAGCAGGTTTTTGTATCGCTTCAAAAAGCCGAAATAGTCAAGAGGCTATTGCAGAAATGTACCTCGAATTGAAATTTGACATCATGATGGGCGGAGGCGATAAATTTTTCTCATCTGAAAACCGAAAAGACAAAAAAGATTTATACCAAGATTTCATATCAAAAGGTTTCAATGTAGTAAAAGACAGAGCAGAAATGCTATCTGTTGATAACAGCAAACCTATTTTAGGCGTTTTTAGTACCGATGGGTTACCTTATTCTAAAGATAGGGAAAGTAGTAAGGAATTAACTAATTCTTCCCCAACTTTAGCAGAAATGACTGCGCGTGCAATAGATAAAATGAAAAATCATCCCAATGGTTTTGTGTTGCAAGTTGAAGCTGGAAAAGTGGATTGGGCTGCTCACGCAAATGATATTACAGGATTGATTTATGATCAAGTAGCTCATGATGAAGCGATTAAAGTAGCCATAGATTTTGCTGAAAAAGACAAAAACACATTGGTAATTATAACTACCGATCACGGAAATGCAAATCCTGGCTTAATTTATGGAAAAACTGTAAATGAAAATTTTGATTCTATTCAAAACTACAAACAAACAAACGACTGGATTTTAAACGGAATTGGAAAAGAAACCTCTATAAGTCAGATAATTGAAAGAATTGAATTTGCTACAAAATTAGTATTACAAGAATCAGAAGCTCAAGAAATTTTGAGTTTTTACTCAAATTTAAAAATTGAAGACGGGTTGTACAATCCTAAACATTTACCTTTTAAAGTATTGTCTGAAATTCAAAAAAAACAAAATTCAGTGGGTTGGATTAGTATGGATCATTCCTCAGATTATAGTGAATTAGCTATGTTTGGCCCTGGAAACGAACTTTTGAATTCTTTTATAAAAAACACAGATTTACATTACTTAATGTTACAAGCTGCTGAAGTTGAAAATAAATTTTAAAGCTTTTTAGTAGAATTTACAAAATAATTGTGAAGCGCAAAACTTCACAATTATTTTTTTAGAGCAGGGTCATTTATCCCTTTATCAGGAAAATTAACGATATTGTAAACAACAATTACATTTTTCTGATTGATATACAATTGTTTTCTATTGCCCTGATTCTTCCTGATAATTATCGAAATTGTAAACGGTTCTCCATCAATGTCTTTGCAAACAAAGGGATAAATTTCATCGGATTCACCTTCTTGTTTTTCCTCATAATTTTGAATTTCATACAACTGAATTTCTTTAGAATAAACAATAATTCGATTCTTATCCGTATCCAAAGTAATTACAATATTTACCGCTTGTAAATCAGACCATTTTCCCCAAGCGCCTTTGGTGTCTTTTTCCATAACACTAAAACCTGTCGCTTCAAATTTATAAGTTTGACTGAATGCATTTTGAATTCCTACACTAAAAATCAGAAATAAGAATAGTATTTTTATTATTTTCATATTTAAATGTTTGTGCAATTCTCTTTACTTTTTATATTTATTTTATAGATTTTGAACCTCTTTCTTAGCAATTTCAAACTCTAAAACCATTTCATTTATGATTGCTGCAGCAGATTTAATTTCGTGTATCAATCCCGCAATTTGTCCAATTTCTAATTCGCCTTCGATTAAATCACCTTCAAACATCCCTTTTTTAGCTCTTGCTCTTCCTAACAAAGTTTTTAATTCATCTGAAGTTGGAGCCTTTTTGTACAATTCTTGAAGGTCCTCATAAAACTTGTTTTTTATCAACCGAACAGGAGCCAATTCCTTCAAAGTAACTTGTGTATCGCCCTCTTTAATATTGATAATTGTATTCTTAAAATTTTGATGTGCCGAAGATTCAACAGATGCTGCAAATCTTGAACCGACTTGCACTCCGTCTGCGCCTAAAACCATTACTGCCAACATACCTCTTCCAGTAGCAATTCCGCCAGCAGCGATTAACGGAATTGAAAGCTGCTCTTTTACCATTGGTATTAATGTTAATGTTGTCGTTTCTTCTCTCCCATTATGACCACCTGCTTCAAAACCTTCAGCAACAACTGCGTCAACTCCAGCTTCTTGTGCTTTTAAAGCAAATTTAGAACTGCTCACCACGTGAACTACTGTTATTCCTTTTTCTTTTAGAAATGACGTCCACGTTTTAGGATTTCCTGCTGATGTGAAAACAATTTTAACTCCTTCTTCAACAATAATATTTATAATTTCTTCAATGTTTGGATACAACATTGGAACATTTACACCAAAAGGTTTTTCAGTTGCTTTTTTGCATTTTTGAATGTGTTCCCGCAAAACTTCAGGATACATTGAACCTGCACCAATTAATCCTAAACCACCAGCATTACTAACCGCGCTAGCCAATTTGTAACCACTATTCCAAATCATTCCACCTTGAATAATTGGGTATTTAATATTGAAAAGGTTCGTTATTTTATTCATTAATGAGTAGTATCAAGTTTCGTTGGTTTTTGATTTATTGTTTTATTAATTTTCCGACTTTCGTTCCATTTGCAACAGCAATTTTATAAAAATATATACCACTTTCCAATGTTTGCAAAGATATATTTTGAATCTGATTTATGCTACTTTGATTGATAACCATTTGACCTAAACTATTGTAAATAGTAATTTCTTTCGTTGAACCTATTTTAGGTATTGAAAACGAAACCACATCTTTGACAGGATTTGGATAGACAGTAATTAAATCAGAATGAAATTGCATACTCGATAAAGCATTGGTTAAAGCCAATTGAAAATTAGGAATTCCATACCCATATTGTGCATTTGGAGTTGTATAATTATCGGCTGATGCCTTTATAAACTGAACAATTTGCGCATTTGTAAAGGTTGGAAATGCCTGCCAAAAACTAGCTACCATTCCCGCCATAATTGGTCCCGAAAAAGAAGTACCGCTATTGGTCCCAACCACACCGCTTGGTGTTGCCACAACTGCAAAAAGTCCTTGTGCCATAACATCTGGTTTTACCCTACCATCAAAAGAAGGACCTATAGAACTAAAACTCGCATAATTTCTTGATGCATCGACAGCACCAACAGTTAAAACATTTATAGCATCTGCAGGTGAACCAATATGAACATTTGCAGAATTCCCTGAATTTCCAGCCGAAACAACTACGATCATTCCTCTGCTAAAAGCAATATCGGCACCACGAGAAATAAATGTTGTAATACCATTCATTTCTGAATAAGTATGACTATAATTTGGGTTGTCATATCCAAAATAACCCAATGAAGTATTTATAATATCAACTCCTAAATTATCAGCCATTTCTGCTGCTTCCACCCAAAGTGATTCTTCCAAAGGATTTTCAGATGAATTGTCTTCTGTAATAAACAAATAATAAGAGGCGTCTGGAGCTGTTCCAACTAATTGATTGTCAACATATCCACCCATGTTCGAAAGCACCATTGTTCCATGTGAATCCAAAGAATAAAAATTGGTATTTCTACCCACAAAATTATAACCACCCAAAATTTGATTGTTGTCTCTTAATCGCTGAAAAGGTTGTGCCACATCGACACCGGGAAAACCAGCATCTAAAACTGCAATAATTTTTCCAGTTCCTGTGTAATTTTGTTGGTGTAATAAATGACCGTTCAACATCTGAATTTGATTGGCTGAATTCCCATAATTATAGGAAACTTGGGTTTCTAATACCTTATTCACCGAATTAATAGTAGTAGAACTTGAAAACCTTCCGCTAGCATTCAAAGCACGGTTTGCAAATGAAACGTGATCTACAAATGAAAGCAAACTCAAAGCTTGAATATTTACTTGAGTTCCGCGAATGTGCAAACAATTCAACCATTTTGACTTCGCTTTTACTGTAATTCCAGAAGTTGTATTAATCTGGTCGATATAAGCCTGGTGAATAGGAACGTCTACTAAATCTAATGGTATATTTTGCATTGTCCGTCTGTCCAAAGCCCGTTGTGAAAGCATTTGTAATGGATTGGAAAGATAATATTGAATGTTGGGTTTGTCTTTAAAATAAACCCAAGCGTCTTCTTGTGAAAAGCTTGAGTAAGAAATAAATAAAACAAATATCAATAGTATTTTTTTCATTTTGAATAGTTATTAGATACTAAATTAGGAAATTACTCCCGAACCGACTAATTCGTCTTCCAAATACCAAGCAACAAATTGCCCTTCTGTTATAGCCGATTGCGGGTCTTCAAATTGGACAAACATTCCACTTTCAAATTGGTGTAAAATTGCTTTTTGCAGAGGTTGTCGGTACCGAATTCGCGCCATCACAGCAGCCGTTTCTCCATTAGCTAAAGCCAAATCTTCACGAATCCAGTGAATTTCTGATTTTTCAATGAACAATGCTTTTTTAAACAATCCAGGATGTTCATTTCCCAAACCAGTATAAATTG
>JBIIFA010000098.1:0-6933 GCA_044237565.1 Flavobacterium sp.
GCCTTGATTTTCGGAATCAATTACGCCAATCATGGTGTGCAGTCCTTGGGCTTTCGCCAATTGAATTAATTCGGATAAAAGGGCTTTCCCAATGCCTTTCCCAATATGCTTTTCAGAAACATAAACCGAATGTTCCACTGTGAACTTATACGCTTCTCGAAATCGAAATTCGCTATACATGCCAAATCCAACAAGTTCTCCGTTCAATTCAGCAACAATAACAGGAAATCCTTTGTTGGTTTTGTCTTCCAAAATGGCTTTTTGTTGCTCGTAATTCCGAATACTGTAATCGTATAGAGCCGTAGAATGAAGTATATTGTAATTAATAACATCCAAAATAGCTTGGGTATCTTTGGTTTGGTATGCTCTAATTTTGATTTCCATTTGGTGTAAATTGTTTCCCAAAAGTAATAAAAGTATTTAAAGAACGTAGTAAAAACCTTTGCAACTTTGTACCTTTGCATCTTTGAACCTTACTTTACAATGATTTACCCAAAAATTCCTTTAGCGCAAAGCATCATCGAAATTTGTCTCGCCAAAGGAGTCACTAACATTGTAATTTCGCCTGGTTCAAGAAACGCGCCTTTGATTATTGGGTTTGTAAATAATCCAAAATTCAACTGCTACAGTATTGCCGACGAGCGAAGTGCCGCTTTTTTTGCCTTGGGAATAGCGCAGCAAATCAAGAAACCCGTTGCCGTAATTTGCACGTCGGGTTCCGCACTTTTGAATTATTATCCTGCTTTTGCAGAAGCATTTTACAGTCAAATTCCATTAGTTGTGATTAGCGCCGACAGGCCTTTAGACAAAATCGATATTGGTGATGGGCAAACCATTCGTCAAGAAAAGGTTTTTGAAAATCATTCCTTGTACAATGCCAATTTGGTTGAAGGTGCCTCTTCAGAAAACGATTTAAAAATCATTGAAGCCCTTGCCACTTCCATTGCGAAAAAAGGCCCCGTTCATATCAATGCGCCTTTTGAAGAGCCTTTGTACGAAACGGTTTCGGAGCTTTCTGTTACTGTAAATATTCCCGCTTCCGCAAATGACAATCCCGTTGTTTCAAACGCGAATTGGGTTGAATTTGCATCCATTTGGAACGCATCAAAAAAGAAATTAGTACTCGCTGGCGTTAATGAACCCAATGCGATTGATCCTTCAATAGTTGATTTTTTAGCAAATGATGCTTCGGTTGTAGTGATGACAGAAACCACATCCAATTTGCATCATCCTTCCTTTATAAACACTATTGACACTATAATTACCCCATTTTCATCGGATGATTTTGAGGTATTTCAACCCGAAATTCTTATAACTTTTGGTGGAATGGTAGTTTCAAAACGCATCAAAGCAGCGTTACGAAAATACCAACCAAAACACCATTGGCACATAGATTCTTTGCGAGCCTACAATACTTTTGGTTGTTTGACCAAGCATTTTGAAACCGACCCGAATACTTTTTTTAAGGTATTTATTCCATTATTACAACCGATTGAAAGTAATTATTTCGATACATTTGAGGCGATAAACACACTTAGGAAAGCGAAACACGAAATCTATTTGTCGAAGATTCCATTTTCAGATTTCAAGGTGTTTGAGAAAGTAATTCAGAGTTTGCCAACAAAAAGTCACTTTCAAATCGGCAACAGTTCGGCCATTCGGTATGCACAATTAATTGCTATTCATCCGTCAATTGAAGTCTATTGCAACCGCGGAACCAGCGGTATTGATGGAAGTACTTCCACAGCAATTGGTGCGGCTGTAGCCAATGAAAAACAGACGGTTCTAATTACTGGAGATATTAGTTTCCTCTACGATTCCAACGCGCTATGGAACAATTACATACGAAAAAACCTAAAGATTATAGTAATAAATAATGGGGGAGGAGGCATTTTCAGAATATTACCAGGACATGATGAAACGCCAGTTTTCAATACGTTTTTCGAGACCTCACATTGTTTGACTGCGGAACATTTGGCCAAAATGTATGGATTTGAGTATGCCATCGCCAGCGATGAAACAAGTCTGACAGATAGACTTCATAAAATGTATGCCCAAAATGACAGCCCCTATATACTAGAAATTTTTACGCCTACGCGAACAAACGATAGCATTCTTTTGCAATACTTTAGGGAGTTGGTCTAAATTTTCAGTGAAGTTTATCGGATTGGAATTGGAAAAACAGGCAAACTAGCATGTCCTAATTCATCAATTGCTTGTACTGCAAAGAAGAAATTATCTTTAGAATACGGGATTTCTGCTCTGGTATCTTTGACGAAAAGTGTTTTTTCCCAAAACGGAGCCGCAGTTTCTCGTATTAGAATAGTGTAGCCATAAACGGGCTTTCCTTCTGGTTTGTTCCAAACCAACGTGGAGAAATTAGTAAGATCTTTGACTTCGATACCCACATTCGTTGGTGCTTTTGGTGCCCAAGCCAAATTACTAAAAGTAGCCAAGTTGGAGCAAGTTACCTTTTTCATGTATTCAAAATCCACAAATTCAGGCAAATCGCCATACTGAACGTTGTTTTCTTTTCTAACAGTTTGGTGTTGGTGATCATAGTTTTCGTTCATTTCACAAAAACGAATAGCAGTAAAACCGTTTTGGCTAAAAGGAGTATGGTCGCCACCACGAAGAAAGCGGTCGTTTCGATAAACTAAATTTATATCCAATTGCGCTACATATTGATTCGTAACCGTTTTGATATATCGTGCCAATTGTCTTGATGGACTGTCATTGTCTCGATTGGTAGCCTTGCGAATTTTAGCCTCAGCTTCCGTTTCTAGATAGGGAATGGTTTCGCTAAAAACGCGAACTTGCGTGTTGTCTCTTATTGAAGTACCACTGGACAAACTGTTTCCAATCATGTCATTGTTAATCATAGCAACTACATTCCATTTTTCGTCTTTGGCTTTGTCTGCTAGATGTTTGGCACCATACAAACCTTGTTCTTCGCCTACTACGGCAACAAAAATCAAGGTAAAAGGAAATTCTCTTTTGCTCATTATTCTAGCCAATTCCATCATGGCAGCAACTCCCGAACCATCATCATTGGCTCCTGGGGCATCAATTGTTGCATCCATAACATCAGTAGCACGGGAATCCAAGTGGCCACTGATAATTAAAACGCGGTCGTCGGTAGCATCGGTTCCTTTTAAAGTGGCCATAACATTACCCAATTGGCTGTCGGTTGCAATGCGTTTTCCATCGGCTTTGATAGTAAAAAAATCAATTGCCGAAGTTAGCCTTCCATTAGAAGCTAAGGCATATTTATCAAATTCTGATTTCACCCAATTTCTAGCTGCTCCAATTCCGCGAGTAGTACTTTTGGTATCGCTTAAGGTATGGCGGGTTCCAAAAGAAGTTAATTTCCGAACGGTTGCTTCTAAATTCTCGGTCTTCACTTCGGAAAGCATGGTTTTTATTTCTGCATCATAACCCTTAATTTGGGCGTAATTTGTGTGAACCGCAAATAGGAATACTACTATATAAAGAATGGAAGTTGGTTTCATTAAGTTTTTTAATTTTAGTTGTTCCAAAGTTACTAAAAAAAGAAAAAGAAAATACCTACGGGGTTGTATTTAGCATTTGTTCATCCTTAGAAACGCATGGAATTATGGGTTTTAAGAATGGGGTATTTCACTTTTATTTGAGGTTTTAGTTGTGTTAAATGAATTTAATCAAAATAGTTTTCCATAAACTCAACAGTAAAAAAGCGGAATTGCGTACTTTCAACATTGGATATATAATCGTCCTTCACTAATTTTAATTCTTCCATGGTTCCATTAGTTAATTTCAAATGATGGTATTTGGCAATACTATAGAATATTTTCATGTATTCGCCATTGGAACCCACGTTATGGCTTCCGAAATCAATAAAGGAGAGGCAGTTGTTGGCCAATTCTTGTTCTTTGGCTTTTAAATGCATAAAAGATTGTGCAATTAAATTCCCGTTTATTTTATTGCTATGATCCCAATACTTTTTTTCATAAAGTTCTTCATAGTGCAAATTGATTATCAGTTCAATAATATCAATTCTCTTAATGATAATGAGTATCCAGAATACCTCATGGAAAAATTCAACCTTCGTTTTTTGGTTGTTTACCTCTATCATGAAAGCTGCTAAAACAGTATCGAATTCATCACCTTTAAAATACAACAGTTGATAGCCCCAATACCTTCCGTAAAGTATCTGATGACAATTTTCAGGAACACTTACCATGTATAAGTTTTCGCCTCTATTTTCATTAGTTAGAAAAAGGTTAAGATTTAAAATTAGCTTAGTAAATAATTTTTCATCGTCATAAACCAATTCAGGAATAGAGTGGTGCAACATCCATCCATAATAGCCATTGAGTCTCTGATAATCAACATGCAGGTATAGAAAATTAGTTCTGAAATTGACTAAACTCAAAAGCGGTATCAAAATCTCTAGTTCCTCAATTTTATATTCCCTGAACCAAGAACCCGCAATATTGGCAATTTTATTGAGTTTGTACCTTGGGATTTCAAAAAGTGCCTCACTTGAATATATCTTGTAAAGACCCTCGCCATTCCTAGTGATTATGAACTCCTTTATAATAGAACTCAAAAGGATAAAATAATTATCTAGTGAAGTGTTATTTGAAAGCCAAATAATATCCATTTCCGAAATTTCCCCAGCGATTTCTATCGCATTCACACGATGCCAATTAACAAACATTTCGTCCTTTAGGTTATGTTTGTTAAAAGCAGTAAAACTGCTAAAACCAACATATTTAGACAGGGTATTAAGCGTATTTATATTGGGACTCGTAGATGGAAGCCGGCCGTAAAAACGTCTTAGGGTGTTGAACCCAATATTTGCGTTGACTACCTCGTTTATGTTTTCTCTTAGAAATTTTATATCTTTTTGTTTAATAATTGGGCCGCCAAATTTCTTAGCGATTTGAGTTTTTAAGATAAGAATAATTTCCTCGTTCATGCGTATAGTCAGTTAGTATTGTTATTAAACTGGAATGGTTTCCATGTAATTTTCTAGAAATGTTTCTGTAAATAAATAAAATCCCGACTTTTCAACCAAATGCAAATACTCCTCTTTCAGTGCTTCTTGAGAGGCCAAATGGGTTTGTTTATTAATATTATATTGGCATACCAGATAAAACAGTTTCAAATAATCTTGTTTGAAATATATTTTAGAAAAGTCAACATATCCTAGTCCAACGGCTGCTAATTTGTACTTTTTTTCTTTCAATAACACAAAAGCTTGTCCAATAATGTAACCTGCTTTCAAATATTCTTGATTCCAACTTGTAATACTGAATAGCGCTTCAAAATGGAGCACTAAGATTGCTTTAACCAAATTTATTTTATTTAAAAGAATGAGCGCAGGAATTATTTCGTGAAAGAATTCGATTTTAGAATCTATTTTATGAGACTTCCGCATCATTTCTTGGTAGATTTCATCGAAGTTAGTCTTTTCAAAATACAATAATTGATACGCCCAATACCGTCCGTAAAGAACTGGATGACAGTTTTTGGGTATTTTTTCATGGAACAGATTAAGGTAACTGCTTTTTCCGGAGAGATACAAATGAAAATTCAAAAGTAAATTGGTAAATAGTATTTCGTCGTGATTTTGAATTATAGTTTTAGAATAGTCAATCAAATAACCATAATAGCCATTTAAATGAGCATAATCAACATTTAAATAAAGGATGTTTCTTCTAAAATTAGTTGAACCAACAAGTGGTTCCAATAACTTAAACTCACTTTCTGAATAGGTCCTTAGGCGTTGGCCTACAATTGCGGCAATCTTAATAGCATCAGAATCCGTAATCAGAAACAATTCGTCATTACTAAATAGTTGTAGCAATCCATTAATGTTTTTTTTAGAAAGGAATTCTTTTAGTATTGAACTCAAATAAATAAAATAATCCTCACGGTTTTTGGTAGAGAGCAGCCATTGAATATCGTTTGGAGTAACAGTGCCTGATAATAGAATGGTATTGTTTCTGAACCAATAATCCCAGGATTTATTTGTATTGGTGTTATTTAGGAAAACAGAACTGTTTTTGAATCCTAAATAGTGTACTAGTTTTTCGATGGTTGTATCTCTAGGGAACTTAAATGGCATAAAACCAAAAAATCGTCTAAGGGTGTTAATTCCAATTTCTATATCAATAGTATCTTTAATGTCTTGTTTTAAAAAATGTAAATCCTGCTCTTTTTTTATTGGTTTCCCAAACTGCTTTTCTAAGCTCATTTTGAGCATTTTAACTTCTTCTAGTTTCATTCGATATAATTATGGGAATATTATGGGCTAAATATACAAAATAATAATAATAATTTTGTTTTCATATATTAATTGTTAAATGCAAATGATTGCGAAAATTGTAAGTGGTATAACTTTAAAAGATGACTTTCTGCAAATCCAATTGGTTTTCGGGAAAACGTTGCGGTATAGCATTTCAGATTTAGATAAAATGTATATTAAATCTATCAAAAGCCCAGTTTATAAGTTCACATTTATTTTTGCTGTTATTGCAATCATAAATTTATTGTGTTACTTTTTTTTGGTTTTAAACGTTGCTTACGGCATTCTAGTGCTCTCAATTGTGATTGTAATATTTCAAATAAAATACATGAAAAAATACGAGTTATGTCTTGAGTTAAACAACAAAAAAACTTACAAAGTTGCGATACCTTACTATTTGAAAAATGAAACTATTGACAAAGTTAGGGCAGTAAGAATGAAAATAAATACTAAAACTTCTAATTAAATGGTATTTGGAATTTTTGCTTTTATTGTCAGAAAATAGTAAGTCGCCTAATCTAATAGCTGTTTTAAACCAATAACTTGAAATCTAATCATTTATTCCTGCAAGCCAACATTCATTTTTGTACCTTTGCCCTCTAGAAATGTAGCACAATGATTCAAATAGGAAAATACAA
>JBIIFA010000014.1:0-20103 GCA_044237565.1 Flavobacterium sp.
TATTACTTGTCGTTGCATTAACTGGACTTACCGTAAAACCACTTCCACTACAAGCAGCTGCGGTTTGAGAACTTACATAAGGCTTTGGATTAACCGTTACAGTGACCGTAAAAGTAGCTCCCGGACATCCATTAAACGAGGGGGTTACCGTATAAACTACGGTTTGAACCGTATTAGTAGTGTTAGTTAAAGTTTGACTGATACTGCTTTGGGCAGTTGCCTGATTACTCTCTCCCGTTACGTTAGCATTTAGCGCAACTGTCCATGTATAAGTCGTTCCTGATGGAACTATCGTAGCTGTGGTTGGACTCGCATTTACAGGTGTCGTGGTAAATGCAGTTCCACTACAAATAGTAGCTGTTTGAACTGGAATAACTGGCTTTGGATTCACTTGAATCGTAAAAATTGAATTTGTCCCAGCACAACCAACACCTGAATAGGTAAAAGTAGGAGTTGTTGTAATAATTGCAATAATAGGGGTTGAAGTAGTATTAGTTGTAACGAAAGAAGCAATATTACCAACTCCAGACGAAGCTAAACCAATAGAGGATGCCGAATTAATCCAACTATATGCTGTAGTACCAACAGTATTATTAGAATTAAAATTAATTGCCGAAGTTGACGATCCAATACAAACCACTTGATTGGAAACTGAATTAACTTGACCTAATGGATTGACTGTAATTGTAAAAGTAATAATTGATCCAGAACAACTATAGCCATTATACGTAAATGTTGGTGTTACAGAAATAGTTGCAATTATGGGTAATGTTGTAGTATTAGCAGTAACGAATGATCCAATATCGCCAGTTCCAGATGCAGGAAGTCCAATAGATGTAGCTGTATTTGTCCAACTATAACTCGTTGAACCTATAGTATTTGTAGTACTAAATACAATAGCTGATGTAGATTGTCCTTTACATTTAATTTGGCTACTAACTGCGTTAACCTGAGCTGTTGGATATACTGTAATTGTAAACGTTTTTGTTGGGCCTGCACAACTAATTCCTCCAAATGTATATGTTGGTGTAACGGTGATAGAGGCTACTACTGGAGCTGATGTAATGTTGGTCGCTGTAAACGAAGGAATATTACCCGTACCAGTAGCTGATAGTCCTATAGAAGTAGCACTATTTGTCCAAGAATAGGTTGTTGTTCCGGCACTATTTGTTGTTGAAAACACTACTGCAGTTGATGTAGAACCATTACATAGTTTTTGAGAAACAGGTTGATCGACTTGCCCTAAAGGATTAATAACAAATGTATTACTAGTTGTAGTTTTAGCTCCACAATCATTGGTGACTGTTAACGAAAAAGAATAGTTCCCAGGATTGGTATAGGAAATTGATGGTGCTAATGCACTAGTTGAAGAGGAAGGTGTGCCACCAGAAAAATCCCAAGCATAACTCAATGAACTCGGATTTGTAGTACAAGCACCAATTGTAGCTATTGGTGTCATAGAAGAAGTAATACAAAAATTAGGAATTGGACTAATTACAACTGTCGGGGGTTGTTTTACAATTATGGTCTTGGTTGTGGTCTGAGTTCCGCAAGCATTCGTAGCTTTTAATGATAAAATATAGGTACCAGGCGTGACAAAACTAAAGGTAGGACTTGCAGAATTTTGATTCGTTCCATTTGTAAAACTCCAATTTGGAGTGCCACTACCGCAGTAACCTGCAGAATAGGTAACCTCCCATAAATAATTTGGCGTTGTACAAAAAGCGGATGAATTAGTAGAATTGTTTGTTGTAATTGCTAATGGCGTGCATCCTTCAAGTGAATTAATTGAAAATTGAGGTGCAATTGAAATAGCTTCAATGCACAACATTCTTTCTATAGTATCATCGGTACATCTTGTCGCTGAAGCCCCAGGTTTTCTGATATTCAATCTTATTGAATAAGTTCCAACAGTATTAAAAACAACTTTTATTATATCAGTTCCATTTAGGACGCCAGTAGTTAATGTCCAACCAGTATTTGGGGTTATGGTCCATGTTTTATTAAATGTTGTACTACAATTAGTAGAACCTAAAACGTAGCTACCAACAGAATTATTTTCAAAAACTACTTCACTATTTAAACATGCAGTAGGGTTTAAAGAATCGCTATCTCCATTAATTTTATATTTCGCTGTAGGTTTTAAAGTAGCGGTAACCTGACTTGTAGTCTCACTAGAATCACAAGGATTTATTGCCTTGAATTTTACAAAAAATTTATTACTTGTTGCAGAGCATGATGAAGTTAAATATTCATGTGAAATAGAAGTGGGCAGGTTTGTACTATCATATAATGCAATGGAACCATCTCCAAAATCAATTTCATATTGGGTTCCATTAGGATTACTTTGAATATTTTGAACTGGCCAAGTTAGTGTAAAAGGAACGCAATCGTTAGTATTACCAGCATTCCCCAAATTTCCAGCAGGTGTATTTCCATTAAAAAAAGAATAGGTCTTCGTTGAAGAACAACCAGTATTCGAATTGTAAGTATTTAAGGTAATAGTAAACAATCCTAAAGAAGTAAAGGTATGAGTGATTGGTGTTGTAAATGAATTGATATTCTGAGTTGGACTAGAATCACCCCAATTAATAGTATAACTTGTATTAATACTACTAGTTGTGCTAGTATTTTCTGCTGTAAAAATATAGTTGGGACTTGAAATTGTTGCTTCACAATTTAAAAAAATATTTTTTATTGAATCAAAGCCATAGACCGAACTTGTTGATATCGAAGAATCTGGCACGTTGTTAATTACAACATTATGATAAACAGTATTAGAACAACCTGTTGAACTATTGCTTATTGTTAAACTTACGTTGAAAGTCTGGGATGCACTGCCAGAATTAGTAACATTAAATTGGTGAGTGGGACTAGTTAAATTTGAGGTTGAAGAATCATTGAAATTCCATGAATAACTTGAAAAACCTGTGTTTGATGGGGTAAATTGAACTGTAGAACCAGAACATTGATTATTAATATAACTATAATCAATTTCTGGCAATGGATTAACAGTAAAAACAACTTGTTCTTGACAGCCACGATTATTGGTATAAGTTATTGTAGTTGTACCTGCAGATATAGGGGTAACAAAACCATTATTGTTAATTGTTGCAACTGAAGGATTAGACGAAATCCAAGGAAATGAGGCCGCTTTAGTTCCTGATCCATTTAAACTAGTTGGGGATGAAGCATTCAAACATGTTGTTAAATTTCCACTGATAGTTGGAAAACCATAAACTGTAAAAGTAGTATTACTATTTGTACATCCATTACTATCAGTATATGAAATTATTACATTCCCCTGACTTACTCCTGTTACTAAACCATTACTATCAACAGTTGCTATTGCTGTATTAGATGAAACCCAAGCCAATGATGATGTCAACGGAGAACCTGATCCAAATAATTGTGAAGTTGATCCTATACAAGTACTCAATGTTCCAGAAACAGAAGGTAATGCATTTACAGTAAAATTTGCTAGGTTTTTTGTACAACTGTTTGAATCCGTGTAGGTAATTGTTGTTGAACCAGAGGAAACACCCATAACTAAACCACTGTTACTAATTGTAGCAATGGAAGTATTTGATGAAACCCAAGGCGAAACAATACTTGCGCCATTAGAACCTACTAATTGAGATGTAAATCCAACACAAACATTATCATTTCCTATAATAGAAGGCAATGCATTGACCGTAAATGTCGTACCACTTTCCTGACAGCCATTACTATCTGTAAAAGTTATTGTTGTTGTACCAGATGAAATTGCTTCTACCAAACCAGAACTATCTATTGTTGCAACAGATATATTTGAAGAAACCCATGGTGATGTTGTTGCTGGGGAGTTTGAAATTAGACTTGAAGTTGAGCCAACACAAGTACTCAAAACTCCAGAAATTGTAGGTAATTGATTAACACTTATTGCTACATTACCATTTTGTGGTTGCGTTAAAGCTGGTATTGAAGAGTCTGTTACACTTATCAATTGGTAAACAAACACACCTGAAGTTGATGTAGGCAAAGTAATTGTAGTGGTATCACTACTTCCAGTACTTTGACAAGTTATATCAGCTCCATTATTAATTTTATAAACAAATGAGTAGGGAGCAATTCCGTTTATTCCAGTAAATGTAATTGTTGGGCTTGTCCCATTCAAACAAACTGAGGTTACATTTGATTGAATAGTACCTAAAAGAGGCAATGAAACAATGTCATTTTTATTTGAACATCTTCGACTTTCCTTTATTATTTTTTCAAAAAAAGGTAATTCTATAACAAAATTATATGCCGAGTATGCTTTTTGAAATCCTATTTTACCAAAAGGGTTAATAGGTTTAGAAATTCTAAAATTGGAGGTACACTTCGCAGAATTATTTAACCTTACAAAATCAATTGGTCGACCAAAAATACTTGCTGATAAAGTTAAAAGCAATACTATCAGCAATAATTTGTTGGCTTTTTTCATGAGGGAATAAATATTTTACAGCTGTAACTTGATTTTGGATTTATATTTAAATCTTGTATATATTAATAATTACAATACAATTTTAACAAATTTAAGCAAAAAAAATTATAAAATTATATTCATACTTTCTAATAACCCAAACTTCTTTAAGTCAATTTTCTCAATTTGTTAGAATCAAAATAAAAATCTAATCAAAGAAGCCGATACTATTTTCTTTGTACTTCGATAATTCGATTGTTTTTTTACTTGTAATAAATTCAATTTAAACGATTAAATTCTGATTGTTTTACAAAATTCAAAATTATAACTGAAATTAAATTATAAGATAAAAATCAAACAAAAACCTAGTCATGTTCTGAATTTGACTATAATTTAGGCCTGTTAAAGATTATGAAGATATATTTAATTGTTGAAGATACTCTGAAGGAGAAATTGTGTATACTTTTTTAAATGCTCGATTAAAAGTGGTAATCGATGAAAATCCAGATGCTTTTGCGATAAATTCAATTGTAAATTTATTCAAGTTTCCATTTTCAACTTCATTAATAAAGTGTCGGATACGATGCATATTAACAAAATCTGAAAAACGTTGCTGAAAATGATTGTTTATTATAAATGAAACATCCCGAGCAGGAATTTCAATCGCCATAGCAACTTCATTAATACTAAGATTATTTTTTATATATGGTTTTTTATCTTTAAAGTAATTTGTAATTCGTATTATTTCGCTTTCATAACCATTTAAGTTAACTTCTTTTTGGTTAAGTTTTTTTTCTTGATAATTAACAAATGGAAAACCGTACAACACACTTGGCCTAAATAATAGATAACTAGTGATAATAAAAAAACTAATTGCAAACATTAAACTCGATATATTAGAAAAAATAGTATTTATTAAACTGTCACTATCCATTTGCATTAGAACAACAAAAAAGACAAAACTAATTGCAGAAATAGTAATTGAAATAGTAAAATCCCTTAACCAATTTAAAATCTGTTTCGTTTGAACTTCATAATTAGCTATCAAATTAGTCTTTTTAAAATTTATTAGCAAATGCCATTGAAAGAAAAGATACACCAAGGATTGGGTTTCACGAACTAAAAACTGAATATATTCTGGAATCAAACCATCGTTATTTTGACCAAGTAAACCCAAATTAAATAATTTTTTAACAATTACTTCCTTATCCTCAAAGGCTATTAAATAAAATGGAATATAGCTAATTAAAAAAATAATGAATGGAAGCAGATGCAAAAAATCTCTTTTCCTAAAGCTATTTTTATTATGCAAAACGGAGTAGACATAAAAATAGGCTAATGGTGGAAGTAAAAAATTAATTGGTGCAGAAGTTTTATATAGAAAAGGCACTTTTAAAATCCAACCCGAATCAATAAGCAAATATCCTGATATGCAATAACTTGAAAATATTAGAAACCAGGCAAGTGTAGTATTAGAAAATATATGAAAGGGGGTTTTATTATACAAGAGTAAATAAGCTGATATTAAAGCACAAAAAACTGCGCCAAGAAAAATAACTTCAGTCATAATTAATTTCTTATTTATCGACAAACATAAACAAATATTATTAAATTTTAAACTACTCCTATAAATATAGTATTAAACGCTTGAAATAATGATTTCCATCTCCTCAATAAAAAATTCTAGAAAATCTAACATTTGGTTTGAAGTTAAATCAATATCGCCCACAGACGTACCAATAACCTCTAAAGTAATTTAGGGGTTTTTTTTATGCATAAAAAATCTAAAAACATATGAAAATTCGCAAGCAAATTATTGGAAATTTCAGCTGGAAAGACTACTCTTAAAAACAAATACAACTCTACTTTGCTGCTTCTTTTTTTCTTAACAAATAGAAGCTTCCAATAACTCCAACGAGTAACATTAGAATAATAAAATCGTCTATTGAAGCTACCTGAACATCTTGCACATTATCACCATCATCGCCAAATGCTGGTGGTTGTGCTTGCAAAAATTGGTTTAACAATAATAAATTTAATAGTAAATATTTATGTGCCCGTTTCATAAAATTTGATTTCATAATTTCTTGTTGTTTTATTCTACAATCCATTTCACATGTGATGTTTTACCGTCTTTAGTTACACAAACTAAATACACCCCTTTACTCAAACTTGTTTTTGAAATTACTTCCATTCCTTTACCGATTGTTGCTATTCTCACAGGAATGTTTTGACCTAAGAGTGTAAACAAAGAAACCTGTGCGTCTGTTATTCCTTCAATATTGAAACTTGATGCGCCTGATGCTCCAGGATTTGGATACAATACTATTTGATTGCTAAAATCAGGAGTGCTTAGTGTTCCGTTTTGGAATACAATTTTAAAGCGCGTTAGTTCTTGTCCGTTTACTGTAAATGGAACAATTGTATTATTCTCTATTTGAGTATAGGTATTGTTTTGAGTATCGAATAAATAAGGTGTTGGTCCCGAGTAATTTCCCAACTCAAATTGCCATTGGTAGTTTGTATGTCGTGTAGTGTTTAGTCGTATCGGAAGTTCATTTGTTGCACTCGGGTTTGGCTGACAAGCAATAGCTAACGAAGTGCTGTTTTGCATAAAACTCACTTCCTCATCTAGATTGGAAAATTTGTTTGCATCGTCTTGGGTTATCTCCCAACTATACATTGGGCTGAAAACAGCTAAAGCTCCTTCAATTGTTGTCCATTGGTTATTAATTGAAGCGCGCAAATTAGTTCGAAGAGTACCAAATTCTGTTGTCGTTCTAAAAACACCTGCAGCTGAATTGGTTACTGACTTGTTACTTTCAGTAAATAGCATACTTGCTAGACTAGCTGTAGCAGCTTTCTTAACGAAGACTGCTTGTCCTGGCTGTAAGTATTGATTGAAATTAGAAGACGGACTATTTTGATTTGAGGCTAAATTACGAGTAATGTAAGCGCCTCTGTCATTCAATGTTGGATCCCAATAATAAACGACACCAGTATTCATATTGGTGGATGCAGCTAAAACTGCTTTAATATCAACGGGCGCTTGATATGGATTTCCAACAAAACTATATCCTTCAGATGCTTGGTTTAACGTCGGAGGATGATTTCCTGTATAAAGTGCACCAGTTGCTCTTAAAGTGGTAGCACTTGTTGTTGGCGTATTCGTTGTTAAATCGGTTAATCTATCGCCTCGAACCATTAAACGATAGGCTGTTCCTGCTGATAATGTATTTACATTAGTATTTACAACAGCGGTCCAAGCTCCAGTAGTATGATTTATTGTATATAATGATGGGTTGTTGGTAGTGGTAGAATCAAATCCATTTGCACTTCCATTTAACCCTGTTATATGAGTCCCTAATCCTCCATCAGTACCTCCATTTTCTTGCCAGTTGTCTCTGATTGATGTGGTTGTAGTTACACTCGGACTTATAAAACGATACGCTCTTTTGGCTGGAATGTAGCGTTCCACTGTAGAAGCACCGCTAACTGTGGTAAATGTTCCGCCTAAAGTCCCAAAAGCTGCGGTACCTGTTGCTGTTGATTTAAAAGTCATAGTTCCATCGTGGGTAAAGTTACCCCCAGAAGTAATAGACTTACCCGCTGCAATGGTGGTATTTCCTTTTAAGTACATAATTGCATTTATTCCAGTAGTCGTTAAATTGGAATTGATATTTACATTATTTCCATAAAGTTCAATGCCAAAAGGACCAGTCACGTCTTGAGTGATGGTAATGTTTTTATCATTCGTGGTTTTTCCAATGGTCAACCCAGTACTTGTTGCTGTTAAATTAGCAATTGGATACGTCACATGATCTGTAAAAGTTGTTACTCTTGGAATGTATTTAAACGCGCCTGCAGCGGTTAAAGTTCTTGCTGTGCTTAAACCACCTAGAGCGTTATCTGAATACAATGAAATAGCACCATTGTTGGTAGTTGTTAAGTTAGCATTTAAGGTAATCGTTCCCCCATAAGCTGTTATTGGTCCAGCTACAGTCGTTGTATTTGCAAAAGTAATATTGGCTGTATTGGTAGATTTTCCAATTAAAAGGCCCGAGCTAGCTAGGGTTAAGTTATTTATTGGATACGATACTGGAGCACTAAAGAAATCGCTTCTTGGTATATAATTGAACGAACCCGCTGCAGTAATAGTACGTGCCGTAGTAGTTAATCCGCCAAGCGCATTATCAGTATATAAAGAGATGTCGCCATTGTTGGTTGTGGTTAAATTTGCATCTAAGGCAATCGTTCCACCATAAGCGGTAATTGGGCCAGCGATGGTTGTTACTCCGCCAAAGGTTATATTTTGTGTGTTTGTAGCTTTACCCAGAGTTAAACCACTTACAGTATTGGCCAAACTCAAATTAGAAATTGGGAAAGTTAAGGCACTCGCAAAACTACTGCTAGACGATTCAACAGTAACTTTTCCTGTTGAGTTAACAGCAATTCCTGAATCAGCTAGTGCAATATTATCAGCAGTAATAAATACATCGCTTGTTGAGCTTGTGATGCTTCCTCCTTGCCCAATGTTAATTTTAGATGGTCCGGAGGTTAAACCAGTTGGATCTGCAGCAGTAGCTACTTGAACTGCCTTTGTATTTCCATTCAAACGAATGTTACCTGAGTTTGCAAAAATATTAAGAATTCCATGGTAAAAATTTCCTGCAACAATACTTCTGCCTGTACCTAAGGCATTTCCGTTCATGACGATATTTCCACCTCCAGAAGAAGTGATGTTTAAAGTGCCACTTAATCCAATAGCATCATCAATTCCTCTTCCAACGCCATTTATGGTTATAGCATCTCCTGAACTGGCAGAGGATAAAATATTGACTGTTGAAACAATATATTTATCATGCAAACCAAATAAGATTCCTTGACGATTTCCTGTTGCAGTACTTGTAACTTGACCATCAATATCAATCCTACCACTTCCGGCATTAACAGCAACAGTATTTCCATAAGTAACAATACCCACCCCCGAAGCTGCTCCATCACCTGCAATTTTGATATTACCTCCAAAAGAGGATATTGAATTTCGTTCTAAATAGATACCTATCGGTTGGTAATAACCTCCTGAGTCAGAAGGGATAAATTGAGTTCCCGGCACAGCGTGCCCGGAACCTACAGCCAAACCGTTCCATGTTGTTCCGATGCTACCACCACCAATCCAAATGTGTCCGCCTGCAACTGTACTGCTTCCGGTAACAACAGAAGATCCATTTCGCAAGGCTATACTTCCATTAGTTGCTCCATTATCACTATTGGCCCACAAAATAACTGGAGCTCCGCTTGTTGTAATGCTTTTGCTTGCAGCCAATATCACATCTCCAGAGCCTTTTATTAAAACATTTCCAGAAGAAGTACCAGTAGTTGTGTTAAGATTTTCATTTAGTGCTATTTCGCCACCATAAATTTCTAACGATTTTGTAGAAAGTGCTGAAGAAGCAGTCACAGTTGAGGTATTTCCTTGTGTAACTGCAGTAACGCCACTCATGTGACCCGAATAATTACCTATTACCAACCCACTATTGGCCAAACTATTTATTTTTAGCCCATTGTAATGACTTGTATTAAAGGCAAAATTACCTGAGGTTAAAGTACCTCCAAGGTTCAAAGCACTCGCATAACTTCCTGCATGAGGTACTAAAGAAATAACTCCGGTAGAAGTTAATTCAATTGCACCCGAAGTATAAGGTGCAATCAATGTAATATCCCCTGAACCCGAGTTTATGAATGGGGATAAATATGCACTTAAACTAACGGATGCGGGTCCACATCCGGGTGAGTTTGCCCAAAGCAAAACATCACCTCCACCTGTAGTAATTGGACCCCAAAAATCCAAGGCATTACAATTGTATCCGGAAGTTCCGATAGAAGGTCCATCTCCTACTGTCAAGTCATTCCATATATAAGACCCTCCGTTGGAACTTGAACCACCCATCCAAACGTGTCCGTTGTTGGTACTTATTGTTCCCATTTGAGAAACCCCACCGTCGTTGTTGGTGTTGTCAAAATCAGACCACATGACCACGTTTAAACGGCCTGTACCTGTTGCACTTAGGGTTCCATTATTCGTAACACGACCATTCGCTTGAAACGTAAGCGTGCCAGTGCCAGCCGATTTGTTAATGGTTATGCCACTACCAATAGACACTGATGGATTTCCGTTGCTAAGACTTTTGATAAAAATATCTCCGTTTGCAGAACTGGTCATATTGCCAGTAAATCCGACATAGTTGCCATAGGCACTGATAGGACCAACCACAGTTAATGCAGTATTAAGATAGACGTCAACTGCATTTCCAGATTTGCCAAAGTTTAACCCGCTAATCCCATTATTATCTTGGTCAATAACGAACCACGACGTATACATAGATTGTCCAAAAGAAGCATCATTAGGTTCAAAGGTAAAACTTCCTGTTCCGTTGATATATGGTTTGCGAGATTCGGTTCCATTAACATTAAATGTCTCTCCTCTAACAATAAGATTACCTGTTCCAGGATTGAGGGTTAAATCATCTATATCCAGCCAGCCAATGCCATTGGCATCATTATCTGCATTCAAAGTAATGTTTCCGCCTTGAGTGCTTATTATCCTTCTGGTGTCGGTACTGGTAGAAATTTGGTTTGTGGCCGAAATTGTGATGGCCGCGGTTGATGTAGTAGTTATGTTCTGAGCAACATTAAACGTTCCCGTATTAATTGTAATTGAGCCTGCGTTGGTAATTGCGGCATTTACAGTTGTAGTTGGGGTCGTATTAGTTAACGTACTATTTGCATTGAATACTAAAGCATTTGAGGATGCGCTTGAAATGGCAGAATTAACCGTTGTATTCCCTGCATTAATTGTTAGAGGACCTGATGACAAGTAACTTTCTACCACACTAGCTAAAATATTTACAGGTGTAGCTATAGTTGAAATAACTCCATTGGTGTAAGTCCATGTTGAATTGATGGCATCGCCATTCGATGATACAATTGTAAGCTCGCCTACTCCCGCATTTGTGCGGTAGATGGCATGTTTATTATTTGCACTTAAAACGGGTGAAAAAGTTGAGGTTGTTTCATCATAATTATAACGAACATTTGAGCTACCTCCAGCCAAAGTGGTAAGTCCGCTGCTTGTTGATTCTAATCCACTAAATAACTTACCAATACCTCCTGATCCCATTGTGATAGTAGGTACTCCTGAAATAATGATATCACCACCGGTTCCAACTCCGATTGCGGTACTCTTGGCCGCAGTTAAAATCACGGCATCTGTCGATGTGCTAGTAGTGCTAATACTTCCAGCCAACGTAAGATCTCCGGCCAAGGTTTCCACACGAATGGTACTTGAACCCGTTAGCCCGGTATTACTCCCTACCGTGCCGATGGTTAATCCACCCGAAACATCTATGATTTGTGTGGCACCAAGTAAACTTCCTACTGCACCTCCCGCTATAGTGGTAAAATTGTTGGAGGTATTGGTCAGCGTGAAGGTACCCGCACCCGCAAGCAATAGACTGCCAGACGTGATGGCGGCTGACTGGCTAAGGGCCGTGCTGGCACCCAGGGTGAGCGAAGAACCAGTGGCGGTCAAGGCCGCATTGATAGCTACCGTTCCGCCATAAATGGCGATAGGCGCAGAAAGGCTGATGGCCCCGCTGACCGTCACATTCGCGGTATTGGTTGTCTTACCGATGGTCAGTCCCGATACCGTGCTGGCGATCGTAAAATTGGAGATCGGGACGGTAACCGCAGAGGCAAAACTTGTTCCTGATGGTTCGATCGTAGCGGTGCCGGTGGTGTTGAAATTATTGGTGAAACCCGATGTGAGTCCGTCCAAAGTCATGGAATTGACCGACCACCGGATGTTGGAAGTACTGCTCGTAATGTCCGTACCGGCGCGGCTGCCAAAGCGGGCTCCATATGACGTAACACGTATGCCGGCCGTCCCACTTCCACTGCCATTGACCGTGATGTCTCCGGAAGTAGCCAGGATATCCGTGTTCTGAAGAAAAACGCCGGGGCCATAAATACCCGCGGTACCATTGATTACAATCGCCCCACCCCCAGTAGCGAGCACTTCCTTGGGGTTTTGATAATTAAAGACTACACCTTCATGGTTACTGCCCGTTCCTGTAATAGAAATAGCCGTCCCGTAACCTTTATCAGAAATCAATTGCAGATGTTTATCTCCTGAAGTGGTATTGGTCACAGGGGAGGAAAAATTGATTCCATAATACCAGGCCGAAGTGCCATGAATGGTAATGGAACCCTTGCCCGAATTGGCGAGCCATCGACCATCAGAATAGACCCCTAATCCTTGAACGCTGGAAGAAACAAGAGTGGATGCACCCCTCACAAGGATATCACCACCACCTGAATACATTTGGGTATAGTTCGAAGCTGTATTACCCAAGTAAAGACCGATGCTGCTGGCATTGGAAGCAAATCCATCCGGGATACCGTCACTCGCCGTTCCGCCATTTGCTCCATTGTCCAGGCCCCCGGCCAGTACTATTTTTCCACCACCCGACAAACCACTGCTGGTGCTGCCATTGGCGGTATTGATCACGTTATTATTTCCCAGCCAGACGCGCCCTCCGCTTGAATTATCGCTGTCACACCAAAGGATAAAGTCGCCGTTGTTGGTGGTGAAGGTCCTGCTGTCAGCCGTATTGACCTGATCCGTAGCCTTGACGAGTATGGCTCCCCCGGAAGCAGTAGTGGTCAGGTTGCTGTTCAGTGTGATCAGTCCTCCGTACATCGTGATTGAACCTCCGTTGGTAATTGCAGCATTTACAGTTGTAGTTGGCTGCGTATTACTTAACGTACTGTTCGCATTTAATACTAAAGCATTGGTTGATGTGCTTGTAATGGCAGAACTAACCGTTGTATTCCCTGCATTAATTGTTAGTGGACCAGTTGCCAAATAGTTTTCTATGACGCTCGATAGAATATTTACAGTACCGGAAATGGTGTTAATAATTCCATTTTCATAGGTCCAGGTTGAATTGATTGCATCTCCATTCGATGACACAATTGTAAGCGCGCCTACTCCAGCACTTGTGCGGTAGATGGCATATCTGTTATTTGCACTTAAAACGGGTGAAAACGTTGAGGTTGTTTCATCATAATTATAACGAACATTTGAGCTACCTCCAGCCAACGTTGTAAGTCCGCTACTTGTTGATTCTAATCCACTAAATAACTTACCTATACCTCCTGATCCCATTGTGATAGTAGGTTCTCCTGAAATAATGATATCACCACCGGTTCCAACTCCGATTGCGGTACTCTTGGCCGCAGTTAAAATCACGGCATCTGTCGATGTGCTAGTAGTGCTAATACTTCCAGCCAAAGTAAGGTTTCCGGCCAAGGTCTCTACACGAATGGTGTTAGAACCCGTTAAGCCTGAAGTACTTCCTACGGTGCCGATGGTTAATCCACCCGAAACATCTATGATTTGTGTGGCACCAAGTAAACTTCCTACTGCACCTCCCGCTATAGTGGTAAAATTGTTGGAGGTATTGGTCAGCGTGAAAGTACCTGTACCGTTGAGCGACAATCCGGCCGCTATTATTGGTGATGTTTGCGTTACGGCGGTATTTGCATAGAGGCTAAGGTCGCTGTTGGTTGCAGTTAAAGCTGCGCTAATGGCAATGTTATTTCCATACATGTTTACAGGTCCTGTAGTAGAAATGGCTCTATCCTGATAAATTTCGGCAATACTACCAGCTTTCCCAATGGTAATTCCACCAATGCCATTGTTATCCTGATCTATTTCAAACCATGAGGTATTAATAGCTGAACCAAAGGAAGCGTCGCTCGACTGAAAAGTAAACGCACCTGTTCCGTTGATATAAGGACCATTTACACTTCCCGTAAAAAAGTTTACTGTTTCACCTCTTATTATTGTGGCACCAGAACCTGGGTTGAAAGTAAGATAATCGATACTTATCATGCCCGATCCGTTGGCGTCCTTGTCGGCGTGGATTATGATATTACCGTTAGCACTGCTTATGGTGCGTCGAGTTGAGCCTGAAGTGTCAAAATAACCATTGGCATTAATAGTAATATCAGAAGCTGTACTCGTGGATAGATTTTTCCCATCACCCAAAGCAAAATCAGAACAATTAAAAGTAATCGCACCACCTGAGGAAACCGCACCATTCTGCGTAAGGGTTCCTGCATACATTGTTATAGGTCCATTTGTAGTCAAGGCATTGCTGTAGGTTAATGCCTTTGTATTCGTGGACTTCCCATATACAAAACCACCCAAGTTCGTTCCAAAATTCCAGTCATCGTCAAAAGTTAAACTGCCTCCAGCACCATCATTACCTGCACGCATGTAGGTAAAAGCAGTTCCTGTTGGTTGAATAGTAAGTGTACCCGTAGTTTGCACGGCAATTGAACCGGCTCCTGCATGGGTGCTTCGTTGATAAATAGAATTTCCTTCAATCGATATATTTCCTGAATAGGCATTGGCGCCATCATAACCAATACGAATGGAGTTGGCTGCATTAGCTGCCGCAAAACGAATGGAATTGCTGTACTGTCCAGAAGATTCTAGAGTATTGGTTCCCCTTAAAGTAATGTTTCCAGTTTGCGAACAGATAGATGCCCCATCTGTAATATTCAATCCTTCTTTGTCATTAACTGTTGCAGTAAAAGCAGCATCTCCTGTTACCGTAATATTTCCAGATACTGATTTGATTTGCGCAGATCCTTGAATCTGAGTTGCAACTCTCCATGAATTCCCGTTAGTTATTGCGTCCGTTCCATAGCCGTAAATGGTAATTTCACCTGTGGTAGAGGTTATAGAGGTAGCAGAGGTACCATAGACACGCATTCCAATTCCATTATTATATCGACCATAGACTCCACCTGCAAGATAAATAGTTCCAATTCCAGAAGACATAACGGAATTCTCAAAGTTGATTCCATAATTCACCCCGTCATCATCACCTGTGTTCCAAGATTGTGCAAACATGAATATTTTACCACCTCCTGAAGCGATTGTCGATCCAACTAAAGAAATTCCAGCATTATCATCTAGATAAGTTCTTGCAATACTATTACCAACATTCAGACCATTCCATGTGGTAGTGGAAGCGCCACCGCCAACCCACAAATGCCCACCTTTGGTATTTATATTTATACTGTCCATTTTAACTAAGCCGTTATTAGGTGTAAAAGTAGTTGTAGCAGATCGGAGAACAATATTTAAACTCGCAGTTGCAGAAGTAATTCCGACAGCATTCGCAAAAACGATATCATTCCCGCTTTGAAATGTTAGTGTTCTTGCACTGGAGCCAGAATAGGCAATAGTACTGTTGATATTTATGTTGCGCGCAACATTAAGTTGCCCGGGTAGATTTATCGTTAAGTCACCCGTGTTCTGAAGGTGATTTGTAATTACACTTGCATTGATGGACGCAGATCCCGAACTACCAACGTACAAGACGTTATCGGAAATGCCCCAGTTAGTACCTGAAATAGGGCCAACATCACCGCCAGAAGTAGAAATGGTTAAATCTTGCGCTGTTGCGATTGTGCTGAATAAAAAGATTATTAATGTTTTACTGATTTTCATTTTTATTAATTTATTAGGACTGATTGAGGCTATGTATGTTTAAATTTCATAAAATGACATAACTAATTTTTAAACCTCATTAGAATTAATATAAAATGTAAAAAATCAACAATCAAAAAAGGGTGTTGATGATTTTACAATAATGGGATTTTAAGTTGCGGTGATAATAGCTTTGTGAAATTTTTACAAAATTAATTTACTGATATTATTTGCTATTATTTTTTATCATTGGATTGTCCAGTTTTTAATTTTTATGGACAAACTTTTGTTTTAATTTAAAAAATTAGCTAATATTGTATAATTAATTTTTCCCTCAAATGTTACTATATATTTCTTTGCTTCTCGTATTACTAGCGCTTATTTTAATTGTTTACAATTGGAAATTAAATAACAACGCAGTTTTTATTGGGCTTTATTTTAGCCTAATTGCTATATACGGGCTAGTGCATTATTTTGCAGTATATGGAAAATCCGTTTTTTGGCTTGCCTTTTTTTATAATCATTTTTCCCCGTTCTTTTTACTTGCAGGTCCTTTTTTATATTTTTATGTAAGGGGAACGCTTAAAGATCGACAAGGACTAAAACGTAAAGATGCCCTCCATTTCATCCCTGCAGTAATTCATTTGATTAGTGTTTTACCTTATTGTTTTTCTTCCTTTAGTTATAAAGAATATGTTGCGGAAATGATAATTAGTAACATAGATAATGTTAAGAAAATTAGAGTCAATATGTTTTTTGATTCAGAATTTAATTTTACACTTAGATTGTTATTGCTATCTTTTTACGTTATTTATTCTTTTATTCTTTTAAGAAAATTCATGAAAAAGAAAAACAAATTTCAAAACACCCCTCGAAAACAATATATAATAATCACTCGTTGGTTGAGTCTATTATTAACGCTTGTTTCATTATTGATAATTAATTTTGTTTTTTTATGTTATTATTTTCTATATTTCGAAGAAAGTCTACTTAGCAATATCGTAATTATAATAAATAGCTCCACTGGGATTTCATTTATTTTTTTAGCTTTCGGAGTACTTTTTTTTCCAGAGATTTTGTATGGATTGCCAAATAACTCAATGTTAAAGTCAAAAATAGCGCGCAAAAAGTTAAATAGTAATTCGCTAAAATCAGACGTTAAATTTACCCCACAATCTGAACTTGAGGAAAATCCATTTTTAAAATTATCGGAAAAGATTCAAGACTATTTTGACAATGAAAAGCCTTATTTAAATCCTGATTTTTCAATTGCCCAAATATCATTAAGAATGAATGTTCCTCAAAATCACATTTTATATTGTATCAATTCAATATTTAATACAAAATTTTCTAAATTAAAAACAGAATTAAGAGTTGAACAAACAAAGGTTTTACTTCAAGAATCAGTTCATTCTAATATTACAATCGACGGGATAGCACAATTGGCTGGATTTAGTTCTCGGTCTAGTTTTTATAATGCTTTTAAAGAAGAAACTGGAATTACACCAAGCGATTATTTGAAATCTATTATAGATAGTAAAGAGGTCAAGTAGAAAATTTTAGGTACCAAAATTAATACAGAGATCCTATCCATTTATTACAGAAAACAACACCCTGATTTTCGCATCCGACGGGCGTTCAGGAAAAAGGGGATTCGATTTATATTCTATTGATTTATCAGATACAAATGCACCAGTAATTAGCTTAGGAGAAGCCATTAATAGTCCATATGATGATTTTTAGCAATGATATGACCTACGGATATTACACAAGTAATAAACCCGGAGGAAAAAGCGTTGATGATATTTATTCGTTTGATTTGTCGATTAAAAAGATTGTTCTAATTGCTATAAAAGGAACTGTTGTGGATGAAGAAAATAAGGAAGTTATAACTAATGCTCTTTTAAATTTATTTGACAATAAAAAAGTTCTTGTTGCTTCTATTGATTCAGATTCAAATGGAAACTTCATTTTCAAAGATTTGAAACCAAATAGTCCTTATTCCATTACAGTGAGCAAATTAGATTATCAAGAAAATTCAGTTTCGTTAGTTACAAAAACAGAGGCTTTTGAAAAGGTTCTACCAATAAATAAGAATGATTTGCAGTTTAAAACAGGGGATAATTTGAGTGAGATATTAAAACTCCACAAAATTTATTTCGATTTAGGAAAATACACTTTACGTCCAGAATCTAAAATTGAATTGGATAAAGTGGTTGCGTTCCTTAATAAATATAAAACAATACAAATTGAAGTTGGCTCCCACACCGATAGTAGACAATCGGGAGTTTAAAATCAGAAATTGTGTCAAAATAGAGTAGTTTGCAACATTTAATTATATTGCGAGTAAAGGAATTGAAACTAGTAGATTAAACACAAAAGGGTATGGTAAAACTAAACTAATCAATAAATGTGGCGATAAAGTTAAATGTACTGAAGTAGAACACCAAGAAAACAGAAGAAGCACATTTTTCATAATAGAAACTAAATAGTTAATTAATAAAATACAGAACTATATAATAAAGACAAACTTGCATTTCGAGTTTGTCTTTATTTTGTACCAAAAATTATTCTTAGTATTTATTTATTGGTTTTAAACTCGTTTCAAACTTAAGAATTTGTTTAAAAGTAAGAGTTGATAATACAAATTAAATCTGAAAATAAAATAGTTGAAATTAAAAAAATTAAATTTCAAACGAAAAAACTATACCATTTTTAGAAAGAGATCACTTAAAAAAAAGATTAATACCAATCGTTATGGTATCTTTTTTCCCCTATATATAAAATTAAACCCAAACTAACATTATAATGATAACCTATTGTTGGAGTAAAATTATCTGAAAATAAAGAACCATCAAATCGATAATGTTGCTTAAAATTAATTATTGATGAAAAATCTGCAAATAAAGCAATTTTATTATTAAATTTAACTTGAGGAGTAATCCCAAAGACTAGAGAACCTATTTGCTCAGTAAAATTTTTTCCTACTGGTTTTGATAAGGTATAACCAACCCCAGCATGAGTCAGTAAACCAAATTCTTCTCTAGTAATGTACATTAAATCTAAATCTTTTCCTAAATTATAAACCAACTGAGCACCAAATCTATTAAAATAAGTTCCAACTTTACTATCGGTAGAAGTGATAAAACGATCATTAACATATTCTAATTTAACTCCAAACTTTTCAGAAAACATATATCTACCCGCAATATTAATATTGTTAAAACCAGAAAAACCAGACTCGTAGCTACTTAAGTAAGGTTTAGCAGCAATTGTGTAACCCGAAGACAGTTCTATTGAAAAATTATTATAGGATGATTGTGAAAATCCGAAAAGGCTAAACAAAAGAAAAATTGGAAAATATTTTTTCATTTTATATAAAGGTTTTAGTTACTGCAAATATGATGAATATATATATATATATCATGATAAAAAAATAAGAAATAATAAAATATTTTCATGTTAATTAATAATATAAAAATAGATTTCAGATTAAGAGGAATCACTTGAAAATGTTGCTTCACCAAACTATATTAATTCAATATTTTAAATAAAAACTAATAATCTTAAACAAATTTTATTTCTCTAGTTTTTATACTTATATTTTTTGGTACCTACAACTTTTAGACATGACCCCGAAAAAGTAAATCAATCAGGGTTCAAGTCTTTTAATACAATATCAAGATCGATAATGAATCATTATCAAAACATATTGAACTATTTTGATAATAGAAGTACAATGGCATAAGCAGAATTTAATGCTAAAATAAAAGCTTTTAGGTCACAATTTAGGGGGTCAGAAGTATAGAATTCTTCCTCTTTAGACTAACAAATATTTATTTTTAATTTTTGATGCTCCACAGGTTTTGGGATTAATCCGCGTTAATCGAACACGTCGTTCCAATAAAAAAAATGAGCCTTGTCTTTTCAGACAAGGCTCACTAAAAAAAGGCGACGAACCGAGCCCGAAGGGCGAACACGTCGTTCCAATAAAAAAAGAACCCCAGCTTAAAAAGCTGGGGTTCCATAAAAAAAGGCGACGACATACTCTCCCACATAACTGCAGTACCATCTGCGCAGGCGGGCTTAA
>JBIIFA010000099.1:0-6901 GCA_044237565.1 Flavobacterium sp.
GACAAACAACCGATTAAGTTTTTGCTTAAAAAACCAAAATTAGATGGCGATGGTGCTTTTCACGAGAAATCAAAAAAGAATAAAAAAGTAAATCTTGGTGGCCCATCAAAAACGAAAAAGAAAGTTTCGGGTTCTGTGAATAGAAATATGCTTAAAACGAGAGATAAAAAACGTAAAGACAAGAAATAATTCTTGATTGATACTTGCTAATTGATAATTGATTGCTATTTTTGACAAACGCTAATTAGAATGCAATTTAAACATCCAGAAATACTCTATTTCCTCTTTTTATTGGTAATTCCAATTCTGGTTCATTTGTTTCAATTAAGACGTTTCAAAAAAGAATACTTCACAAATGTTCGTTTCCTTAAAGAGCTTTCTATTCAAACACGGAAAAGTTCAAAAATCAAAAAATGGTTGCTTTTAATTACGAGAATGTTGTTATTAGCGGCAATAATCATTGCATTTGCACAGCCTTTTTTCCAAGCCAAAGACAAACAAAATACAACCAATGAAATGTATATTGTTTTAGACAATTCGTTTTCGATGCAGGCAAAAGGAAAAAAAGGCGAACTTTTGAAACGGGCGGTTCAAGATTTATTAGAAAACACTCCTGAAAATCAAACGTTTTCATTGATAACCAATTCGGAAACGTTTTGGAATACTGATATAAAATCGATTCAAAAAGAAGTTAAAAACCTTACGTATAGCGCTTTGCCGTTTCAACTTGAAAGTGCTATGGCAAAAATAAAATCTCGAAAAACACCTTTCAACAAAGATGTTATCATTATTACAGATGCCGTAGGATTGGAACAAAAACAATTGAAAAGCATCGATTCCAATTTCAATACTTATTTTATAAATCCTGAAGCGGAACAGAAAAACAACATTTCAATTGACAGTGTTTTTATCCAACAAAACTTGAATGATTTTTATGAAATCGGCGTAAAATTGACTTCTTACGGTGAACAAAAAAATGCTATTCCAATTGCTTTGTACAATGAAAATAAGCTCATTGCTAAAACCTTAGTGAAATTTGAAACCCAAGAAAATTCCATCAATTTTACGATTCCTAAAAAAGATTTTAACGGCTATGTTTCTATAAATGACGCCAGTTTATCGTATGATAATACGTTCTATTTCAGTATTTCAAAACCAGAGAAAACCAATTTAATTAGCATTGGAAAAGCAGAAAAAAGTGGCTTCCTATCACGGATTTATACCGCTTCAGAATTCAATTATTCCAATTCTACCATTGAAACTTTGGATTACAATTCCATTGAAAAGCAAGATGTAATTGTGTTGAACGAAGTGGAGAAAATTCCACAAGCTTTGGAAACCAACCTAAAATCATTTGTTGAAAAAGGCGGTAATTTGGTTGTAATTCCTTCCAATGAAAATGCAACTTCTGATTTGAACCGATTTTTGGGGATGTTTGGAAAAATACAATTTGGCGCTTTGCAGAATACCAATAAGTTAATTACGAAAATTGCCTTTCAACATCCCTTGTTTCAATCGGTATTTGAGAAAAAAATAGTCAATTTTCAGTATCCAAATACAAAACAGTCTTTTGGAATAACAAGTCCAAATCCACCCGTTTTGAGTTTTGAAGATCAGAGTATATTTTTAACCGCTTTGCAAAACCAAATTTCAGCAGTCTATGTATTTTCGGCACCTATCAACAAAGTAAATTCTAATTTTCAGAATTCGCCATTGATTGTTCCAATATTCTATAATATGGCGAAAAACGCACAGAAAACAGGTGTAAACACAATAACAATTGGTGAAAACCAACCTTTTTTAGTCGCAACCAGTTTGTCAAAAGACGAAATTATAAATGTGAAAAACGCATCCGAAAAATTCATTCCAATTCAACAAATCTTGAATAACAAAGCCAAGCTTTTATTCAATGAATATCCAACTATTGCTGGGAATTTCGGCGTTTACAAACAAGATGATTATATTCAAAATATTTGTTTTAACTACAATCGATCGGAAGGAAATTTGGCTTTAGCCAACAGCAATTTATTATCCGATTTCAAAGTCGTTAACGCTGTTGATATTATATATAATAGTTTACTTTCTGACCGAAGTAACAATGAAATTTGGAAATTGTTTGCCCTATTAACCCTATTATTTTTAGTTTTAGAAGTAGTAATTCAAAAATTTATAAAATGAAATTAATCATCCGAGAAGCGAAAATTATTGATTTGAAAAGTCCTTTTCACAACCAAATTGTGGATGTAAAAATAAATGATGGTAGCATTGAAAAAATAGGAATTAACCTTCCCAAAGAAAGAGGTTTTGAAGATATAAAACTTGAAAACCTCCATCTTTCTGAGGGATGGTTTGACAGTAGTGTTTCGCTAGGAGAACCGGGTTTTGAAGACCGAGAAACCATTGCAAACGGACTTAATGTTGCTGCGAAAAGTGGTTTTACCGCAATTGCATTGCAACCCAACTCCTACCCGATTATTGACAATCAATCGCAAATCAATTTCGTAAAAAACAAAGCCACAGGTTGTGCAACTGAATTATTTCCAATTGGTGCTTTCACAAAAGAAAGCGAAGGAAAGGATATGTCGGAATTATTCGATATGAAAAATGCAGGAGCAGTTGCTTTTGGAGATTATAATAAAAATACTGACAATGCCAATTTGCTGAAAATTGGATTGCAATATGTTCAAGATTTTGACGGATTACTAATCGCTTTCTGTCAAGATGCTACCATAAAAGGAAATGGAGTTGCTAATGAAGGGGTGGTTTCTACTCGATTAGGATTAAAAGGAATTCCAAACTTAGCCGAAGAACTTCAACTGTCGCGGAACTTATTTTTATTAGAATATACTGGCGGAAAAATGCACATACCAACAATCTCAACAGCAAAATCAGTTGAACTAATAAGAAATGCAAAGGCCAAAGGATTGAAAATTAGTTGTAGCGTTGCTGTTCATAATTTAGTTTTAACCGACGAAAAATTAGACGGTTTTGACACCCGATTTAAAGTTTCACCTCCTTTGAGAACTGAAGCAGACCGAAAAGCATTAATAACCGGTGTTTTGGACAATACAATAGATATGATAACTTCAGATCATAATCCAATTGATATTGAACATAAAAAAATGGAATTTGATGGAGCAAAAAATGGTACAATCGGTTTGGAAACTGCTTTTGGAGCATTAACAAAAGTGTTGCGTTTAGAGAAAGTAATCGAAAAATTAACCTCTGGAAAAAAAAGGTTTGGAATTGAAAATAGTTTCATAAAAGAAGGGGCAATCGCCAATATCACACTTTTTAATCCAAATGATAGTTGGACATTCAACAAAGAAAACATCTTGTCGAAATCGAAGAACTCCGCTTTTATCGGACAAGAAATGAAAGGCAAAGTTTACGGAATTTACAATCAAGGAAAATTAGTTTTAGCTTAAAAAAATGGAAAACTCAGTAGAAGAAGGAAAATTAGCCGCTATAACAAGCTATATATTGTTTATTGGGGTTTTTATAGCAATGTCTATGAACAGTGAAAATAAAAATTCATTTGCATCGTTTCACATTCGTCAAGCATTAGGAATTTCATTGACTTTTATTTCTTTAGGTTTGATAATTAGCAATTTTGACAGCCTTATGATTTCCGCACCAATGTGGATTTCTGTATCTGTTTTATGGAGTTATGGGATTTTCAGTGCCATAAGTGGAACTACAAAACCATTGCCTATATTAGGAAAATATTTTCAAAAATGGTTTAAAAACATCTCATAATATGGAATTATCATTAGTTTATCAAATACGAGAACCAAAAATA
Organism: Flavobacterium sp.; assembly: GCA_044237565.1. Taxonomy (GTDB): domain Bacteria; phylum Bacteroidota; class Bacteroidia; order Flavobacteriales; family Flavobacteriaceae; genus Flavobacterium. Next base: position 3,803 of record JBIIFA010000099.1, read on the forward strand.
AAAGCAGATAAAAACCCATTATTGTTGCTATTGCACGGTTACGGAAGCAATGAAGAAGATTTGTTTTCCTTTGCTTCAGAACTTCCTGACGAATATTACGTTGTTTCAGCAAGAGCGCCCTATGATTTACAATATGGAAGTTATGCATGGTACGCCATCAACTTTGATGCCGATCAAAATAAATTTTCAGACCATAACCAGGCGATAATTTCAAGAGATTTAGTTGCAAATTTCATTGACGAATTGCTTGCTAATTACCCAATCGATACTTCCAATGTGACGTTAATTGGATTTAGCCAAGGTTCCATTTTGAGTTATTCAATAGCCCTTTCTTATCCTGAAAAAGTTCAAAAAGTGGCTGCAATGAGTGGTTATTTAAATTTAGATATTATTAAAGAAAAATATCAAGCTAATGATTTTAGCAATTTGAAAATTTTTGCTTCCCACGGAACGGCAGATCAAGTAATTCCGGTGAACTGGGCACGAAAATCAATTCCAACTATAGAAGGTTTAGGAATTGAAATTACTTATAAAGAATACCCAATTGGCCACGGAGTTTCTCCTCAGAATTTTTATGATTTGAAAAATTGGTTGTTAGAAAAATAAACTACATTCGACTTTAATTCAAAACAAATAAGAATTAAAAAGTAAACACGAATTTCACTAATTAGCACGAATTTATTAGTAGAAATTCGTGTAATTCGTGTAATTCGTGTAATTCGTGGCAAAAAAAGATTTAAAATTTGGGAATTTGCGGTAAAAAAATTACTTACTGTTTTTGATACACTAAAGATTGGTTGACTTCAAAGGAAATACTTTTATCCTCGTTTACAAAATACTTCAATAAAACTTCGCCCCAATATTCACCGTCGCTATAATCGGCAATAATCCATCGGTGGTTTAGCACTTTTATTTTGTTGATAATAAACTTATTTGCTCTTAATTTTTCTTGACCTGTGTATGGATTTCCATTCGGATTATCATTAAAATCCATTAATTTATCTTTCAATAATGGAATTAATGTTGCATAATCTACATTCTTTTCTGGCACATCCGAGTAAAAATAATTTTGTGCTTTCTCGTTATTTTCTAATGAAAAATAGTTTGCATCAATAAGATTATCATTCCATTTTACTTCATTAGCTTTTGATTTTTTGGCCAATTTTTCCAACTGTCCTTTCTGAAAAGTTACTTCTTTTGAATAATAAGCATAAGTAAAAACATTGAAAACCAATGCAAGAATAAAAAGGTAAAGTAAAAGGGATTGTTTCATTTTTTAAATATTAATTACTAAATTATCATATGCTAAATAAACGTTTTTTGGAAGTTTTTGTTGCACTTCATCGTGAAAACCAAAAAGATGACTTATATGAGTCAAATAGGTTTTTTTGGGCTGGACCAAAGCTATAAAATCCAAGGCTTCTTGCAAATTAAAATGGGTGTTGTGAGCCTCTTCCCTTAAGGCATTTACAACCAAAACATCCAAGTTTTTTAACTTTTCAAGTTCAGAGTTTTCAATGGTTTTTACATCAGTAAGATAGGCAAAATCATCAATTCTATAACCAAAAACTTGAAGGTTCCCGTGCATCACATCAATTGGAATTACTGTTTTTTCACCTAAAATAAAGTTTTTATTATTAATCACTTGAATTGGAGAAACTGTTGGAGATCCAGGATATTTATTTTCTGTTTCAAAAATATAATCGAATCTTTTTTTGAGATTTTCTAGAACGCGTTGGTGCGCATAAATTGGAATATTTCCTTGTTTGAAATTAAAAGGACGAATATCATCCATTCCGGCGGTGTGATCGGCATGTTCGTGAGTGTACAAAATAGCTTCAACTTTGGTGCATTTCGATGTTAGCATTTGTTGTCTAAAATCGGGTCCACAATCAATTACTAAAGAAAATTCTTCCCAAGAAATCCATACAGAAACACGCAACCTCTTGTCTTTAGGGTTGTCACTTAGGCACACAGAATGATTGCTTCCAATAACTGGAATTCCTTGTGAAGTGCCGGTTCCTAAAAAATATACTTTCAATGAATTTCTTTTTTTTTACAAAAATAAGATTAATTATCTTTTATTAAAGCCCTATTTTACTAACTTTGTAAACAAGTTATTGTAAATCATAAAATGGGTACTGAAATAAAATTAAAAGGTGACAAAGTCATCGAGCAAATTCCTTCTATAAAAGACAAAGCGCTTCGTATCAATTTAAACGAAAATATCTATGGTACTTTTGCTGAAATTGGTGCTGGTCAAGAAACGGTAAGGCATTTTTTTAGATCTGGAGGTTCTTCTGGAACAATTGCAAAAGCAATGTCAGCCTACGATAAAGATTTTAGTGATGCCATTTATGGTGATGAAGGAGATGGCAGATATGTAACAGAAAGTCGCTTAAAAAAGATGCTTTCTCATGAATACGACTTGATTGAAAAGCGTTTAAGTCGTGAAAAACATCCCAATAAAATGTTTTTTAGCTACGCAAATACTGTTGCAACCATCGATTTTGCAAAACAATTCAAAGGTCACGGTTGGGTAGGAATTCGATACCAAATTGAACCTGATGAAGACATAAACGAAATTATTATTCACATCCGATTTAAGGAAACCGACGCCCGTTTGCAACAAGAAACTTTAGGTGTTTTGGGTGTAAATTTGATTTATGGAGCCTATTACAAATACAACGACCCTAAAAAATTACTTCGTTATCTATACGACCATTTAGATAAAGACCAACTAGAAATTGACACCATCAACTTTTCTGGACCACGTTTTGCTAATGTTGACAACCGTTTGATGAGTTTACAATTGGTTAAAAACGGGATGACAGATGCAGTAATGTTTGATCCAAATGGGAATAATATTTTACCAGCAGCCATTCTTTACAAAAAAAACATCTTGGCATTAAGGGGAAGTTTTCGTCCCGTTACGAAAGTAAATATGGACATGTACGAGCATTCCTTGAAAATGTTCCTTAATGAAAGTAAAGTCGACAAGGAAAATACCTTGGTGATTTTTGAAATCACGCTTTCTAATTTACGTTCCGACGGAGAAATTGACGAACGCGATTTTATGGATCGAGCTGAATTGTTGTG
>JBIIFA010000015.1:0-19818 GCA_044237565.1 Flavobacterium sp.
ATGGAACAACCCCAATTTTGGCCCCAGCACTTCCAGTTTTTGAACAATTTGACAATAATAAAGGACATTCTTTTGGACTTCAAATGAATATTCCTTTATTAAATGGTTTTTCTGTTCGCAACAATGTAGATCGTTCAAAAATTGCATTCGACCGTTCAAAAATTGCATTTAGCCAACAAGAATTAGATTTAGAAAGAAATGTATTTAACGCTTTTACCGATGCTAAAGGAGCTATGAAAGCCAATGAATCTGCTATAATAACACTAGAAGCAAGACAAGAAGCGTATAATTATGCCAAAGAAAAATTTGCTGTTGGAATGTTGAATGCCTTTGATTTAAATCAATCGCAAACATTATTGGTAAATGCACAATCAGAAGTCGTAAGAACAAAATACGATTATATATTCCGAGTTAAAGTAATCGAATTCTATTTTGGAATTCCAATCATAAAAAAACAATAAGTATCATGTCAAAGAAAACAATTTATATTTTATTAGGTTCAGCAGTAGCGCTTATTGTGGTGTTATTAGTACTCTCAAAAACGGGTGTTATTGGAAAAAAAGAAAAAGGAACTGATGTTGAAATTGCAACCGTAAATGAAATTACAGTAGTAGAAACGGTTTCTGCAACGGGTAAAATCCAACCTGAAATTGAAGTGAAAATATCATCTGAAGTTTCAGGTGAAATTATTGCTTTGCCTGTAAAAGAAGGGCAAGTAGTTAAAAAAGGAGATTTATTAGTAAAGATAAATCCTGATTTATATACTTCTGGATACAAACGTACCCTTTCTAATTTGTCGGGAACAAAAGCGGGTTTGAGTCAAGCAGATGCCTCTTTCAAAGAAGCAAAATCAAATTTCGATAGAAGCAAAACGTTATTTGATAAAGGAATAATTTCAAAGTCCGATTGGGACAAAGCCATTGCATCATTTGAAGTAGCAAAAGCGTCTAAAGAATCGGCATATTATAATGTTCAAAGTGCCTCAGCAACTGTAAGTGAAGCCAAAGACAATTTGGGAAGAACAACAATTTATGCGCCAGCGGACGGAACTATTTCGATGCTTAATGTAGAATTGGGTGAACGCGTTTTAGGAACGCAACAAATGACAGGAACTGAAATTCTTCGTGTTGCCAACTTGAACAATATGGAAGTTGAAGTGGATGTAAATGAAAATGACATCGTGAAAATCAACGTGGGTGATTCTGCAAAAGTAGAAGTGGATGCCTATTTGAAAAAAGAATTTAAAGGAATTGTAACCAGTATTTCTAACTCAGCAAGTACAGCATTAACAGCCGATCAAGTAACCAATTTTAAAGTGAAAATCAGAATTCTGAAAGAGTCGTATATGGATTTATTGGAAGGAAAATCAGTAACCTATTCGCCATTTAGACCCGGAATGACGGCTACTGTAGATATAATTACAACGAGAAAAGAAAATGTTATCGGGGTGCCAATTAGTTCAGTAGTTATAAAATCAGATACAACGGCAACCTCTAAAATTGTTATTGAAGATTCCAAAGAAAGTGAAACACAAATCGCTCCGAAAAGCGACAAGAAATTTGAATGTGTGTTTGTGAAAGTCGGAGATAAAGCCAAAATCAGAATTATAAAAACTGGCATTCAAGACGATACTAATATCGAAGTTATTTCGGGTCTTAAAAAAGGAGATGTTGTGATTATTGGTCCTTATACCACCGTTACAAAAGAACTGAATTCTGGCGATAAAATCGTAGTCAGTTCTGGTGTTGAAAATAAAAAGAAGAAATAATTTAGAAATTACACTACCACAAAACGTGTCTTATATCCTCAATTTAGAAACGGCTACTAAAAACTGTTCTGTTGCAATTGCAAAAGAGGGAAAAACCATTTTATGCAAAGAAATGGCTGAAGCGGGATATTCTCACGCAGAAAAATTACACGTTTTCATTGAAGAATGTTTGCAAGAATTACAGCTTACTTCCAAAGACTTATCGGCAGTTGCGGTAAGTCAAGGACCGGGTTCTTACACCGGTTTGCGTATTGGTGTTTCGGCAGCAAAGGGTTTGTGTTTTGCACTAGATATTCCTTTAATTGCCATTGATACGTTACAGGTTTTGGCGTCTCAAGTATCAATTTCAGAAGGAATAATTATCCCAATGATTGATGCTAGAAGAATGGAAGTGTATTCAGCAATTTTCAATTCTAAATTAGAAAAAATCAGGGAAGTTCGAGCCGAAATTATCACAGAAGAATCTTTCATTGAAAGTTCTGAATCCATTCATTTTGTTGGCGATTGTTCGGAAAAAGCGAAAACGGTTTTAACGAATCAGAACTTTATTTTTCACGATGAAATGGTATATCCATCAGCAAAAGAAATGGGTTATCTGAGTTTCAAGAAATTCCTAGAAAAAGATTTTGAAGATGTGGCCTACTTTGAGCCGTATTATCTGAAAGATTTTATGATTACCGTTTCTAAAAAATAGAACCAAATAAAAGCCCCTTTTTGAAATGCAGTTTTGCAAATCAAAAAGGGGTTTAAAGTTTACTTTTTTTGTAATTCCTTCCTAGTTTTTACAAAGGCATATCCCAAAGCAATAACAATTAAAATCCACAATTGCGTATTTATAGGCGCGTCTGTAGGAACAGGATCTGCTGGTTCATTTCCAAAATCACCAGGATTATCGGCAAAGGTTAAAAAGTGAAAGAATATAATTAAAATAAGGGTGACATTCAAGTGCTTTTGATTTTTCATAATTACTATTTAAAGTTTATTAATTGTTTATTTTTATTGAAACGCTACTGTTTTCTTCAGAAATTACTTTTAAAAACACGATTTGATTTGTAGAAGTAAGTCCTGTCAATTCAACCGATTGTGCGTTAATATTTGATTGTTTAAAAATTAAACGGCCTAAAGTATCATAGGCTAAAACTTCTTTTATGGGAATTTCTCTAGACGAAACAGTATAAATCTCCTCTTTTTTATAGGCTATCACTGAATTGGAATTAAATTCGGAAACAGGTGTTCCAAGGGCTATAGAGTAAACTAGTTGAAATCTGTTGTCGAAAGTTCCTGCTTCGGAATAAAAAGTATAGGGAGCTGTTTTAATTTCATGGGTACTATTTGTTGTTGTATCCAAGATATAAACGGCTTGACTTCCCAAAAAAAGTCCGTCTTTATCGGTTAGCGTAATAGTGTAATTTCCAGCTATTTCAGCTTTAAAACCTAGCAAAACATTATCGTTATTAGAAAAAGCTAATGCTCGACCTTGAATTGTATAATCCAATCCATCAATTTTAGAAGCCAAAGCACTTCCTGAATTACCAAATGCCGAAGCATCAAAATTGGTATCAAAACCCATCGTTGCTCCTTCAATATATCCAACCATAATCTGATTGTAATCGATCCCCGAAGTGTTAGAAAGATTCAGCCACAAACGGTGGCGTTCAAGTGGTGTAGCATTTCTAAAAAACTGATTTTGAGTATTGTTTATGCGCATCCCATTATTGAAATTAACCGTGCCCGAGCTTGTTGCTTTTACAATAAATCCTTGTCCCACTTTAATTGTCCCATTGGGCAAAAATGATGGTACACCCGAAGTTCCTGATGTTGCGGCTGTTGAACCTGAGGCATTCCAAACAGCATAATTAGTTCCTGTGGGAAATAATCCGTTCGTTCCCATCGTTAACGTATGGGCATAAAAATATAATGAGCCACCAATGTTTGGGTTCCCACTTATGAAACTTGCCGCATCTATTGGAGAAGGGTAGGGATTTCCAACCAAGTTATATCCCGTTCCAGAAGTTTCTAATGTAAATGGAATATTCCCATTATTTGGGATTCCTGTAAAAACGCCCTCCCAAGTTTGAGGAACTGTGGGAAAGGTGTTTGGCGCTCGAACTGCAAATCCTTTTCCGGGAATAAAAGTTGATGATGCCGACAAACCAGTATTGGTATAGGAGTTTGTAGCAGTGGCATAGGTATAAAATCTATTGGTTAAAGTCAAAGGTGAAAATCCAAATAAATTTACATCCTCAACGGGAGATGACCATAAAGTATGATCCAAGCGAACTTGAAGTGCCGAATTTCGCTTCACGGTTATAACCCCAGAATTGGCTACTGAATTAGTTTGAATTAAGTTGGCGTTATTTTCAAAAGTTATCGAACCGCCCGAAACCGTCAATTTATCAATCAAGTTCATAGATTTTCCCGAAGGAACCGTAATATTTCCCGATAGAATGGTGCAACTACAAGCGTTAATATCACTACTCAAAATGTAATTTCCTGATAAATTATAGGCGATAGTTGCGTTTGTAGCAGGGTTTCCATTGCTCCAAGTAGAGCCGTCAAAGGTTGTAGTTCTAACAGTAACTGAAACACTTGGACTATTTCCATTTTTACAAACGCCATTGGTGGCAACCGTTCTGAAATAGGTTGTGGAATTAATATTAGTTGGAGTGTAAGTTGCTGAAGTAGCACCTATAATATTTGAAAAAGTAATATCATCTGATGAGGTTTGCCACTGAAAGGCTCCTATATTACCAGTCAAAGTCAATGTAGTGCTGTTGTTTCCTGAACAAACGGTTGTTCCTCCCGAAATTGCTGCAGAACTACAGGAGTTCCCGTTATTTATTATTCCTGATGTTGTTGTGCCAAATTTAGTTGAATTTTTATTAGTTGCACTTGAACCACTACCTCCCCACGAAGTCGCTGCTTGATAGACTCCGCTAAAATTTAATGATGCTGCCGTTGATGTTGTGCCATTAGGTAATATTGCAATAGCAGTGCCGCTCAAGGTTAAATTTCCCGCGATTGTTGTTGCTCCTGCAAATGTTTTATTTCCAGAGGTACTTAGCACAAGATTTCCGTAGCTTTTGTTGGCTACATTTTGATTGGTTCCATTATAATTCACGGTACTTGTACCTCCCAAAGTTGTAGTTCCGAAACCTATAGGAAATGCTGAGGTTCCACTTAAATTAAATACTGCGTCATCAGCTATAGAAAAAGTATCGCCAGAACCTCCCGCCATAGCAAAACCACCGTTATTTAAAATTCCTGATTGAACGTTTATATCTCCCAAAACATTTGAAGTAGAAATTGCGTTACTTAGGGTTACACCGCTTAAATTGTTTGTGTTTATATCATTAAAAACTACACTGCTAACGCCAATGGGTATTGTTTGTGCAGCCGAACCATTAAAATTGAATGTACTTGAAGTACTAGATGATAGTGTCCCCGAAGAATTATTAATTATAAAAGCCCCCCCCAAATTAAAAGTACCTGCACCACCCGACATATTAATTTGTGTTTGTGCTGGATTACTTCCATTAACATTATTGAATGTTAAATTACCAGAAACAGTCATGGTTCCCGTTGTAATTGTGAGTTTTGTTATTCTGTTTGAATTATTACCTGTTTGTCCAGTTCCTAATTCAAGATTTCCACCCACTGTCATTGTGCCAGCATTTAGGGCAATTTCTCGAACATTACTCCCAGTTGGTCCATAAACTATCACATTTCCACTCACAGATAGGGTAGATGTAGCGCTCGAAAATAGCAAAGATTCAACAGAATTAGTACGTGTCACGCCAATTTCTAATGATGCACATGATGCTGTAATTGCCGTTGGAATGGTGACATCGAAACCATTGTTAGATAAAATTACCGTATCTAAAGTTCCCGGAACTTTTCCGTAGCAATAACTAATTCCTGAATTTGCACTAGCAGCATTACCAGTTAATATTAAAGAAGTATTGTTTGTAATTGATGAAATAGTGCCAATTAGCGAACCATCTGTTTTGCATAGTACATAACCAACTGACAACTGGCCAGTAAAATTTGTTCCAACTCCCGAAACTAAAGTTCTATTTGTAGAAGTAGAAGTAGTAATTGTTCCAATGATAGGATCTGAAATCCAAGTACTATTTGCATTCCAATTTCCTGTAGCGCGAGTAGTAAGGGTTGTTTGTCCAAATAAAACCGGAGAACTCAATAAACTAAAAGCGAGAAAAAGGAATGCTTTAGTCTTTGATGTTCTTTTCAAAATTGCTTTTGTATTTTGAATAAAAAAACTCCTACAAGAGTTCCTTTTTTTTTCTAATAATTGCGTATGATAGCGTGTATAATTTTTCATTTTCTAATAATTTATTGGTTTGTAAAACTTATTAGAACGAATGTATTTAGAAAACTGAAGTGGCTGATTTTTAATCTTTAAACTGTAAGTATTTTCGTTAAAGCGCTTTTTGGGAGCATTTTAAACATAAAAAATAGTTAAGATGAATGGAACTACAATAATATTATAAGTGCAATAAAAGCGGGAGTTAGTAAACAAAAATAGTTGCGATAGGGAGCAAGTATTGCGCTGTCATATTTTAGTAGAAGCCGCCTGCGTTCGGAGTATCAAAATGACTGTGGTCAAATTATTAAATGACTTCAGTCAAATTCAAATCAGAACAGTAGGAAGAACATGTTCAGTCAAGATTGGTTTTTTTTGCAGAACAGTACCAATGGAGAATTAAAGGAAGTGACGGTATCCAAAATTCATTTTTAATCACTACAAAAGTTATTTGAAGTCTGAAAAATTTCTGTAACAGCACCAAAACACTATAAGATGCTATTAATAGGTAATATGGTTTTAGAACAGTCCTGATAATTTAGCAACTTGTGTTTTGATGTGTATTAATAAATCACTATTGCTTCTTTATGGTAATTCAAAGCGTGCTAAAACTTCCTCAAAATTTGGTGTTGGCAACAAACACGTTTGGTTTTGACAAACATAAAATAGTGTTTTATTTTCAACAAAACGGTCTTTTAAAAAGGGTAGGGAAGTTGTTGATTTTGTTCCCGCAATAACGATATTAGGAAAGTAGTGCTGATTAATTTTGGTTGTATATTCCAATGCTTTTTCTCCGCAAACTCCTAACTCCTTATTCTGCTTGGAATAATTCATAAAGACATTCAGCCAATTAGAATATCCCGATGGATAATCAATGTTAGGAATGATTTGTTGGAGCATTTTCATACAAATAGTTTCATAATAGGGATTATGAAAATAGACACTCAGCTTGAATAAATTGTTTGCCATCACCGAATTAGAAGCTGGAATGACATTATCTTCAGTTTCAAAATGAGTAGTAATGAGGGGCGCATCAATTTTGGAAGTAAAGGCAAAAAATCCAGATTTTTCATCATAAAAAGTATCGAAACAATAATCGGTTAATTGCTTGGCATTTTGCAACCATTTTTCATCTATTGTCACTTCGTAAAGCGCAATAAAAGCCTCAATTACAAAACAATAATCTTCAAGATAACCGTTTATGGTGCTTTTTCCATTCTTGTAATTATGGTACAAATTACCTTCTGCTGTCCATTGTTTTTCAATGATGAAAGTCGCATTTTTAATGGCGATTTCTAAATAATTTGAGTCGCCCAAAGCTTTATAAGCATCCACAAAACCTTTTAACATAATGGCATTCCAAGACGTCAATGCTTTATCGTCTAATCTTGGTTTACTTCTTTTTTCACGTTCTACGAAAAGCAATTGTTCCCAAGCTTTTTTCTTGGATTGCAATTCAGAAAGCGTGATTTTATTTTGGATTGCAATTGCTTCCAATTCTTGATTTTGAATTAAAACATAATTGCCGTCTTCCCAATAACCAAATTCATTGACATTGAAAACCTGACTGAATAAGTCGAAGTCTTCTTTCAGAATGTTTTGCAATGTTGCTTTTTTCCAAACATAAAAAGCACCTTCTTCCAAGTGCTGATTTTCATTTAAACTATCGGCGTCTAAGGCGCAAAAAAAGCCGTTTTCAGCATTGGTTAATTCTCTTGAAATGAAACTCAATGTTTTTTCGATGACTTCTTTATACAAGGAAATTTTTGTTAGTTTATAGGCGTCAGCATATAAAGAAACCAATTGTCCGTTGTCATAGAGCATTTTTTCAAAGTGAGGAACGTGCCATTTCATATCGACAGAATAGCGAGAAAATCCGCCGCCAACGGTGTCGAAAAGTCCACCAAAAGCCATTTTTTTCAAGGTAAGATTTACAAAATTCAACACTTCCTGATTTTGTTTTTGATGACCGTATCGCAATAAAAACGTATAATTATTGGGCATCATGAATTTTGGTGCACGTGCCATTCCTCCAAATTCCAGATCGAAACTTTTAATCCATTTTTCTATTAAGGGTTCAATGCTATTTTGGTTTAAATCGTCCGATGAAATTGTAGCGTTGGATATTCCTAAACTTTTAATTCCAAGGTGTAATTTTTCGGCATATCCAATCATTTTTTCGGGCTGTGATTGGTAGAGTTCCTGTAACTTTTCCAACGTTGAAATCCATTCGTCTTTTCGAAAATAGGTGCCGCCCCATATGGGTCTTCCGTCCGGAAGTGCCACAATATTCAGTGGCCAACCGCCTCGTCCTGTCATTATTTGAACGGCTTTCATATAAACCGCATCAACGTCGGGACGTTCTTCTCGATCCACTTTGATGTTGATGTAATGCTGGTTCATGATTTGTGCCACTTCATTGTTTTCAAAGCTTTCGTGTTCCATTACATGACACCAATGGCATGCCGAATAACCAATACTAATGATTATAAGTTGATTCTGTTCTTGGGCTGTAGCCAACGAGTTGGAGTTCCATGCTTTCCAATGTACAGGATTGTTTGCGTGTTGCAAAAGATAGGGACTGGTTTCGGAATGTAGCTCGTTCATGGTGTTTTTTTTAGCCCAGATTACTTCACTTAACTTTTATTTTCATAGGTGTTCAGTGAACTTCGTTTGCAATGAAAATCCCACACTTTTGGGCGTGGATTGCAACGAATAGCTGGAAATAGTGAATAAAAAAAGCGTTTCGAAAAACGCTGATTTGTTAATAAAAAAGTTAGGCGTTTACCGCTTCCACTTTTATGTCTTCGTCTTTTAGCATGTCTTTCAGCATGTTTTCGATACCACTTTTTAGAGTGAAAGTTGAAGAAGGACAACCATTGCAAGCGCCTTGTAAGATTACTTTTACACGTTTTTCTTTTTCATCGTAGGAATCGAACAGGATATTTCCACCATCGGCAGCGACGGCAGGTTTTACATATTCCTCTAAAATATTGATAATTTGTTGCGAGGTAGTGTCTAAACTGTCGAAGTTTTTAATTTGCTGTTTCTCTTGTTTTGTATCAGTTACCAATAGGGTTTCGTCTAAAACGGTACCGCCATTTTCTATGAATTGCTTGATGAACGAACGCAATTCCAAGGTGATTTCGTTCCATTCGTTGACTTCATATTTGGTTACAGAAATGTAATTTTCGTCGATGAAAACTTCTTTTACATACGGAAAATTGAATAGGGCTTTCGCCAATGGCGAGGCTGCTGTAGCATCAATATTTTTAAATTCGATAGCGTTCTTAGTCAACATTCTACTCACAACAAATTTCATGGCAGCAGGATTTGGAGTTGTTTCACCATACACCGTAATAGGTTGTTTCTTGGATTTATTTTCGTCAACTGTGATTATAATGCCGCCATTATTGACAAATTCTTCAATTTGTTCCGCAACGGCATCTTGAACATCTTCCCATTCTACGATAGTGTAGCGTTCAATTGCGATGAAATTACCAGAAATGTATACGGTTTTCACAAACGGCAAATAGAATAATTGTTGGGCGAGTGGTGATTCTTTGGCTTCGTCGATATTTTTGAACTCGAAACTTTCGTTTTGGGTTATGAAATCTGGAAATTCAAACTTTAGAATTGTTGGATTTTGTGTGCTTTTTATAGTTATTATTGTCATTTCGATGTTTTTAATGCAATTTATTTTGAATCACAAAGGTAAATCATTTCAATTAAATTAGGTTTGAATTCGGAAAAGGAAAGGCTATTTTTTTGTTAAAAAATGAGATTCTTTTTTTCAATCCTTTTTATAATATTTTAAATGTTAGTCTAGTTTTAAATATATTAACTTGCGTTTGATTAATTAGACAAAAATTTATATATTTGAGTACTGTATTATATAGTAAATGAATGGGATTTAGATTCTAAACTAAATTTTATTTCTTTTGAATTATTATCCTAGTGAAGCTTGCCGATATAAAAAAACTATTTTTTTTAATAACTAAGCCTAAATTAAAGAAATATATTCCATCTTATAAAAGATTAAATAAAAATGAATTTTAAAAAACTGTATTTATTAGCTTTACTATTTATTTCTCAAATTTCTTTCTCACAAGAAGGAGTTGCGGTTTACTCAGATTATTTATCAGATAATTATTATTTAATTCACCCTTCAATGGCTGGCGCATCAAGTTGTGCTAAAATAAGGCTAACAGCTCGTAAGCAATGGTTTGAAGTAGAAGATGCTCCTCAATTGCAAACGTTTAGTATTAACGGTCGTCTAAATGAAAAATCGGGTGTTGGTATGATACTTTTTAATGATAAAAATGGGTATCACTCTCAAAAAGGGGTTAAATTTACTTTTGCGCATCACTTGAAGTTTTCTAGAGATGATATCGATTTGAATCAATTGTCTTTTGGTATTAGTGGTATTTTGATTCAGAGTCAATTGGATGAAACACAATTTAGAAATTCTGGTAATTATGATCCAATTGTTGATGGAACAATCATTCAAAAAGAGTCGTATGTAAATTTTGATATTGGAGCATCCTATAACTATTTAGAATTTTACTCGCATTTAACGATAAAAAATGCAGTTGAAACAAGAAGAAATATTTATACTGAATACGAAAGTGACAACCTTAGAAAAGTTATTTTAAGTGCTGGATATTATTTTGGAGAAGCGGATACATTTTTATGGGAACCTTCAATTATGTTTCAAACTATTGAAAAAACGAAGGAAAGTTCAATCGATTTTAATTTGAAAGGATACAAAAACTTTGAAGGCGGAAAGGTTTGGGGCGGTTTGTCATACAGAAGAAGTCTTGATGGAGCGCCGTATATAAATGTAAATGGATTTGCAGAACAAAAATTACAGTATGTGAGCCCAATTTTAGGGGTTAACTTCAAGAATTTCATGTTTGCTTACACTTATTCACAATTGTTGGGTGATGTTAAGTTTGACAATCGTGGTTTTCACCAAATTACAATTGGTTTGAATTTATTCTGTGACCCAGAAAAATACCATTGTAATTGCCCTGCAATTAATTAATTATTTAAAGAGTATAAATTCAGTCCCGATTTACGTCGGGACTATTTTTTAAAAAAGTATGTTGATAAAATCTGTAAACGGAAAAACACCATCAATACCTGAAGATTGCTATGTTGCTGAAAACGCAACTATTGTTGGCGATGTTACTTTTGGAACTTCTTGTAGTGTATGGTTCAATGCCGTGCTTCGTGGGGATGTGAATTTTATTACAATTGGAAATAAAGTAAACATTCAAGATGGAGCTATTGTGCATTGTACCTATCAAAAACACCCAACAATTATTGGCAATAACGTTTCAATTGGTCACAATGCAATTGTTCACGGTTGTACAATTCATGATAATGTTTTGATTGGAATGGGTGCCATTGTTATGGATAATTGTGTTATAGAGAGTAATTCGATTGTTGCTGCTGGGTCTGTTATTACTCAAAATACAGTCGTGGCTTCTGGAACTATTTGGGCTGGCGTTCCTGCAAAGAAGTTAAAAGATATTGATCAGTCTGATTTTGCTGGAGAAATTGAACGCATTTCGAATAATTACGTAATGTATTCTAGTTGGTTCAAAGAAGAAGAATAATTTTAAAAATCTTTTTCAATAACGGGATACTTATTTTCTAATAAATCTGAAAGCACTTTCGGGCTTCTATTTATATAAAAAAGAGCGTTGCTTTTAGTGAGGTTGCTAATTCCAATTTTATCTTTTAATACCGCTTGGGTTTGCCTAGCAACTGCTTCTCCGGAATCAATTATTTCAATTTTTATGGGCAGGATTTTTCTTAATTTTGGTATTAAATAGGGGTAATGACTACATCCCAAAACCAAGTAATCGATGTTTTGTTCTATCATCGGTGTAATATAGGAATGTAATAATTGGTCCATTTCAGGCGAATTTATAGCGCCGTTTTCAATCAATTCTACAAGTCCATGTCCAATTTGTTCTACAATTTTGGTATCTTGGTATAGTTCCACTACTTTATTAAATAGTTCGCTACTCAAAGTTCCCTTGGTTGCTAAAATGCCAATGGTTTGTGTCCTTGAGTTATGAGCAGCTGGTTTTATTGCTGGTTCTATTCCTATAAAAGGAATGTCGTACGTTGCTCTTAGCTCCTTAATTGCATTTGTAGTTGCTGTATTACAAGCGACAACTATAATCTTACAATTAAGTTCCAATAATAATTCGGTGTTTTTTTTACTCAACGCAATGATTTCCTCTTTTGACTTTTCGCCGTATGGAGCATTTTTACTGTCTGCGAGGTAAATGGTATTCTCATAAGGCATTAACTCATGAATGGCTTTCCAAATAGAAGTGCCACCAATACCGGAATCAAACAAGCCAATGGGATTATTATTGTTATTCATAGAAACAAATGTAAAAAAAAACTGCTCAAAAATTGAGCAGTTTAAAATATTTATGGGAGTTAGATTAAAAACCTAATTCTTTTTTTACGTCAATAGTCAAGTTTGGCCCATCTGCTAATAAAAGACTTTCAGCATTCAATACATATTGAAATCCTTTAGCTTTACCAACTTTTTGAATTGCAGCTTTAATTTTTTCCTGGATAGGCTTCATCAAATCAGCTTCTTTAGTTTGCAACTCTTTTTGAGCCGTTTGACCGTACTCTTGAATTCTTTTTTCCATATCTTGAACTTCTTTTTGACGTTCAACATTCATTTTTTCAGATACAGTTGCAACTTCGCCTTCGTATTTTTTAAGTTTGGCTTGGAATTCTTCACCCATAGTTTTGTATACGGCTTGGTATTCTACGCTCAATTTTTCTAATTGTTTTTGAGCTTCAAGGATTGCTGGCATTTTTGCCATAATTTCACTTACTTCTACGTGTGCAGTTTTTGATTGTGCAGAAACTTGGTTTGCTCCTAAGAAAAAGATTGTAGCTATTAATAAGCATTTTAGTTGTTTCATCATTTTTAGTATTAATTATTAATTTATTGGTTTTACTTTTAATTTTTCTTCTTTTGCCTTTTTTGCTGCTTCTCTTTCTTCAAGAATTTTATTTTTCCTGTCTTCAGCTGCTTTTTTTCTATCTTCAAGAGTTTTAGCTCTTAGTGCTGCTGCGGCTTGTCTCGCTGCTTCAGTCTCCGCCTTTTTTGTTGCGGCTTTACTTATTAATGAGTCTTTTGCAGTGTTAGGATTATTTAAATTATCTTTTTTTTCTGCTACTGCTTTTATTCTATTTTCTTCTGCAGTTTTTTTCTTTTCTTCTGCGGCCGCTTTTTTATCTTTTGCAAGTTGTTCACGGGCTAATTTTTTATCATCAAGAACTTTTTGTCTTTCTGCCTTTTCAGGATTTTCTTTCACAAAATCTTCTTTGGCTTCTTTTTCTTCTTCTAACTTAATTTGTTTTTTAGTCATTTGCTCTCTTTTTTCGGATTTGTTTAAAACCCTTAAAACTTGATCGCTAATGTCGTATCTTTTGGCTGCGAATAACATTGTTAAATCTGACGATTTATCAAATATAAAATCATACTTTTTTGCTTCAGAAAGGTCTTGAACAATTGTAAATATTTGATCCTGGATTGGTTTTACCAATACTGATTTTTGAATTATCAAATCACCATTTGGGCCAAATCTTTTCTGATTATAATCTAACAATTCTGTTTCTAGAAGCGAAATCTCTTCTTCTTTTTCAGTAATTAGTTCTTTTGTTAATAAAACTTGTTCTGTTTTTAAAGCCTCTTTAAGTTTTATTATATCATTTTTCTTAACCTCAATTTCTTGTTTCCATTTTTGGGCTTTTTGTTCCAATTGGTTTTTTGCATCAGCATAACTAGTGATATTTTGTAAAATATACTCCATATCGATGTATCCAATTTTCACGCCTTTTGTCTGGCCAAAAGAAAAACTCGTAAATAGAATTGCCAAAATTAGTAAAAAATGTTTTCTCATAACTTAATTTTATTAGAAAATTAAAACTTTATTTAAAATTGTTGTCCAATTATAAAGTGTGTTTCCCAACCATTAGGGTTTGTTAAACCTTGAATTGGAAGCGCATCAAAGCCATAACCAAAATCAATCCCCAACAATCCAAATGCTGGCATAAATACTCTCAAACCAAATCCTGCAGAACGTTGTAATACAAATGGATTATAGTTTTTTAAGGAATCATAAGCTGCTCCACCTTCAAGAAAAGTTAGCGCATATATCGATGCTGCCGATTTCAATGTCAATGGATATCTTAATTCCAAGGAAAACTTATTGTAAACTGTTGCCCCATTTTGAGATCCTTTACTATCCGTTGGTGTTAAGGACTGGTTTGGATAACCTCTCAATCCAATAACTTCTCTTCCGTCTAATGCAAAGTTTGCTAATCCATCACCACCTACAAAAAATCTTTCAAATGGAACCAATCCTCTGTCTTTGTTATAGGAACCTAGGAATCCAAATTCACCTAAAGAACGAAGTACTAATTTACCATAAATTTTTGTAAACCAATCTGCTTTAAACTTTATTTTATAATATTCTAACCAATTGAATTTTTTCTGGTCTACTTTTGACTGGTCAGTATCGGCATCCGCTACATTAGAAAAAACTAAAACATTCTGTCCGTTGATTTCTTCAGTTTTAACATAGTCACCCGAAGCAACCCAATTGTCATTGACGTCAAAATAACCATCACCAGTATTTGTTAATTTGTAGGCTGCTTCATTTCCTAAGTTTGCATAATCCACTTTGTTGAACAATGAATAAGGGGGTGTGAATTTCCCAGACACACTGAATTCCGATCCGTAAGTTGGGAAAATAGGGTTTACACCTTTATTATTTCTACTTAATCCGATCGTATAGGCAAAGTTTCTAGAGGATCCATTTCCAAATGTAAACAATCCTGTGTTGTAATTATTTAAATCGTAATATTGGTAGCTTATTGAATTGGAAAGCACAAATGAATCATCTGGCACAGTCAATCTTTTTGCTACACCGATAGAAGCCGAAAGAATATTAAAACTTTTATTTTTATCTACTGTCCCAGTGTTGAAATTATTCAAAAATTGCTTGCTATAAGATAATGATGTGCTAAACTGTACTGGTTTTTTACCTCCAAACCAAGGCTCAGAAAACGACATGCTATAGGTTTGAAAGAAGGTACTTCCTTGTAATCTTAGGGATACTTTTTGACCGTCACCCATTGGTAATGGTTTATAGGCTTCTTTTTTGAATAGATTTCTCATAGAAAAATTATTAAAAGACAATCCTAATGTTCCAATGAAACCACCTCCTCCGTAACCTCCTTGAAGTTCAATTTGACTTGATCCTTTTTCAACAAGGTTGTACTCAATATCAACTGTTCCGGCAGATGAATCTACATTTTTGAATTTTGGATCAATAGCTTCAGGATCAAAAAACCCTAATTGTCCAATTTCACGAATGGTTCGAACCAAGTCATCTTTACTATACTTTTCTCCAGGTTTGGTGCGTAACTCTCGATAAATTACTTCATCATTTGTTTTATCATTTCCAACAACTGTAATTTTATTAAAATAAGCGATTGGTCCTTCTGTTACTCTAATTTCAAAATCAATAGTATCGTTTGCTGTTTTTACTTCTACTGCATTGATGTTTGAAAACAAATAGCCACTGTTTTGGTATAAATTAGTAATGTCTTCCCCGTCTGGTTTTGATTTATCCGCAATTCTTTTTTCTAGTAAAACACCATTATAGGTATCTCCCTTATTTACGCCTAATATGCTTCTCAATCCTTGGTCTGAATAAACAGTATTTCCTAAAAACTTAATGTTTCCAAAGTAGTATTTGTTGCCTTCTTCAATATTTATATTAATTGTTAAATCATTTTTTGACTTATTAAAAATCACACTATCAGAAATTATTCGTGCGTCACGATACCCTTTTTCTTTGTACTTGTCTATAATTTTAACTAAATCGCTTTTGTATTTTTCTTTGATAAATTTAGAAGCTTTTAATATTCTAAGAGGGTTTCTGCTTCTTTGTTTTGTGTCAGACATTGCGCTAAGTAGTTTTTTATCTGAAAATTTGGCGTTTCCAATAAAATTAATAGCGCTTATTTTTATTTTATCTCCTTTGTCAATTGCAACAACAAGTTTTACTCTGTTGATTTCAGTAGTATCGTTGACTACGTTTATATTGACTTTAGTATTGAAGTAACCGTCTTTTTTATATTTATTTTCAATGTAATTTTTAGTGGTAGTCAATAAATTTTCATTTACAACCTTTCCATCTGTTAAACCATTGTCTTTAATAAGCTCCTCAATTTTACCTTTCTTAATTCCTGTAAATTTTACGTTGGTAAGTTTTGGTAGTTCATTAATATTCAATTCAAGGAAAATACTATCGCCTTTAATTTCATTTACATAGAAATCAATTTCACCGAATAGTCCTAGTTTACCAAGTTTTTTAATTGCATTGCTAATTTCTTCACCTGGCACCGTAATATTTTGACCTTTTTCAAGTCCAGCAAAAGTAACAACGGTTTGTTTGTTAAAGCTAATTTTGCCTGTAACAGCAACATCACCAAGTATGTATTTCTTTCCTTGATCAAAAGGAACTCTTTCTTGCGCTGCTGTTTTTGTAATACTTCCGAATAATATAATCGTAAAGAATAATTGAATGCTTTTTTTTAACACTAATACTTTATTTAATTTGTTCACTTGTTTTTCCAAACCTACGTTCTCTTTTTTGATAGCTAATGATTGCTTCATATAAATCGTCTTCTTTAAAATCAGGCCATAAAATTTCCGTAAAATATAATTCTGCGTAAGCTATTTGCCAAAGCAAGAAATTACTAATTCGATGTTCGCCGCTTGTTCTTATTAATAAATCTACCTCAGGTAAATCTTGTGTGTAAAGATGCTGATTTATAATTGATTCGTCTATGCTGTCTATTGAAATTATATTATTTTTAACTTTATTACTGATATTTTTAACTACATTTATGAGTTCCTCGCGAGATCCATAGCTTAGCGCGAGTGTCAAAACCATTCTAGAATTGTTTTTTGTGGTTTCAATTACTTCTTGGAGTTTCTTTTGTGCTGATTTTGGTAATAACGAGAGATTTCCAATGGAATTTAATCGTATGTTGTTGTCATTTAGAGTTTTAAGTTCGTCTTGTAATGAATTGATTAATATATTCATTAAAAGCTTAACTTCTAGTTTGGGTCTGTTCCAATTTTCTGTAGAAAAAGCATACAATGTTAGGTTTTCAATACCCAATTTTGCACACGTTTCCACGACTTCACGAACTGATTTGGTACCGCTTTCATGACCTAATGCACGTAAATATCCTTTTTGTTTCGCCCAACGCCCATTTCCGTCCATAATGATGGCAAGATGTTTGGGTAAGTTATCTTTATTAATTCTGTCTATTAAATTCATTTATTCACACAATAACACGGTTTATTTCCAAAAGTATACGTTAGGGTAAATCCTGAAAAAACATACCAATCATTACTATTTATATTTCCAAATTTCAATGGCGCTAAATTTTCTTTTTTTGGATTACTACCATCCAAATTATCTGTCATTGTATATCTCGCTCCAACTTCAACTCCCAAAACTAAGTGATTCAAAATATTTGATTTTATTCCTATAGTCATTGGAATTGCAAATGCGCCATTAGTATAATCTTCTTTTTGTTCGCCATTTATATAATACAACTCGTCACAAGTAAAATAACTAATTCCACTATAGATATAAGGCGTCATTTTGGGCGTGAAATCATGCAAATTGAAATCAAAAAAATTAAATTCAAGCCCTAAAGATACTTCTTTTATGCTATTTTCAAAATTATATCCTCTTTGTGTTCTTCCTGGAGAACTCGCATCACTATCTTTTGACGTTATTTTAGCTTGTGTATAGGAAAATCTCCATGAATGGCGTGGGCTTTTATTCCATTTATATAACAAACCAAAAGCCAATTCATTTGGTGCAATATAGGTTGTTGGTCCAATATCGCCAATGTAATTACCGCCTCCCACAAATAGACCAATTTCGTGAATTTGAGCATTCATGCTTGTGAATCCCATTAGACAAAAAACAAATACTATGATTCTATTCATTGGTTTTTTAAAATAGCATGCAAATATAACAATTCTCGATTCTAAATAGGTCGCTAAATAGAATTTCTGAAAAAATTATACCTTGACTTAAATATAAAGGGATTTTCCCAATACGTAATTAAGGGAAAACGAAAATTGGGCAGTTGTAGTATGAAGTTCAAAAAAATAGTAGTTAATTTCTCTTGTCTTCTCCCCAAAGTAATTTGTTGCGCAAGGTTTTTAAAAAAGTTTCGTCTTGAATTTCAACCATTTTTATTTTGAAAGGGGTTTTCTTAATGGTTAATATCGATTCGTTTTTAACTGATGCAATTCTGGAATCCAATGAAACCAAATATTGCTCTTCACGACCCGAAATTTTGAGACGAATTTCAGTATCATCTGGAATTACTAATGGTCTTGCATTTAAATTATGGGGCGCAATTGGAGTAATTACTAGACTGGTAACATTTGGCGTTAAAATTGGTCCGCCACAACTCATAGAATATCCTGTAGAGCCTGTAGGAGTTGCAATAATCAATCCATCTGCCCAATATGAATTTAGAAATTCACCGTCTAAATAGGTTTCAATTGTAATCATTGAAGTCGTATCTTTTCTGCTCACGGAAATTTCATTCATCGCAAAATTAATATCCTCAATCTCGGAAATTTTGGGTGAACTGGACAAACTAATTAAGCTTCTTTCTGAAATGGTGTATTTTTTTTCAATTACAAATTGTAGAAACTGTGCAATTTCATCTTTTTGAACCATTGCTAAAAACCCTAATCTTCCAGCATTTATTCCCAAAATAGGAATGCCCGAATCACGAACTAATGTGGCGGCTCTCAAAATAGTTCCATCGCCACCAATGCTTATCATTATATCAAAACTCGAATCTAATTCTTTATAGGAATGAAAAGTTTTATATTCTTTTTTTACAATTTGCTTGTCATATAAAAGCTTTAAAAACTCCGCTTCAATAATCATTTCAACATTATTCTCATTAAAAAAAACAAAAATATCTCGGATAATTGGTTCTGTGCTGTTTTGATAATATTGCCCGTAAATCGCTACTTTCATTTGTTTTAATAATTATATCTTGCAAAAATAAATTTACATATTTAGGTATTTGTCCAAATAATCAGACCGTTCTTTCAAATTCGTAAGATAAGTATCTTCCTTATGTTCGGAAATAATTTCATATCCATACCGTCTAAAAGACTGAATTATCTCATTCATTCCGCCCAAAACAATCTTAATTGTAACTTGAATTGTATCGGTTGTAGTTCCAGAAACATACAAACCTAAAATCTTTCCTTCGTTACTTTCTACAATTTGTACCGCTTGACTCATCGAGAAATCAATGATTGGTTTTTCAACAATTATAATTCCGCCTACTTCATTTACAAAAGGAGTTTCATAGAAATTTTTTATAACATCGGTGATTTCATAATAACCAACATATTTGTTCAAATTATCTAGAACGGGAATTATATTCGTATTATTTCTTGCGAAAATTTCTAAAACATCAATCCAAAACATACTTGTTCTTGCAAAAAAACCTCCCAACGCATAGCGATAATCGATAATTTTTTTATCGGAATCAAAAGTTTCCACATCGTCAGAAGCAATACTGCCAATATAAATTCCTTCTT
>JBIIFA010000100.1:0-6858 GCA_044237565.1 Flavobacterium sp.
CTTGATCCCTTTTGGGTCGGCAAAGATAGCAACTTTTTAAAACCTTACAAATGTTTTTTTGCTAAATTTTTGTTTAGCAAAATGTGCGTTTGTAAATCGCTAAAAGGTAGGTTTTTAGAGTTTTTTTGAAACACAAAAGGCATATAAAAAGTTATTGGTTGATGGTTGGCGGTGGGTATCTAAACGAAAAATTGAGATTGAAATTGAGATTGAAATTAAATAAGAATCTAAAATAAATTCAGATTGACAAATAGAAAGATTTTTTTGCCACGGATTAAACGGATTTTCGCAGATAACCAAATAAACGAAAAAACAAATAACCAATTAAACGATTAAACGTTTCCCCCAAATAACCGCATTAACAAATAACCAAATTAACATATTAGATATAAGTACATTTAAGTTGGGACGTAATTATGAAAATAATAAGGTTCTGGGGATTCGGAATCGCATAGCCCAGAGTGTAGCGCAAAGCCCACAGTGAAAAAAGATAGGTTTTCTTGGACCAAAAGAGCGACCATAGGAAGCTCCTTTTGGGACGTAGAAAACCAGCTTTTTGAGCGAGGACTTGAAGCGGAAAGCTGGAAATGGCTTCGGGAAATAATAAAAAAGGTTGCGAAAGAAATGTCTGTCGCAACCTAATATTATATAGCTGAAAATTATTTATTCTTTCTCGTAGCGTTCCATTTCGCGGTCATAAAATTCGTTGGCAAGACCAATCAAACCTTCCATTTCTGCATTTAATTCGGCTTCGTCTAGGTCTTCGGCTTCTTCTATAAATTCTACCTCATCGTCTTTTAAATTGATTATGAATCTAGGATAATCAAGATGAATGATGAAAATATCTTCGGGAAAATCGGTGTTATCGCCTAGTAAAAATTTTGGTAATTCCATAGTTTTTGTTAATTTGGTTATTCGTGAATTTGGTTATTCGATACTTAAATGTATGAATAACCAAATTAACTTTTAAAAATTTATTTATCAGATAAAATCACTGGCGTATTTTTTCCATTCATAAAAATGATTTTGGTATTTGGGGAAGCCGCCAATTCTTTTTGCGCTTTTATTTGTTCGTATTGCAACTGTTTGTCTGTTAATCCCATGGATATAATTCGTTGATAATCAGCAATACCTTGCGCTTCTACTCTTTTACGTTCTGCTTCTTGTTTTTCTTTTTGAAGTACGAATGTCATTTTTTGCGCATCTTGTTCGGCGTTGATTTTACTTTCGATTGACAATTTTACAGAGTTTGGCAAATTGATGTTTCTGATTAGCAATTGCTCTAATATTAGTCCTCTTCTCTTAAAATCGTCTTCGATACTTTTGAAAATTCGTTGTTGGAATTCGTTTCTTTTTGTCGAATACAAAGCAACGGCGTCATAATAAACAGCGTTGTCACGAATACGGGTTCTGGTTACAGGTCGCACAATTTTATCAGTATAATTGACACCTATTTGCTTGAAAATTTTCGGAGCATCCGAAGGAGAAATACGGTATAAAACGGTTAAATCTATAACCACTTCCAAGCCGTCATTAGACAAAACTCGAATCGCATCGTCACCTTCTTGAGCGCCTTCGGCATGAATTGCGGACATGGTGTAATTTTGAGTTTGGATGTCAAAATCGGTGACGTCTAATAAAGGATTTATTAAATGTAAACCACTTTCTAAAATATCGGGTTGAACGTTTCCATAAAGCGATTGTACCCCAACTTTTCCTGCGTCAATTTGCTTGAACATGGAAGAAAATAATCCGATTGCGATTACAAAAACGGCTCCGATTTTTAAAAAACCTGAGAATTTTGTAAACGGCGAAGCATTGTTTTTTAAGGCAGAACCAATTAAAAACAAAATAATTCCAATAATTACTGAGAAGATTACCATTTTTTTTAAAGTTTAATTACACGTTTTTGAGTACCTGTTTGTTTGTTAATTTGTGAAAGCGAATATACAAAAATAATGCCGCGGTTGTTAGACCTGCCAAAAGTCCTATCCAAATTCCTATAGCGCCCAATTCTGTATATTTTCCAAGATAATAAGAGATTGGAAAACCAACAATCCAATAGGCTACAAAGGTTATGTACATTGGCACTTGGACGTCTTGTAAGCCCCTTAATGCGCCCAAAACAACTACTTGAACACCATCAGAAATTTGAAAAACAGCAGCTACTAAAAGTAATTTTGAAGCAATTAATATAACTTCTTTATTTTCAATAACCTGCGAAACATTGTCCATATTCAGAAATAAATGAGGCAAGAAATTATGCAGAATAACGAATAAAATTCCAAAAATAGTTTCAACAATAATTGCCAATAGAAATACCGATCTTGCTACGATGATTAATTTTTTGTAATCCATAAGACCTTTTTGATTCCCTACACGAATGGTCGCTGCGACGCTAAGTCCCATTGCAAACATGAATGTTGTTGTGGCCAATGTTAATGCTATTTGATTTGCAGCTTGAGTAGTTTTACCAATTGACCCAGAAAGCCAAATTGCAGCTGTAAATAGGGCAACTTCGAAAAGCATTTGCATAGCAGAAGGAATTCCTAAATTGGCTATTTTCTTTAGCATTGACTTCTTAATTTCTTTAAAACTGAAATTTTTGAAATACGGCTTGAGTTGGATATTATTGCGCATAATAAAATGCATGAAAACCACCATCATAATTCTGGAAATTACGGTTCCTAATGCAGCTCCTAAAATTCCTAATTTCGGAAAAATCCAAATGCCGTATATCAACATATAATTGAAGAAAATGTGAACTATATTTGCCAATAAAATAGCGTACATTGAATATTTTGTTCTCGATAATCCGTCGGCAAATTGCTTATAACCTTGGAAAATAATTACTGGAATTAAAGAAAATGCTACCCAATCAATATAAGGAGCCGCCAAATCGACCACTTCTTTTGGTTGGTGCATTAAGAGCATTATTGGCTTAGCCAAAACTATTAAAATAAATAAAACAACGCCTAAAACAGTACAAGTCAACAAACCATGATGGAAAACGGAGCGGATTTTCTTGTCGTCTTTTTCTGCGTCGGCTTCTGAAACAAGAGGTGTTATTGCTGTTGAAAAACCAATACCTATTGACATTCCTATAAAAACAAAACTACTTCCTAATGATACGGCGGCCAATTCAGTAGAACCAAGCTTTCCAACCATAATGTTATCGACAATTGCAATTAGGGTGTGTCCCAACATTCCTAGAATTACTGGATATGCCAATTTGAGATTATAGGAAAACTCTTTTGTATATTGTGATAAATTCAATTTTTAGTTTTTTAGAGCTAGCAAAGATAACTGAATTTGATTCGTAATATATACCTCCAAACCGAATTACTTTCTTGGATAGTATTAGGCTACTTTTCGATTTCTCGTAAATTCTCCATTTTTTTATGTGCTAAGAAACCTGCAATGTCTTCGAAATGTTCTTTTACACGTTTGTTTCCAAATTCAAAAACTTTTGTAGCCAAACCGTCAAGGAAATCTCGATCGTGAGAAACTAGAATTAAAGTACCGTCAAAATCACGTAAAGCATCTTTAATAATGTCTTTAGTTTTCATGTCTAAATGATTCGAGGGTTCATCGAGAATTAATAAATTTACTGGCTCTAATAACAATTTTATCATTGCCAAACGAGTTTTTTCACCACCAGAAAGCACTTTAACTTTCTTGGTAACATCATCGCCATGAAACATAAAAGCACCTAAAATATCTTTGATTTTAGTTCGCACATCACCAACAGCAATGTCGTCAATAGTTTCAAAAATAGTGGCATTTTCATCTAATAACGCCGCTTGATTTTGAGCGAAGTAACCAATTTGAGCATTATGCCCTATTTCTAAACTTCCACTATTGATTTCGATTTGCTTCATAATGGCTTTGATCATTGTAGATTTCCCTTCTCCATTTTTACCAACAAATGCTACTTTTTGACCTCTTTCGATAACCATATTGGCATTTTCAAACACAACGTGATTGCCATAGGATTTGGATAACTCTTTAACAATTACTGGATATTGTCCAGAACGAGCCGCTGGGGGAAATTTTAATTTCAATGCCGAAGTATCAACTTCATCAACCTGAACGATTACAAGTTTTTCCAACATTTTCACGCGCGATTGAACAGCATCGGTTTTAGAAAATGTCCCTTTGAATCGGTCAATAAAAGTTCTGTTATCGGCAATCATTCGCTGTTGTTCGTCGTAGGCTTTTTGCTGGTGTACACGACGGTCTTTTCTAAGTTCCAAATAGTGAGAGTATTTGGCTTTATAGTCATAAATTCTACCCATCGTAACTTCAATCGTACGATTTGTAATGTTATCGACGAAAGCCCTATCGTGAGAAATTACAACCACAGCTTTAGCAGAATTTATTAAAAAGTCCTCTAACCATTGGATACTTTCGATATCCATATGGTTTGTTGGTTCATCCAATAAAATCAAATCTGGTTTTTGTAAAAGTATTTTTGCTAATTCAATTCGCATCCGCCATCCACCAGAAAATTCTGAAGTTTGACGCGTAAAATCCTCACGAACAAAACCTAAACCGATAAGTATTTTCTCAACTTCAGCTTCGTAATTCACCTCTTCTATAGCATAGAATTTCTCACTTAAATCGGAAACTCTTTCAATCAATTTCATGTAAGCATCACTTTCGTAATCCGTACGAACCATTAATTGCTCATTGATTTCGTCAATTTCGGCCTTCATAGAAAAAATTTCACCAAAAGCTTTTGAAGTTTCCTCAATAACAGTTGCTCCATCTGTTGTTAATAAATGCTGCGGCAAATAGGCGATAACCGCTTCTTTGGGAGCAGAAATGTTACCCGTAGAAGGTTTGCTTTGTCCGGAAATTATTTTTAATAAGGTAGATTTTCCAGCTCCATTTTTACCCATAAGGGCAATTTTATCATTTTCATTTATTGCGAAAGAAACGTCGCTAAATAATGTAGTTCCTCCAAATTGAACGGAGATATCGTTAACTGTAATCATTTTAGAATTTAGACTTAAAAGAAAAATAAATTTTCTTGATTTTTATGGCGCAAAGATAATTTAAAAAGAGAGATTGGCAATTGAAAAAGCAAAACTGTTATAATTGGTTAAATACTCATTCTAAAATCTTCAATAACTGTATTGGCCTTACCAAAATCGACTTCTTGAATAAAGACTTCGACGGCCAAATCTGTATTTCCAAAACCTGCTAAACGTGCAGATTGGATGTTATTTTTCAATACCGTATTTACTCCAATTGCTTCGATTTTTTGTTGGAGTGCTTGCGCTAAAATTTCACTTCCCGAAAATATTTTCATTAATCCCATGGTACTTCTTAATTTGTTGACTTTAATATCTATTTTAAAAATGCAAAGATGCTACTTTAAATCGCTTCTAATAACAAAGACCTATTTTAAAAAAATCAATAGAGCAAATGTTGTTTTGATTTGTTTTTCCATTCCGCTTGGTTTTCATATTCTACAAAGAATATTTTTAAGTCGGATTGATTTTCGTATTTCACAAAATAGATTTTCTTTTTGGCCGGATTAGCAAATTTGGTAAAAAACCATTTGCCATTATTTTGACCCGCTTGGTTTTCATATTTCACTTTATACACTTTCAAATCGGCTTGGTTTTCATAATCCACAACAAATACTTTTACATCTGCTTGGTTTTCATGTTCAACAGAAAAAACCTTCTGAGCTTTGCAAACTGAAACCGATGAAATAACTAAAATTAAAGTCCAAATTAAATTTTTCATTATATTTTCTTTTACGATTAATAGTACAATTTGAATGCAAATATTCTACACTTTTAACACCCTAAATTTCATTGAAATTGAATTGAAAATCGCGTTCGTTTCTGAACCATAAATTTCCTTCAAAAACTTCTAATTGACACTCAAAATTATTGGTGTACAAAGCGCCCGTTCCGAGTCCTTGTGGCATAGTATTTTGTTGTAAAAATGTCCATTGTGCAATTGCGTTTAAACCGATATTACTTTCTAAAGCAGAGGTAATCCACCAGTTAATTTTATGTTTTTCAGCCAAAGAAATCCATTCTTTTGTACCGCGAAAACCACCTACAAAACTGGGCTTCAAAATAATGTATTGCGGCTTAATTTTTAGCAATAATGCTTCTTTTTCAGCTACAGAAAACACTCCAATAAGCTCCTCGTCTAATGCAATTGGAATTGGGGATGTTTTACACAGCTCTGCCATACTGTCAGTATTGTTTTTTTGTATAGGCTGTTCAATGCTATGTAATTTAAATCCAGATAATTGATTTAATTTATATAAAGCTGAACTTGTATCAAAAGCACCGTTTGCATCGACCCTAATTTCAACTTGTTCGGGTGTAAAATATTGGCGAATAAACCCTAATAATTGCAATTCTTCCTCGAAATTTATGGCTCCGATTTTAAGTTTTATACAGCGAAAACCTTCCGCTAATTTTTCCTCGATTTGTTGCTTCATAAAAGCTTCCTTTCCCATCCAAACCAAACCGTTAATTGGAATCGATTTCGTACCATTTGTAAAGTCCGATGGAAAGAGTAAAAAAGGATTGGAACTGGCTAAAGATTGGAATGCCATTTCAACACCAAACTGTATCGATGGGAACGCAATTAAGGCTTTCCAAAGCACATCAATTCCGAGGTGAATATTGGCGCAAGTCCATGCTAATTTTTCTTCATAATCGGGTCTGTCATCGCAACTCAAACCGCGGAGAATTCCACACTCTCCTATTCCTTTTTTACCCTCTTTTTCGAGCACAATAAACCACGTTTCTTTCTCATTCATAATTCCTCGGGATGTTCCCGACGGACGTTTGAAAATAAGAATGTATTTGTGATAAGTTG
>JBIIFA010000101.1:0-6804 GCA_044237565.1 Flavobacterium sp.
TTCAGGTTTATTTTATTGATAACGACGAATATTTTAAAAGAAAAGCAACTTTTACAGATGAAAACGGAGTTTTGTTCCCGGATAATGACGAGCGTGCCATTTTCTTTGCTAAAGGAGTGGTAGAAACTGTAAAAAAATTGAATTGGGTTCCCGATATTATTCATGTTCACGGATGGATGGCTGCTATGTTGCCAATTTATTTGAAACATTATTATAAGGACGAAGCGTTGTTTTCTGATACAAAAATCATTACATCTGTATATAGTCAATCATTTGAAGGTACTTTAAACCCTGAAATGATTAATAAAGTTAAATATGACGGTGTCCCTGAAACTAGTATTTCGCATTTAGAAAATCCCGATTATGAAAATATTATCAAAGCAACAATTGCACATTCTGATGCTGTAATTATTGCCTCAGAAAACTTATCCCCAAGTTTAACAAAATTTATAGAATCTTCAGAAAAACCTTTTTTACCTTTCACACCGAAAGATAAGTTCGCTGAAGTATATACTAACTTCTACAAGAATTTGGTTCAATAACACTATTTTTTTATATAAATATGCAAAATAATTCATTTTTTAAATTACTTTTTTCAGTTAGTATTGTTTCTTTTTTTGCTTCTTGCGATAAAGATTTTAACGAAATTGGTTCGGATATTATCGGTACAGATCATTTCGGACTTATTCAAGACGACTCAAATACAGTAATTGCTTATAACCAAGTAACAGGTTCTGTTGAAACTAGCAATCTTTCCATAAATTCACTTGGATATTATAACAATTCGTTTTTTGGAAAAACAAGAGCAAGTGTTGTGTCACAAGTTATATTAGATACTGTGAATCAAACTATTGGAACAAATCCTGTCGTTACAAAAGTAGAACTTTCATTGCCTTATTTCAGTCATATAGTTTCTACCGATGCGACAACTGGCGACAAGACCTATGAGTTAGATTCAGTTCATGGATTTGTAAAAGTGAATGATAAAAAGGTATTTAATAAAATTAAATTGAGCGTTTACGAATCTAATTATTACTTGAGAGATTATGATGCCTCTTTAGGATTTTTAGATGCTCAAAAGTATTATTCAGGTTCAACTTCCGATTTTGATGCTAACAAAAACCCAAATCGTTTGAATGACGATGCCGATTTAAGTCAAAACGATGAATTTTTATATAGTGCTGCTGAAATTAAAACCTACAAAATGGTTGACGGAGTTTCTACTGTAGACACAAGATCAGTTCCAGGAATGCGCTTGAAACTTAGAAATCAATTTTTTCAAGACAAATTATTTGGGCCTGGAGCAACAGGAAAATTCTTAAATAATAATATTTTTAAACAATATTTCAGAGGGTTGTATTTTAAAGCTGACAACGCTTCAAGTTCTGCAGAACAAGGAAGTATGGCGCTCCTAAACTTCAGATTAGGAAAGGTAATTGTAACGTATAATGTTACTATTACGAGTTCAACAGGAGTTGTTTCTACAAAAGAAATGAAATTTGGAATTAGTTTGAGTGGAAATTCGGTTAATTTATTTGAAAATGATTACACGTCGCAATATACTTCTGGGCTTGCTTCCAATTCAAACGCAACTACAGGAGCTTACAATTTATATTCAAAAGGAGGCGAAGGGTCAATGACTATTATTAAGTTATTTGGTGATCAAGATGATAAAGCGGTAGATGCTAACGGCATGCTTGTCCCTGTCGCCGGTGGAAATGGGGTTTCTGACGAATTGGATTTATTTAGAAATCCTATCGATGGTAAAAAAGTCTTGGTCAACGAAGCGAATCTAACTTTTTATATTGACAAAACTAAAATGACAGGTGCAACTGAACCAAGCAGAGTTTATTTGTATGATTTGAATAATCATCGCCCGATTATTGATTATTATTTTGATAATACAGTGGCTTCAAATGTAAAAAACAATAAATATGTTCATGGAGGAATTATCGAAAAAGAAACATTGAGTACAATTGTTGACAAGCGCGGAATTAAATATAAAATTAGACTCACAAATCATTTGAGAAACCTAATTAGTAAAGATTCAACCAATGTTAGATTGGGTTTAGTTGTCACGGAATCAATAGCAATCGCATCCAATTCAAAACTAAAAAACGCTACTTCTGGATTAAATCCATTTAGTAAAGTTCCAACATGCTCGGTAATAAATCAGTTAGGAACCGTTTTATTTGGAAACAATATTCCAACGAGCGATCCCAATTATGCGAACAGACTAAAATTGGAAATATATTATACTAAACCCAATTAAGATAAACCCGGAATTAAGAAACTAGCAAACCAAATAAAACAAACAAAGTATGTGCGGAATAGTAGGTTATATAGGATTTAGAGAAGCATATCCAATTGTAATTAAAGGTCTGAAAAGACTTGAATACAGAGGATATGACAGTGCAGGGATTATGCTTTTTGACGGAAAAGAACTTAAAGTTTCTAAAACTAAAGGTAAGGTTTCGGATTTAGAAGAAATGTCTTCTAAAGAAATGACCACCAACGGAACTATCGGAATTGGGCATACGCGTTGGGCAACTCACGGGGTTCCAAATGATGTGAATTCTCATCCACATGTTTCAAATTCTGGGAATCTAGTTATTATCCACAACGGAATTATTGAAAATTATGCGCCATTAAAGAAAGAATTAATCAATAGAGGTTATGTTTTTCATTCTGATACAGATACTGAGGTATTGGTAAATCTTATTGAAGATGTTCAGAAAAAAGACAATCTAAAATTAGGAAAAGCAGTACAAATTGCCTTAAACCAAGTCGTAGGAGCATACGCAATTTGCGTTTTTGACAAACAAAAACCCGATGAAATTGTTGTGGCTCGCTTAGGAAGTCCACTAGCAATTGGTGTGGGTGAAAATGAATATTTTATCGCTTCAGATGCTTCTCCATTTATAGAATATACTTCCAATGCTATTTATCTTGAAGATGAAGAAATGGCTGTTGTAAGGTTGAATAAACCTTTAAAAATTAGAAAAATAAAAGATGATTCATTAGTAGACCCTTATGTTCAGGAATTGCAAATGAATTTGGAGCAAATAGAAAAAGGGGGTTACGACCATTTTATGCTTAAAGAAATATTTGAGCAACCAAGCGTAATTAAAGATACTTATAGAGGAAGACTTCATGCCAGTAAAGGTTTGATTCTTATGGCTGGCGTTGAAGACAACTTAGAAAAGTTTTTAAATGCGGAGAGAATCCTTATCGTAGCTTGTGGAACTTCATGGCATGCAGGTTTAGTTGCAGAATATATTATCGAAGAGTTCACAAGAATCCCTGTAGAAGTTGAATATGCCTCAGAATTTAGATATAGAAACCCAATCATAAATAAAGGAGATATCGTAATTGCCATTTCACAATCTGGTGAAACTGCAGATACACTTGCCGCCATAAAATTAGCAAAAGAAAGAGGCGCTTTCGTGTTTGGAGTTTGTAATGTTGTTGGATCTTCAATATCTAGAGAAACTCATGCGGGTGCTTATACGCATGCTGGACCAGAAATTGGGGTGGCATCAACAAAAGCATTTACAACACAAATCACGGTGTTAACAATGATTGCATTGCGAATTGCGAAAGCGAAAGGGACAATGACAAATTCAGATTTTTATAGGTATTTACAAGAATTAGAGTTAATCCCAGAAAGAGTTTTAGAAGCCTTAGAAACTAACGATAAAGCAAAAGAAATTGCCGCAACTTTTAAAGACGCACCAAACTGCCTCTATCTCGGAAGAGGGTATAACTTTCCAGTTGCACTTGAAGGGGCTCTTAAATTAAAAGAAATTTCTTATATCCATGCTGAAGGATATCCAGCTGCTGAAATGAAGCATGGGCCCATTGCATTAATTGATAAATATATGCCAGTTGTAGTTATTGCTCCAAAATTGGGTCATTACGATAAAGTAGTAAGTAACATTCAGGAAATAAAGTCGAGAAGTGGAAAAATCATCGCAATAGTAACCAAAGGGGATACTCAAGTTCGTGATTTAGCCGATTATGTAATCGAAATCCCTGAAACTGCCGATGCGCTTTCTCCATTAATTACTACAATCCCATTACAACTATTATCGTATCATATTGCTGTATTGAGAGATTGTAATGTAGACCAACCTAGAAACTTAGCGAAATCGGTTACGGTGGAATAAACAAAAAAAAATAGATTTTTATATAAAAAGCGTTCACTTTATTGAACGTTTTTTTTGTGCATTATGTTTAGGTATACTTTTACGAATTACTTAATATTATGTTAATATTTCTGTCGGATTTGAAATTAATATAAGCAATTAAATAAAATCGATGTGAAAAGTTTAATTAATATTGATGATTTATTGTGGAAAATTGACTCTTCATTCTATCAAAAATTAAAATTTACTACCATTTATTTATTAATATCAAAATAAATACTACTTTAGCTTTACTAACAAACAAAATTTTAAACCAAATGAGAAAACACTTACTTATTTTGACATTGTTTTTTTGCAGCTTTTCTTTTGCGCAAACAGTAGTTTCAGACACTATCAAAAAAACATTATTAGACGAAGTTGTCGTTTCGGCTTCTAGAACTCCTGAAAAAGTTTTGCAGTCGCCAGTTACAATTGAAAGAATGGGAATCGCTGATATTAAAAAAACAGCCTCACCTTCTTTTTATGATGGATTGGAAAACATGAAAGAAGTTCAAATGAATACGAGTAGTTTAACTTTCAAATCAATTAATACAAGAGGTTTTGCAACAGTTGCAAACGTTCGATTTATGCAATTGGTTGATGGGATGGACAACTCTTCTCCATTATTGAACTTTGTATTGGGTAATATGATTGGAATTTCAGAAATAGACGTTCAAAGCGTTGAGTTGTTACCCGGAGCATCTTCTGCATTATACGGTGCAAATGCATTTAATGGTATTTTATTTATGAATAGTAAAAGTCCATTTACAAGCCAAGGCGTAAGTGCCTATGTAAAATACGGTCAAACAAGCCAACAAGCTGCTGGGGTAAATAGCTTCGCAGACTATGGCGTTAGAGTTGCTCATTCTTTCAATAAATATTTTGCAGCCAAAGCAAATTACACTTACATGAAAGGTACAGATTGGTATGCAACTAATTATGATGACAAAAAAATTGCTGGAATAGACAGAAGCAATATAAACTATGATGGTATCAATGTTTATGGAGATGAGGTTTCTACAAACATTAAAGGAGTTGGACAAGCATTAGCTGGATTAGGAATTATCCCTGCCTCTACTGTGAATTTATTACCAAATACAAATGTTAGTAGAACAGGTTATAAAGAAACTGACTTGACCGACAATAAAGCATCCAATACAAAATTGGATTTTTCACTACATTTTAAACCATTTGCAAATGATTTTGAAATCATATTTCAAAGTAAATTTGGTTTTGGGAATGCCGTATACCAAGGAGCAAATAGATATTACTTAAATAACTTTTTTATGCAACAACATAAATTAGAATTTAAAGGAAAAAACTTCTTCGTTAGAGGGTATACTACTACTGAAGATGGTGGAAATTCCTACGACATGCTTTTTACAGGTATAAACATTAATAGAAAATGGAAAGATGACAAAACTTGGTTCGGTCAGTATGCTGGAGCTTATATCCAATCAACTTTAGCCGGACTTACTCCAGATCAAGCACATTTAACAGCTAGAGGCGCTGCTGATACTGGGAGATTTTTGCCAGGTACAGATGCTTTCAAAAACGCATTTAATACAGTTACCAATGAAGCTAGTGTGCTTTCAGGATCTAAATTGGTTGATAACTCTAGAATCTACCATTCTGATGCAAATTATAATTTTAAAGACGTTGTTAAATTTGCGGAAATTCAAGTTGGTGGATCTTTCAGACAATATGAATTAAATTCTCATGGAAGAATTTATACAGATGCAAATGGTCCAATTTATTATAATGAATTTGGAGCTTATACTCAATTAACGAAGAAGTTTGTTGATGATAGATTGAAATTCACAGGATCGGTTCGCTATGATAAATCAAAGAACTTCGAAGGTAATTATTCTCCAAGAGTTTCAGTAGTTTATTCTGCTGGTGCAAATAAAAAACACAATTTTAGAGGATCTATCCAAACAGGATTTAGAAACCCTACAACTCAAGATCAATATATTGGATTTAATGTAGGTAGTGCTATTCTTCTTGGATCTGCTCCAGACAACTTAGTAAGATACTCTGAAACTCTTGATGTAAGTACTCCAACTGGACAGTTTTTTGCTGGAGGAACATCAGTAGTTATGACTGGATTAAATGCATATAATAATTCTTATACAGCAGCTTCGGTAGCAGCCCTTTCCGCGACTGGAAATCCTGGTGTATTGAAAAAATCTACTTTAGAGTATGTAAAACCTGAGACCGTTAAAGCTTTAGAACTAGGATACCGTTCTTTAATTAAAGATTTTTCAGTAGATATTAATGGGTACTATAATATATACAACGATTTTATTGGAAATATAAATGTTGTTGCTCCATATTATGGTAAAGCAATGGACGCTCCAAGTGCAACTGGCGGACCAACAGACCTTGGAACTCAGTCAATTCATGCGCTTCAAACTAGTAATTATAGAGCGTATCAATTATACACTAACACTAGTATCGAAATTCAATCTTTAGGGTTTGGATTAGGTGTTTCTAGAAAAGTGTATAAAGATTTTGAAGTAGGTGTAAATTATAACTTCGCTGAATTTAAATTTGATCAATCACAAGACGCAAGTTTTGAAGCTGGATTTAATACTCCTAAACACAGAGTTAAAGC
>JBIIFA010000102.1:0-6773 GCA_044237565.1 Flavobacterium sp.
GAAAATAACAACCTATTTTTGTAGTATAAAACTAAACACTAATGAAAAAAATAATAACCCTAATGGCTGTAACTTCTTCAATAGCCTCGTTCTGTCAAAATCAAAATTCGGAACCTTTTGCGTATCCTGAAACCAAGAAGACAGAAACCATTGACACCTACTTTGGAACTGAAATTAACGACCCGTACCGTTGGTTAGAAGACGATAAATCCTCTGAAACGGCCTCTTGGGTAAAAGAAGAAAATAAAGTAACTTTTGATTATTTATCTAAAATTCCTTTTAGAAATAAAATCAAAGAGCGAATGGAAAAACTATGGAACTACGAGAAAATTTCTGCGCCATTCAAAGAAGGTGATTACACTTATTTTTACAAAAATAATGGGTTACAAAACCAATCGGTCTTATACAGAACTAATAAATCTGGGAAAGAAGAACTGTTTCTAGACCCAAATACCTTTTCAAAAGATGCCACAACTTCACTTGATGCGGTTAGTTTTTCTAAAGATGGAACCTTAGTTGCCTATTCCATTTCAAAAGCTGGAAGCGACTGGAGAACGGTGATTTTCATTAATGCTAAAACCAAAAAAGAAATTGACGCGGCTTTGGTTGACGTGAAATTTAGTGGTCTTTCTTGGAAAGGAAACGAAGGAATTTTCTATTCAAGTTATGAAAAACCAAAAGGGAGTGAACTTTCTGCAAAAACCGATCAACACAAATTGTACTTTCACAAATTAGGAACAGCTCAAAAGACAGATACAATTATTTTTGGAGATCAAGAAAAACGCCGCTATGTTGGTGGAAGTGTTTCTGAAGATGACCGCTATTTGTTCATTTCTGCAGCAAATTCTACTTCTGGAAACGAACTGTATCTTAAAGATTTAAGCATCCCAAATTCTGAAATTGTTCCGATTGTAACGACCTTTGATTTTGATGTAGATGTGATTGACAATTTAGACTCAAAATTGTATATTGTTACCAATATAAATGCCCCCAACAAAAGAATTGTTTGCGTAGATGCAAGTAATCCAAGTCAAGAAAATTGGGTTGATTTTATTCCAGAAACAGAAAACGTTTTGTCGCCAAGTACTGGAGCGGGATTTATTTTTGCTACTTATATGAAAGATGCTATTTCGTTGGTGAAACAATACAATTACAAAGGCACTTTTATTCGTGAAGTTACATTGCCAGGAATTGGAACAGCCTCAGGCTTTAATGGAAAAACCAAAGATGCTGAATTGTATTTTTCGTTTACCAATTATACTACGCCTGCTACTATTTATAGTTTTGATCCAAAAGAAGGCAAATCTTCTGTTTACAAAAAACCCGTTGTAGATTTCAAAAGTGAAAAATATGTTTCTTCACAAGTTTTCTTTAAATCAAAAGACGGAACTAAAATTCCTATGATTATTACACACAAAAAAGGATTAAAACTAGACGGAAATAACCCTACCATTCTATACGGATATGGTGGTTTCAATATTAGCTTAACGCCAAGTTTTAGTATTGCCAATGCCGTTTGGCTAGAAATGGGTGGGATTTATGCTGTTGCCAATATGCGTGGTGGAGGTGAATATGGTAAAAAATGGCATGATGCTGGAACTAAATTCCAAAAGCAAAATGTATTTGATGATTTTATCGCTGCAGCGGAATATTTAATTAGTGAAAAATACACTTCCTCAGATTTCTTAGCCATAAAAGGAGGCTCAAACGGCGGATTGTTAGTTGGAGCTGTAATGACGCAAAGACCAAAACTAATGAAAGTCGCACTTCCTGCAGTTGGTGTTCTAGATATGTTACGCTACCACACTTTTACCGCTGGTGCCGGATGGGCTTATGATTACGGTACTGCTGAAGATTCAAAAGAAATGTTCGACTATATCAATAGCTATTCTCCAGTTCAAAATGTAAAAGCGGGGATCAATTATCCAGCAACTTTGGTAACTACTGGAGATCATGATGACCGAGTGGTCCCAGCGCATAGCTTCAAATTTGCGGCTGAATTACAAGCAAAGCAAGCCGGAGCAAATCCCGTTTTAATTCGGATAGAAACCAATGCGGGCCATGGAGCTGGAAAACCAGTTTCGAAAACTATTGAAGAAGCTTCAGACATACAGGCATTTACATTATATAATATGGGGTTCCGAGATTTGCCAAAATAAAAATCTTCTACAGACAAAAAAGCAGACTAGTGAAAATTAGTCTGCTTTTTTTATTGTCGTTTTTCAAATCTATTTGTCATAATCTATTTTCCCAACATACCGCATTACACGTACAATTTTATCTTTCCGTCTATTAATATAAACCGTAGAATTTGTTGCTTTATATTTTCTAGGATTGGGCAAAATTGCGGCAATTCCAGCAGCTTCTCTTGCCGTTAAATTGGAAGCATTCTTTTGATACCAATATTCCGCAGCTGCTTGTGCGCCGTATACTCCATCACCCATTTCAATTGAATTCAAATAGACTTCCATAATTCTTTCTTTGCCCCAAACCAATTCAATTAAAACTGTAAAATAAGCTTCAAATCCTTTTCTAATATAACTTCGTCCTTGCCAGAGAAATACATTTTTTGCCGTTTGTTGTGAAATGGTACTTCCACCTTTAATTTTTCGGCCTTTTTGATTGTTTTTTAATGCTTTTTGCATCGCCGTAAAATCGAATCCGTGATGTTTTAAAAACATTCCGTCTTCACTTGCAATTACCGCTTTTTGTAGGTTTTTTGAGATTTTTTCTAATGGAACCCAATCGTGGTTGCAATACATTTCTTTTCCTGCCAATTTATTTTCAACCGCTCTTGAAACCATTAAAGGCGTAAAAGGCACGGGTACAAACTTGAAGATAATTACTAGAAACAGCGATATTCCAACAAACCAAACCAGTATCTTAAATAAAATTCGAGTAATTTTCTTAAACATAAATCTATTTTTTAAATTAAATCTGCCAATTCATTTCCAATTAAACTTCCAATGGCAACTCCCATTCCACCCAATCGAACGCCGCAGTAAACATTTTCTGAAAGTGCTTCAACTATTGGGTTTTTGGTGGTTCCCAAGCCCATAATTCCGCTCCAACGGTGTTCTATTTTGAATTCCTGATGAGGTAAAATTACTTCTTTTAATACTTTTTCCAATCGGTTTTGGATTAATTCTGTTTCGCCAAATTCGGAAGTAGCTTCGCCTTCAAAATCCAAATTTCGACCGCCACCAAACAAGATTCTATCACCAATATTTCTAAAATAATAATAGCCTTTGTCCAAATGAAACGTGCCTTTTATATTCAAATTTGGAATTGGTTCTGTAATTAAAACTTGTGCACGAGCAGGTTTTACTTGTCCTTTTGTAATTTCTGCAGCGAAACCATTTGTGGCAAAAAGTAATTTTGTAGTCTTGAAACTAAAATCTCCAAGCGCCACTTCCACAGCAATTCCATTGTCATCAAAGGAAGTTACCGTTTGCTGATTCAAAATCAAAATGCCATTCGAAAAAGCTTGTTTCATCAATTCCTGCATCATCATTCCCGTATCAATTTGACCTTCAAACGGATTGAAAATAACACTTTCGTGAATGCCATTAAATCCGAAACGATCAATTTCTTTGGTGA
Organism: Flavobacterium sp.; assembly: GCA_044237565.1. GTDB lineage: Bacteria > Bacteroidota > Bacteroidia > Flavobacteriales > Flavobacteriaceae > Flavobacterium. The sequence goes on from JBIIFA010000102.1 coordinate 3,601, forward strand.
AAACATCCGATTTAAATAGTGGATTCAATATTTCATTGATGAAGGGAAGTTTGTTCAAACATTCAATATACGTCGCTTCGTGTTCCTTTAAAAATAGTTCGTAACCGCCAAAAGGTTTGTAATCTAATTTTTCATCGCCAACTCTTTTTCGTAATAATTGCAATCCTTTCCAACGTTTTTGAATGAGTTGAATTACCTCTTCTTCGGTGTGGGATTTTAAGTCATCTATAATTTCAGACAAGCTTCCAAAACAGGCAAAACCTGCGTTTTTAGTACTTGCGCCTTGAGGCAACATTCCTTTTTCGAGTACCAATATTTTGCTTTCTGGAAACCGTTCGCGCAATCTCAAAGCGGCATGCAAACCCACAATTCCACTGCCAACAACGGTGTAATCTACATTGGTAAACCAATTTTTTATTTCCCAATAACTGAGTTGCATCTTTTTTATTTCAAATGTAATTAAATATCTCTTATGATAATTATAAATTGATTTCTAAGTTCCATCACACCGATTAATTCGATTATCATTATTAGAATAAAAACTGTACTTTTAAACCTTGAAAAAACTTATTAACTATGAAAAAATTACTGATTTTAACTTTAATCACAATGAGTATAAATGCTGTTGCTCAAAATATAATGTCGCCAGAATTGCTTTGGAAATTAGGAAGACTGTCTTCATTAGGGATTTCGAAGGACGAAAAAAACATAATTTACAAGGTTTCGACACCTTCTGTTGAAGAAAACAAATCGAATTCTAAATATTATTCCATTCCTGTAAATGGCGGAACTGCAACAGAAATCACGGATTATAAATCGCTTTTATCGGATAAAAATGTTTCTCCTGATGGAAAATTTACGGTTTATAATGAAGAAGTGAAAATCGATAAAGTGCACGGAAAAGATTTCTATCCAAATTTGGATAAATCCAATGCTCAAATCTATAACGGATTGGATTATCGCCATTGGGATACGTGGAACGAAGGAAAATTCAACCACGTTTTTTACAAAGCAAACGTTGAAAATGCTGTTGGAATTGACATTATGAAAGGCGAAAATTTCGACGCGCCTCAAAAACCATTTGGCGGCGACGAAGATTATATTTGGTCTCCAGACGGCAAAAGTATTTTATATGTTTCTAAGAAAAAAGCAGGAACGGCCTATGCTATTTCAACCAATACGGCCCTTTACGAATACAATCTTGAAACTGGAAAAACAGAAAATAGAACGGAAAGTAATTTAGGATATGATACGAATCCATTGTTTTCTCCAACAGGAAATTTAACTTGGTTGCAAATGAAACGCGATGGTTACGAAGCCGATAAAAATGACATTGTAGTCAGTTTCAAAGGGGGAAATGTGAACCTTACGGCAAATTGGGATGGAAGTGTAGAAAGTTTTATTTGGAGTAAAGATGGTAAAAATGTTTATTTTCAAGCGCCTATTGACGGAACACTTCAATTATTTGTAGTTGATTTCCCAGGTTTAACCAAAAAATTACCGCAAGTGATTCAAGTTACCACTGGTGATTTCGATGTTTCAGGATTGGTTGGAATTGTAGGCGATAAAATCATTTTAACGCGTTCGGATATGAACCACGCGGCTGAATTGTATTCGTATGATTTGAAGAAAAAAGTATGGAATCAATTGTCCAATGTGAATACAGCAACCTACTCAACATTGGCGTTAAGCAAAACAGAACGTAGATATGTAACCACAACCGACGGCAAAAAAATGTTGGTTTGGGTAATTTTACCCCCTAATTTTGATGCTTCAAAAAAATACCCAACGCTTTTGTATTGCCAAGGCGGACCACAATCTCCGTTGACACAATTTTATTCTTTTAGATGGAATTTTCAATTGATGGCGGCTAACGGATACATTGTTGTGGCACCAAATCGAAGAGGAATGCAAGGGCACGGCGTGGAATGGAACGAGCAAATCAGCAAGGATTGGGGCGGACAAGTGATGAAGGATTACCTTTCTGCTATTGACGATGTGGCCAAAGAAAGCTATGTTGATAAAGCGAGATTGGGTTGTGTTGGTGCAAGTTACGGAGGTTATTCTGCGTTTTATTTGGCTGGAATTCACAACAACAGATTCAAGACTTTTATCGCCCACGACGGGGTTTTCAACACGCAAAGTATGTTTGGAACTACCGAAGAAGTGTTCTTTAACAATTGGGATTTTGGTGGTGCTTACTGGGAAAAAGACAACAAAGTAGCTCAAAAAACCTATACTGATTTCAATCCTGCGAGCCATGTGGAAAAATGGAATACACCAATATTAATCATTCAAGGTGGAATAGATTTTAGAGTGCCAATTGGGCAATCGCAAGAGGCATTTCAAGCAGCACAATTGAGAGGAATTAAAAGTAGGTTTTTATATTTCCCAGAAGAAAATCACTGGGTTTTGAAGCCACAAAATGCGCAGGTTTGGCAAAAAGAATTTTACAAATGGCTGAAAGAAACGTTATAGAAAATACGATTTAAAAGCAAAACCGCGGGATTCGTTCCGTGGTTTATTTATTTCATCTTCATTCGTACCTTTGCACTTCAGAACTTGAAAACAAAAATGAATTTTACGTATCCAAAAGCCGAAAAGCTAAAAAGCAAAACCACAATCGATTTACTTTTTTCGAAAGGAAAATCTGTAGCAAAATATCCGTTGCGGTTGGTTTATATTTCTGGGGATTTTGGTGAAAACACACCTATAAAAATGGGAGTTTCTGTTTCCAAAAAACACTTTAAAAATGCGGTTGACAGAAATTATTTCAAACGCGTTCTTCGTGAAACCTATCGCCTGAACAAGCATTTATTATTAGATAATTTAAACGAACCTTATGCGTTTATGTTTTTATACCAAACAAAAGACCGCCTTTCGTATGAAGAAATCAATAAAAAAACGATTCAATTGTTTGAGAAGTTTTTGGAAGCAATAAAAAGCGAGAAATTATAGCATATTCATAAACCCATTAATTATGAATAATTTATCATTGCTATTTAAAGTTAATTCGTATTTTCGTTTGCAATAAATTTTAAAGTTAATAAATGTACACTTTCCTTAAAAAACGATATATAATTCCCGTAATAGCAAGTGGTTTACTCTTTATTGGCGCAAGCTTCAAAGAAGATTTTTTTGAAGTTGCCAAACAAATAGAAATCTTTACAACC
>JBIIFA010000016.1:0-19575 GCA_044237565.1 Flavobacterium sp.
ATAAGGATTAAAGCTTGCCGCTTTTTTCTTGGTGTACAAAGTCGCAAATGCCCATGTTAAAGTAGATATTATCGAAATTATGATGCCAAATCGAAAATCGAAAATTAAAAAATCACTTAAATGTTCAAAAAAATTACGCAAACGCCAGCAAACCCTACAACTAAACCTATAATTGATAATTTTACTAATTTTTCCCCATTGAAAAGACTAATAATTACAACCCAAAGTGGAACCAAAGCGCCAATAATTGCACCCAAACCACTGCTGATGTATTTCACGCCCCAAGTGCTCAAACCGTTGCTTAAAACAAAATTCAAAATACTCAAAATGAAAATGGTTTTCCATTGCTTGCCTTTTGGCCACGTTGTTTTTTTGAAAAGAAAATAAGAAAGATATAAAGCAGCACCAAGGAATTGACGGATAGCCACAAGTTGTATAGCGGGCATATATTTCACGCCTTCTTTGGAAGCAAGCCAAGTTGTGCCCCAAAAAAAACTCACCCAACAAAGCGCCAAAATTGGTAATCCCACGGAACTTATTTTAGATTGAATTCCGCTTTTTATTTTTTGTATCAATTTTATAAACTGTCTTTAATGAATTGGTAATTCAAAACTTTTTCTAATTTATTGGATAAAATGGTTTTCCCAATTGAAGGTTTTGAAGTCGCAAAGATAGGAAGTTCCAAGTTATATTCTTTTGCTTTTTGAGTATAATAATCCTCCCGACTTGGATGAAAGGGCGCAACAGCATTGAAGGTTTCGCCCCAACAATTTGCATCAATAATTTTCAATATTATTCCGATACAATCTTCTTGGTGAATCAAATTTATAGGTGCTTTTGGATTTTCAATATTGGTTCTTCCGGCTAAAAACCGAATTGGATTTCGGTCTTCGCCAATTAAACCACCAAATCGCAAAGCCGTAGTTTCAAAATTAGAATTGTTTTGTAAAAGCTGTTCACACGCTACTAATTGTTTGCCGCTTTCGGTATCAGGATTTGCAATTGTTTCTTCTGTAACCAATTTATTTTCATCAGAATAAACCGAAGTAGAACTCACAAATACCACTTTTTTAATTCCTGCTTTTTCGATAAAAGGGATTATATAATTTATTTTTGCAACAAAATTTTCAGTTGAAATCCCTCTTAATTTTGGCGGAATATCTATAATTAAACCCTGACTTCCTTCCAAAAATTCAGATACATTTCCGTTGATGGCAACTTCTCCCAATTCAATTAAAAAAGGGGATATTCCAGCATTTTCAAGCTTTAAAACTTTTTCTGTTGAAGTCGTCGAACCCTTAACAGAAAAACCGTTTTCTAATAAGGTTTTCGCCAATGGAAATCCCAACCATCCACAACCAAGAATGCTAATTTTTGTCATTATTTAATGGCTTTTATAGAATCTGAAATAACTGTCAAACTATCTTTTGCAATCAAACTATTTAATCTGTAATTCTTAGTTTTAGAAATAACAATTGAAGGAATAATCTTCTTTTGAATCACAACCGCATCATTCAATACAAACGGCATCGGCATCATCCAAGGCAATCTTTTGGCAATTCTGAATTTTGGATTGGTCAATAAATCAAAGGAACTTTCCATCAAATCCATATCAAAAATAGTATTTGCTGTAATAGAAAACTGCAATTCCAACGGATCATTATCCACAACATAATAACTAATCAATCGCTTTCCTTTTCGCAAATACAAACTCCATTTTTGCGCCAAAGCAGTCACTCCATTTGCCTTCAAATTATAGAAAATCATTTTTTCATTGGCAAAAATGTCATAACGATTTACACTTCTATTCGGGGAAATTCTCATTTTTATGTACCGCTGCGAACCACCAATACTATCCTGAAAAAATTCAATTTTAGGTTCGGTAATTTCTATTTCATCGGCTTCAGCTGAATACGTAAATCCTGATTTGTATTTGCTAAACAACGGATTGTCATTTAATATTCCTGCCTTTTTTGGATTTTCACCTAAACAGGTTTTCGTCCATTCATCTAAATTCAAATCATATGTTGCCCAAAAGGCTTTATTCAAATCTGCATTATAAATATAAAGTAAGCTATTCGGTTTTGCTATTCCTTTGGCATATTCCGAATTTAAATGTGCTTTCGCAAAAAAGCCGATTGATATTAAAAACAATACAAATGCCCAAACTCCTTTCTTAGGAAATACTCCAAATATTGGCAACAACAATCCGAAAACCAAAACTGTTAAAACAGCGCTTCCAACCAAAATTTTTAATCCCAAACCAATCGGAAACATAATTATAAAAGGCACCAAAATAATTAGCGATGGAATACTCAAAACCAAATTCAGCATGCGATTTGATTTTTGTGTCGTAACAAAATACCCCAACATAAATAAACTGAAAAACAATGGAATTACAAAAAACCCTGCTCCAGGCAAATAAAAAGCAATCACAAAATTGATGATAATCCAAATAAATAATGGCGCTACAGAATAATTTTCGGTTTTGTTTTCCGAATCCGATTTTATGTAAAACAAGAAGCAAATCGCCAAACTCAAAAACACAAAAACACCAATATAATCGTGCCCGTTATACGTAAATCCTTGAAGAATATCGTTGTATTGTGGATACAAATTCAACAGTAATTTCCAACCAAAAAAGGTCACAATTCCTGAAACTAGCAACGAGCCAAATAAATTCAAAAACCCTTTTCCAATTTCTGAAAACACCAAAACTCGTTTTCCAAGACCAATAAAAACTAAAAATAAAAACAATAAAATCGCAACAATTAACATTGGAAAAATCCAAGAAAACGGATAACTCACAAATGAAAACGGCGTATTAAAATAAACATAATCTTCCGAAGATTGTAAAGAACTCAAATCTGAATTTGAAAAATAATTCAATAACGGCATGAAATAAGTTCCCTGATGTGCCAATGTTTTCGGGCTCAAATGGTCAATATCATCTTGCGCTGTGTGGTAATTGAAATGATTGTCAATGAATGCAAAATTAAATCCCTGAATGTTTGCTTGTTCTCTAAAAACAGTCAAATCCGTATCGTTGGGCAACATTTTATAAATGCTATACATCAACGAATTGGAAACTGGAAACCCCGGATTTGCAGCCGTAAATTCCTTTACCAAACGTGCATTTCCTTGATTCACTTCCATCAACATATAACTTGGACCCGCACTGCCACGGGCTTCAAAATTCAAAACCAATCCCACTTCTTTCGCCCAATTACTTTTGGTTACAAAAAGTGCCGCGCCATTCAAACCCAATTCTTCGGCATCCGAAAACAGAATAATAATATCGTTTTTATGCGGTGTTTTATTGTGCAAAAAGGTACGTAAACCTTCTAAAATTGTCGCAATTCCAGACGCATCGTCACTAGCACCGTGAGAATACGAATGGGGTGCGCTATCATAATGCGAAAGCAACAACAACGCTTTCGAGCTGTTAGAACCTTTAATTCTCGCTAAAATATTTTTAGATTTCGTTAAATTCCCCCAATCAGAAAGCGTCGTTCCTTCTTGAATTTGTGTCTCCAAACCCAAACTTTGTAATTCTTTAACCAAATAATCACCCACGATTTTATGGTTTTCCGAACCGATATAATGTGGGTTTTCCGAAATTATTTTTACTTTTCCCAAAGCACGTTGCGTCGAAAATTCTGAAAGCGAACCTTCTTCTTTTGCAACCCATTGCGGCATCATAAAATAGTAAATTAACCCAATAATTCCAGCAATAAACAATAATGATAAAAGTGACGTAAATTTGTTTTTCATTTGACGTAAATTTGGAGTTAAATGTCTTTTTTAACCAACATATAGTAATCATTTTCCAAAGCCAAATAGCCTTGGTCGTAAAGGAAATAATAGGTATTTCCTGTTTTAGTATACAAAATATTTGTAAAAAATTCAAAATCAAAACCCTTACTCAATAATTTTGTTCGTGTTGTTTTCGATTTCCCATCTACATTTAAAGCACTCAAAATCCGATAATTTTTTCGCAATTTGTTGTTCACATTGCGCATAAAATTCGTGCTATCCTTGTTAATTTTGTTGTTATACGAGTTCCTACAACCGTCGCTGCAAAACTTTTTGTCCTCACGACCCACAATTTTATCGGAGCATTCTAAACACGTTTTGTTCATAATTCCTGGGTTTTAAATTAAATTTACAACCGCAAAAAGCACTATTTTTTTAAGCGAATTAATAGTCTCTGTTTGCTAATCCTATTCCCGCTGTTCGTTTCAATCCACGCAAAAGCGTGGGATTTTCTCTGCCATCGGGGCTAAAGAAATGGTGTCTTTTGTACTTGTTGTTTTTGGCATAAAAGTATTATAATCAACCAAATGTACTTATAATTTTCCAATTACAAACGGTTACAAACAACTACAACCGAAAGTAAACAGTTAACAACCGAATAATTTTTGAAAGTCGCCACATCTTTGCAATGTCGAGATCAAACAAGTATCGGCAAAACAAAAAAATTTTATATAAACCATTTAAATTTTAAACGCCATGAGCACATTAAGAAACAAAGTACAGTTAATCGGTCACGTTGGTAATGATCCAGAAATCAAAACATTCGACGGAGGAAAAAAATTAGCCAAATTATCAATCGCCACAAACGAAAGTTACAAAAACGACAAAGGCGAAAAAGTTGAAGAAACCCAATGGCACAATCTTATTGCTTGGGGAAAAACCGCCGACACCATTGAAAAATATGTAGTTAAAGGCAAAGAAATCGCCATCGAGGGCAAACTAACCCACAAAAGTTACGAAGACAAAAACGGAGAAAAACGCTACGTCACCGAAGTCGTAATTGATGAATTACTGATGTTAGGGAAGTAAAGCCCCCTAACCCCAAAGGGGAATAAGTAAATTAAAGTCGCAGTTTTCAGTTTTTCTGGCAACCGCGACTTTTTTTAGACATAATTTATTGTTTTAAAAGCGGCAAGACTTCTGAAATATTCGGGTAAGAATAAAAATTCTCATGTTCAATTTCGAAATCAATTTTTTCATATTCCCAAGTGGTGTGATACGGAATATGAACGCCAAAACCCCCAATATTTAAAATAGGCAAAATATCCGATTTAAGGGAATTTCCAATCATTAAAAAATCTTCTGGTTTACAATCCAAACGGCCTAACATTTTCTGATAATCCAATTCTGTTTTGTCGCTCATAACTTCTATATGATGAAAAAAAGCACCAATTCCAGAGTCGTGAAGTTTTCTGTGTTGGTCTTTTAAATCGCCTTTTGTGGCAACAACCAATTTGTATTTTCCTTGTAATTCTTGTAAAACCGTTTCTACTTCTGGTAATAATTCTACTGGTTTTTGCAATAAATCTTTGCCAATGGAAATAATTTTTTCAATTCCTTTTCCCGAAATAGTATGATTGGTTAATTCCAATGCCGTTTCAATCATCGACAATGTAAATGCTTTAATTCCAAAACCATAAAGCGGCAAATTTGTCACTTGATGATTCAAAATCAAACCCAATATTTCTTGACTTGATGCATAATCTTGAAACAAAACACAAAAACGTGCCTGTGCTTCATCGAAATAAGGTTCGTTGTGCCATAAAGTGTCATCGGCGTCGAAGGCAATTACTTTTAGGTTCATTTATTATTTTTTAAACGCAAATTTCACAAATTTTTACAGATTTAATTTGTGAAAATTTGTGAAATTTGTGTTATATATTTTTTTTAATTTATTGCCTCACCATTTGCAACTCCATCCACATCAGGATTCACAAAAACCAATTTTCCTTCGGCATTTGTAGTCATCAAAATCATTCCTTGACTTTCCACGCCACGAAGGTTTCTTGGTGCTAAATTCACTAAAACCGTAACGCGTTTCCCAATAATTTCCTCAGGCGAAAAGCTCTCCGCGATTCCCGAAACGATGGTGCGCACATCAATTCCTGTATCGATTTTTAGAATTAAAAGTTTATTGGCTTTTGGCATTTTTTCAGCTTCCAAAATCGTTCCTACACGCAAATCCATTTTAGCAAAATCTTCATATTGAATTGTTTCTTTCTGAGGTACTACCATTTTATTTTCAGCTATATTTGCCACTTTAGTAGCTTCTAATTTGTCAATTTGTTTTTGAATTTCTTCATCTTCAATTTTAGCAAAAAGCAATTCTGCTTCTCCAATTTGATGTCCTGCAGCAATTAATTCTGAAGTTTCGGAAACGGTTTTCCAATCAATTTTTGAGTCTATTTTTAGAATTCTAGATAATTTTATAGCCGTAAAAGGTAAAAATGGTTCACAAAGCGTACTCAATGCTGCTGCAATTTGCAACGCAACATACATTTGAGTTTGCACGCGTTCCGGATGGTCTTTGATTACTTTCCAAGGTTCTTCATCAGCAAGATATTTATTTCCCAAACGGGCCACATTCATCAATTCACCTAAAGCTTCTCTAAATCTATAACGTTCAACAGAACTAGAAATCACCGCTGGGTAGGCTTTTAATTCCGTTAAAGTAGCAGTATCAACATCTGAAAAATCATTCGGACTTGGAACAATTCCCTCGTAATATTTATTGGTTAAAACCACCACACGATTAATGAAATTTCCAAAAATAGCAACCAATTCATTATTGTTTCTCGCTTGAAAATCTTTCCAAGTAAAATCATTATCCTTCGTTTCTGGCGCATTTGATGTCAAAGCATACCGCAAAACGTCTTGTTGGTTTGGAAATTCTTCCAAATATTCGTGCAACCAAACGGCCCAATTTTTTGAAGTGGATAATTTGTTTCCTTCCAAATTCAGGAATTCGTTTGCAGGAACATTATCGGGTAAAATATAACTTCCCTCTGCCTTTAACATCGCTGGAAAAATAATACAGTGGAAAACGATATTGTCTTTTCCAATGAAGTGAACCAACTTGGTATCTTCATTTTTCCAATACGGTTCCCAATCTTTTCCTTCGCGCAATGCCCATTCTTTCGATGCAGAAATATAGCCAATTGGGGCATCAAACCACACGTATAATTTTTTCCCTTCGGCACCTTCAACTGGAACATCAATCCCCCAATCTAAATCTCTAGTTACGGCGCGAGGTTCTAATCCACCATCAATCCAAGATTTAACTTGCCCGTAAACATTAGGTTTCCAATCATTTTTATGTCCAACTAAAATCCATTCTCTCAAAAATTCATCGTATCGATCCAAAGGTAAAAACCAGTGTTTTGTAGATTTCATTACTGGAATTTCTCCCGTAATGGTTGATTTTGGATTTATTAAATCCGTTGCATTTAGTGTAGAACCACATTTTTCACATTGATCGCCGTAGGCTTCTTCGTGTCCGCATTTTGGACAAGTTCCAATTACAAATCGATCTGCCAAAAATTGATTTGCTTTTGCATCATATAATTGCTCGGTAACTTGCTCTATAAAATCCCCTTTGTCGTATAATTTTTTGAAAAATTCTGATGCTGTATCGTGATGAATTTTTGATGAAGTTCTGGAATAATTATCAAAAGAAATTCCAAAATCTACAAACGATTTACGAATAATCCCGTCATATTTGTCAATAATTTCTTGTGGCGAAACCCCTTCTTTCTTAGCTTTCATTGAAATAGCAACCCCGTGTTCATCGCTTCCGCAAACAAACAAAACGTCTCTTCCTTGCAATCTTAAATAGCGAGAATAAATATCCGAAGGCACGTAAACACCCGCCAAATGACCAATATGAATTGGGCCATTCGTGTAAGGCAATGCAGCGGTAATTGTATATCTTTTTGGATTTTGTATCATAATTGTTTTTTAGAAACTCTTGAAACGCGTTCAGAATCTTTGCAAAAATAAGATATTTTCCGATAGGGACAAGTCGCGAAATTATACGTATTGCATAATTTAATTATTTATTAAAAATTTCTAGTGATGAAATAACTTCTGTCTTATTTTGTATATTCGTAAACTGAATACCTGAAATCTACAATAATGAATTGGGAACAATTACTATCACTAAAACGACAAGGCGACACTTTTAAGCGGTTGCGCAAGGAACAAGACGACACCAGATTGGGTTTTGAAGTCGATTATGACCGAATTATATTCTCTGCTGCTTTCCGGAGTTTGCAGGATAAAACGCAAGTTATTCCTTTATCGAAAACTGATTTTGTGCATACACGATTGACGCACAGTTTGGAAGTTTCGGTGGTTGGGCGTTCGATTGGGCGGTTAGTTGGAAAGAAAATAATTGAAAAATATCCCTATTTACAGGAAATTCATGGATTCCAAATGAACGATTTTGGCGCTATTGTTGCCGCAGCTTCTTTGGCTCACGATATTGGAAATCCTCCTTTTGGACATTCTGGAGAAAAAGCGATTGGCGAATATTTTTCTAATGGAAACGGACAAAAATACCAAACCGTTTTGTCTAAAAAAGAGTGGCAAGACCTCATCGATTTTGAAGGAAATGCTAATGGATTTTCAGTTTTAACGAGTTCAAGACCCGGAAACGAGGGTGGTTTAAGAATTTCTTACGCAACACTTGGTGCCTACATGAAATATCCGAAAGAAAGTTTACCAAAAAAACCAACTTCAGGTATTGCCGATAAAAAGTATGGTTTCTTTCAATCGGACGTGAAATTTTTTAAAGAAGTAGCTTCGGAATTAGGAATGATTTCTAACAAATCAGGAAATGATATTGGTTTTGAAAGACATCCTTTGGCGTATTTGGTGGAAGCAGCGGATGATATTTGTTATACCATTATTGATTTTGAAGATGGAATGAATCTTGGATTGGTTTCGGAAGATTATGCTTTGGAATATTTAATAAAATTAGTAAAAGACAGTATTGACACTAATAAATACAATACTTTAACTACAAAGGAAGATCGAATTAGTTATTTGCGTGCTTTGGCAATTGGTAGCTTAATTAATGATGCGGTGAAAGTTTTTATTGAAAATGAAGAGTCAATTTTAGAAGGGAAATTTCCATACGCATTGACCGATAAAAGTAAATACAAGGCACAAATGGATGATATTATCAAATTGAGTGTGAAAAATATTTATCAAAGTCGGGAGGTTATCGAAAAGGAATTGACGGGTTATCAGATAATAAATACTTTATTGGATAAATTTACAACTGCTTTTAATAATGATTTTGATGGCAATGCTTCTAATTTTGATAAATTAGTATTGCAATTGCTTCCTGAAAAATTCAAAGTTGAAAAAGAAAATTTATACGATAGATTGCTTCATATTTGTCACTTTATTTCCTTGTTAACAGACGGTAATGCTTTTATATTATATAACACAATTACTGCGTCTAAAAGTTAAATAGTTAATGATTTATGTTGTTTTTTTTGAAACTGCTATTTGTATATGTTATATTTACAATATAAAAATTCTCTGAATATAAAAATGAAAGAAAACTTACTCGTTTTAATTTGCACATTTGTGTTTGTTACTTCTGGATTTTCTCAAGAAAAGGTAGAACAAAGTTCTAAACTTACCGCCAAAAAAGAAGATAACAAAGTTATTTCTAAGAAAACGAAAACTTTAAAACCAGATAAAAAGACTAAGGAATTAAGAAAGAAACTAGCTTATTTTCAAGAGCACAGTCCTTTTAAAAAGTCACTTCTACTATCAAAGTTAGAAAGGAAAGAAAATGGAATCCCCCCTAATAAATATTTTGAAAGCGAATGGGAATTAACCATGAGTCCTACATTGGGAAGACCAACTCCCGAAAATTTGGCTGTTATTAGAAAAGGTATAATAGACGAAAGACAAAGAATACTTACAACTGGAAGAGTTCCTGGTGATGCGGTTGATAATAGTTGGGTTGAAAGAGGCCCAACAAATGTTGGTGGAAGAACCCGAGCAATTATGTTTGACCCTAATGATGCTACTCGTGAAACCGTTTTTGCTGGTGGCGTAAGCGGTGGTTTGTGGAAAAATACCGCTATCTCAAATGCTAATTCAACTTGGACTAGAGTTAATATTCCAGAAAATTTGAATGTTTCTTGCATTACTTCAGACCCAAATAACACATCTATTTTCTACGTTGGCACGGGGGAAGCTTATACTGGAGGAGATGCTGGAGGAGATGGGGTTTGGAAATCGTCTAATCGGGGATTAACTTGGGTAAAGGTATTCGGAGGAATTACTGGAGCATCAAACTTCGTATCTGTAACTAATGTAACAATTAATAGCCCTTCGGGATTGGCTGGAAATTACCCATGTTTTCCAAATTTATCTTTTGGCCCCGTAATTACAACTCCAATAACTTCTAATGTAGTTTTGGTAGCAGATGGAACATCAACTCCAACACTTGGATGTAACGGATTAACAAATACAGCAGCGCTTAACGGAAAAATAGCTCTGATTAGAAGGGGGTCTTGTACTTTTGCTACAAAGATATTGAATGCTCAAACTGCAGGTGCAATAGCCGTAATAATTATGAATAATGTCCCTGGTCCTGCAGCTGCTATTGGAGGTACAGATACAACTATTACAATTCCATCGGTGATGATTTCTCAAGCAGATGGGAATATTATAGAAGCCGGATTAACATCTGGAATAGTAAATGTTACATTAAATCCAAGTAATCCCGGAGGACTTACAGGAAATATTGTTCCAGGAGTGCAACATATAAACAAAATAACAATTAGAAATAATGCTGGTATGTCCGAGGTTTTAGTTGCCGTTGCAGATTCATATTACAGCCCCGCAAATGCTACAACTTATATAGGTTCTGATTCCTATGGGCTATATAAATCTAATAATGGTGGTGCATCTTGGACACAATTGACACTTCCACTTACATCAAATCAAAATAAACATTGTCCAAATGATATCGAAATTGGAGCTGATAACAAAATATGGGTTTCAACAAAAAATAGCTTCGGACATTCGGATGGAGGTGGAAAAGTTTTTTGTTCAACAGATGGAGGAACAACTTTTATTGATAAATACACTGTAACTGGAAATGGTGGCGGTGAAAGAGTTGAAATTGAAGCTTCATTAACAAACCCAGACAAAATTTATGTTTTAGCACAACTAAATCAAGCAACTACAACTGATGGAATTGAGGTTCAAATAATTAAAACAACTGACGGATTCGCTACATCCACAATTACTTCATTGCCAACTGGAAATGAAACTAGAGAAACAACCTATGGATTTACCGGAGGTCAAGCATGGTATAATTTAATGATTGAATCGGATCCTGGTGACGACCAAACTATTTATGTGGGTGGAATCGATTTATATAGATCATCAGATGGGGGAAATTCTTGGACTACCATTTCAAATTGGACTACCAACGTTCATTCTGATCATCACGCGATGACATTCAAACCAGGAAATTCTAATATAGCTATTTTTGGAAATGACGGTGGAGTATATTATAGTGGAAGTTTATCAACCGCTACAAGTAACTCAGGTATTGATTCTAGAAATAATGGATTTAATGTTACTCAATTTTATACTGTTGGAGTAGGTCCAACTAGTATCGGCGCAGGAGACTATTTTGTTGCAGGCGCTCAAGATAATGGTTCGCAATATTTTGGAGGCGTTTCATCTGGTGTAAATAAAAGTAAAGAGGTTCAAGGTGGTGACGGTGCTTTTTCGATGTTTGATCAGGGAACAGATAATTATTATATTACTAACTATGTCTATAACCAAAGGATTAACTATAGAACTACCGCAGGTGCAATTAAAGAAATTAATAACGAAACTGCCTCTAACGGCGCTTTTATTTGTCCAATGGCTTTAGACTCAAACAAAGATATTTTATTTTCAGATTATACCGTTCCAGCTTCAGGAACAACCGCTACGGTTTATGGAATTCGAAGATATACAAATTTGAAAACAGGAACTGTTGGAAAAACAACGATTACAAATACTTTAATCACAAGTTCACCAACTGCTTTAACGGTTTCAAAATATTCAACTGCCGCAACAACTTTATTGGCTGGTTTTAGAAATGGAAAGGTTTTAAGATCTTTGAATGCAAATGCTTCTCTCGTTACGTGGACAGACATAACAGGACCAAGTTTTTTAGGAAGTGTTTCTGATGTTGAATTTGGGCAATCGGAAAATGATATTTTTGTGACTTTGCATAATTATAATGTAGTAAATGTTTGGTATAGTGCCGATGCAGGTGTTACCTGGCAAAATAAAGAAGGGAATTTACCAGATATGCCAGTAAAATGTATTCTACAAAATCCATTAAAATTAAATGAAGTAATCATAGGGACAGAGTTGGGAGTTTGGTTTACCAATTCATTTAATACTACATCTCCTGTCTGGAACCAATCGTTCAACGGAATGAGTAATGTGAAAGTTACGGATTTAGATTTAAGAAATGACAACGCTGTTTATGCCGCAACTTATGGCAGAGGAGTGTTTTCAGGTGTTTTTGATACACGGGCTTTAGCTGTGGACGACTTTACAAATAATAAAGGCGTTTCAATTTTTCCAAATCCCTCAAACGGACAATTTAATATAAACATCAATCAGTATAGCGGAAAAGTAAATATTCAAGTTGCTGATTTGAATGGAAGAGAAGTTTATGCTGCTAAAAACGAACTATTTAATTCCGAAAAAACAATAGATTTACAAATGTTAGAATCAGGAATATACGTGCTTAGAATTTCAGGAGAAGGTTTAAATTACTCTCAAAAAATTATCAAAAACTAATTGTTTTTGGAAATATTAAGTAAAACAAAGATTTTAAACGTTTACATTAACTAAATTAACCAAAGTAAATATTGAATTTGGCTTAATTGCCATTGCTCACAACTTTTCTAAATGGATAGCAAAAGCCCGTTTGCGCAATTATAGACCTATTTTTAGCTTCAAAAACGAATTGAACAACTTCTTAGGGCAGTTTTTAATGATAAATTTCAATAAACCATTAATAAATCAACGTTGAATTAAAAAAAAGAGGCTGCCTTTTCGGACAGCCTCTTCTAATATAAAAAATAAATTAAACTAGTTTCCAAAAACTTTAAAGTCATCTACTTGAAAAGCACCGTCTAAAGTTAAATTGGTTCCTGAACCAGTAAATTTAAATGCAACATTTATATTTCCAGTATAAGTTGATAAATCAACACCTCCTGAGCTTACAAATTGATACCAAGGCGTAGCTTGTGTTGGTAATGCAACGGTGATTTGTGTCCAAGTAGCAGTAGTTACATTTCCTGTAAAATTAGTAGAAACATAAACTTTAAGTGAATTTAATGGCGAATCTACATCTAAATGGTGTTGCGCAACTTTAAATATTAAAACTTCCCCTGTGTGAGAATTCATATCGATAGAAGGAGAAACTAACCAAGATTCATTAACTGCATTTGTTGAACCAAATGAACTTAGTTCAGCATAACCGTTTCCAGAAAATGTTTTCTCTTGCCATAGTTTTGTACCTACTGTAGCAACATTTGTCCAGTTTGGAATATTTAAAGTTGTACTATTTATAGCACTTTGAAAATCTTCAGAGAAGAATGGGGTTGATCTTGCTCCAGTTAACATTACATCCGCTTCTGATCTTGCCATAAATTGATAATCTGTACCGTATTTTGTTAATACACCTCTCACTTTTCCACTTCCTGTTGGAACCAAGTTTCCAGAATAAGTTGCAAAACTACTTGTTCTAAAAATTACTTGATTCCCGGCAACATCTGTAAGATCCCAGTTAGTAGCACCTCCAAGGTCTTTTGCTGATTCGTAATAATGTCTTCCTACCGCAGCATCCGTAAATTGAACACCAGAAACTTCACAAAGTGTATTTAGGTTCGCATCATTTAATAATTGTGAAACGGTAACTTGTTTAACCAAAACATCTTCAGTTACATTTGCACATGAAGCAATAAGTTTGTTTTTGTATTCTGTTTGTGGCAATCTTCCAACCGAAGCAACTGAAGAAGAATTCACATAAATACCCCCAATTCTCATAGATCCGTATACAATATCAGTATATAAATCTTTCATTTTAATAAATACTTTCACTCCTGGTCGGTAATCAACATAGGTATTTGATGCATCAATAGGTACACTAAATCCAACTGCTGGTTTTGTAGCAGTTGCCAATGTTTGTAAAGATATTGATTTGTAGAAATTTCCAGCTTCGTCACTTGAAACTACATACGCTTCTATAACATCATCATAAGTATATTGAGCGACTAAAGGAGCTGAAACTGCAATTACTTGTGGGATAGTTCTATTTGCAGTTAAATTTGGTTCCGTACAACCTAGTACTGGAACGTCATATTGGTCATCGTTTACACAGCTAGTTAATGTTCCTATTGCTAATGCTACGAAAAAAACTGATTTTAAAATATTTGTTTTCATAATGCGTGTTTTCTAATTAAAAATTAAGATATAAATTTACGAAATATGTTCTTCCGTAGCCATAAAAATATTTTGGCGCAAAAGCAGGGAAATTTGCAGGGACTGCTGCAGAAGTGCTTGTTGCTGGTATTGCGGGTGTTGCGCTAGAAACATCCTGATTTAGCTGTCTGAAATTTGCATTTCTTGCCTGTTCAAATCCTCCTGTTTTATAGGTAACATCTAAAACGTTATTGATGCTAGCAAAGAATCCTAGTGTTTTGTTATCTATTCTCCATGATTTGCCTCCTATGATATTCAATAAAGAAATTGGGTCAAACTTTTCTTGTTTTAATAATTCTCTTCCTCTTTCAATTGTAGCCTCAGGGAAATTGAATCCTGTTGCAGGGTTGATAAAGAAATTACTTGTTCTCATTATTGGAGAAATATCCAAATAATTGTCCGCAAGATAATTAATATTTACACCAATATTCCAGAATTTAGGATCTCTGTATTCTACTCCAAAGGAATACGCTTGTTGAGGCATACCTGCTTGTCTGTAGTTTTTCATTGTTGCTGTTCCAAAATTAGTAACAGGGTTTGTATTGTCAATAGTTGCTCTAGCGTCATTTGTAATCAATACCGTTGGATTGTTATCATACGTATATTGTCCGAAAGCAGCAGCTGTTGTCAATTTTATTGTTGAAGTAATTTGGTATTCAAAACCTAATTCTGCACCAATATTTTTCTTGCCAATATCGGTTACCGTTTCACTAACAAAGGCATTACTATCATTTGTATCTGTTGCGTCATCATTTCCAAAAATCCCATCCGCATAATAAAATGATGTTTCTGTAGCATTTTTAATTTTTGAATAATAAACCGTTGCTTTTGCTTTAATTTTTGGCCCTCTAAAAACATAACTTGCATCTGCACTTGAAATATTTTCACTTTCAATACCGTTTACAATATTATTGTTCAAACGTGCATTTGGATATGTATTTCTTAAAGAAGGTGCTTTAGTCATGTGTACTGCATTAAAATTCAAGTAATGTTTCCCTGTGATTTTATAGGTTAAACCCCCTTTAAAACCAAAGTTTTCAAAAGTTGTTTTATCGCTTTTACCATAAGAATTTGTTGGATAATAACCGTTTTTATACAATCCTTCTCTTTGATAGGTAGAACTTGTAAAAGATTGAGACAAATAGAAATCTATTTTTTTATATGTAAATTTGAATTGAGTAAAAGCATCGATTACATCTGCAAACATATTATAATTATAACCGTATTTCTCATTTTTATAAATTTGTCGATTTGGATTATTCAAATCAGATTGCTGCTGATCAGATGTAGCTCCAAAAGCATCAAAGTCATTGAAATTTGTTCCGCCTAGCAAGTCTAAAAGCAATTGAAAATTTGCTGATTGCAATTTTCTATACGTTGCGCCCGCATTCAATACAATATAATCATTGATTTGAGAGTTTAATATAGTATTGGCTGTAAATGTTTTATCATCTGTTCTGTCTTCGTATAAAACATACTTGCTTACAGATGGAGTTCGGCTAATTTCATTCCCATTAGCATCTAAAATCGCTGTTGAATTGGCTCTATACATAGCATTCCAATCCACTTGTGGATTTGCAATAAAATTGGATCTAGCAATTGCGCCGTTAGCATAGTCTGGGGTAAATGCTCCGGGATTTTCGCCTGCATCAGCTGCATAAATGGAAGTCCAATAACTCGGCAAATTTCTGTAATACGTTGGATCAGGATTATTGGCTCCTTGAAAATCAATTCTACTATTCCCAATTTCACCAAATTGATACGTAACATTCGTATTCAATTTGTTTTTGTCGTTTATCTTCCAATAATGACTTAACATGAAAATTGGCTCTTCAATATTTCTTACTCTAGAATTTCTTTTTTCTCCGTCTTGCCATCCCCAATATGAATTATATTTAGTACCCTCTAAACTTGCAACTTCGTCTGAAGTTGGAGAATTTTTCGCTCTACTGTTTTGAGCATATATAGACGTAAAATTCAAACTGTGGTGGTCGTTAATTTTTTTCTCAACACTTGCAAACAAAGAATTAGCCGCATAGTTAGTTCCATCAAAATAACCTTCGGTGGCCCAGCGTCTTCCAGCAGAAATTACATAAGCCCAACCATATTTATCCATTCCAGAAACAATGGTTCCCATCAATCTTCCAGTATAATTTGTGTTTGTGCCTGAAGCTGAAATTCTTGAACCGGGTCTGAAAATTGAAGCTCGTGTGTTAATTTCTTGTGTCCCTAGAATTCCCCCAAAAGTATAATCTGAAGGACCAGAACCTACCGTAAATTCTTGGTTTCTTGTAGCATCATTCAAACCACCCCAATTGCTCCATTGTGGCCTTCCATCGCTTGCTTTATTCATTGAAACGCCATTAATCATAGTGTTAGAATACTCACTATCTAAACCGCGTATTCTAAACCGAGCTTGTCCCCAGTTAAATGCAGCAGATTGTTGAAATACATCTCTAGAAGCTTGAAGCAAACTTGACGTATTCTCTGAACCACTGTTGTCATCGGATAAATCACTTTCTGTGATTGTTACCAAACTAGATTGTAGCTCAAAACTTTGATCTTCTTGAAGCGAAACTACTCCTAGATCAATCATTTTTCCAGAAATTATTTCTACTGGAAGCAATTGGTCTTTGAAACCAGTACTTCTAATTTGCAATAATTGATTTCCCACAGTTACTTTTTCAAATGAAAACTTACCATCAGCATCTGTGAACTGTGTAAGATTTGTGTTTTGAATAGAAGCAACTACATTTTGTAATGGTTTTTGAGTTTTAGCATCTACAATCTTCCCGGAAATTCCAGTAGGACTTTGTGCAAAAACAAAAAAGACCTGCATTACAAATAATGTACTAATAACAAGTTTTTTCATAAATAGAATTAAGGTTAGTCCCCTTAATAATTATTTATTATAAGTAGTAAGGGGGAAACAAATTTACGAGAAATAATTAAATATTATATCATTACTTAAAAACTTATGTTAAAATTGACCTTAAATTAACATCAATGCTTTTATATTGTTGACTTCCAAAGAATTTTAATTTGATAAAAAATAAAAATTTAATATAAATCTACTTTAAAAACCGTTGAAATTTTATCTATTTTTAATGAAAATTAAATTTCTTAACTTTACAATGTAAATGCATACCTAATAATAATTTACATTTGTAACCCGAAAGTTTAATATTGAAAAAACAAACTTACCTAATTTATGAAAAATAAAATCTTTTTAGCATTCCTATTTATTTCGCTTTTTACAATTGC
Source organism: Flavobacterium sp. (assembly GCA_044237565.1). Classification (GTDB taxonomy): domain Bacteria; phylum Bacteroidota; class Bacteroidia; order Flavobacteriales; family Flavobacteriaceae; genus Flavobacterium. The sequence goes on from JBIIFA010000016.1 coordinate 17,614, forward strand.
TTCTATAGCTCAAGAAAAAAAATACAAGGTACATACTGTTGCGTTCTACAATCTTGAAAATCTGTTTGACACTATTAATGGTCCAAATTATGACGAAGAATATCTTCCACAAAAAGGATGGACGCTAAAAAAGTACAAACAAAAACTAGACAATTTGGGCAGGGTTTTACCACAAATAGGAATTGGTGACAAACAAATCGAATCTCCAGCAATTATTGGAGTTTGTGAAGTTGAAAATAGAGGAGTATTAGAAGACTTAGTCAAAAACTATCAATTTGCAGGAAAAGATTATGGTGTTGTGCATTATGATTCTCCAGATAAAAGAGGAATTGATGTGGCATTATTGTATCAAAAAAAGCTCTTTAAACCAACAAGTTCCGTTAACATTCCTTTGCTAATTTATAGAAATGATTCTAAAATTATTGAAAAGAATACAAATGAAACTGCCGAAGATAAGGCTGATACTGATAAAATTGAAGTAGCTTTAGATAATCGGGTTTATACTAGAGACGTACTTTTGGTAACTGGTTTATTGGATGGTGAGGAAGTAAGTGTAATGGTAAATCACTGGCCTTCCCGTTCTGGAGGTGAAAAAAGAAGCAGCCCTTTTCGGGAAGCCGCAGGAAGGTTGTCAAGAAAAATAATGGATTCAATATATAAATCAAATCCAAAGGCTAAAATTATTAGCATGGGAGATTTAAATGATGGGAGTTATAATAAAAGTGTAAAAGAGGGAATTGGTGCAAAACTTAAAAAGGAAGAGGTAAAAGAGTTTGGAGTTTACAATCCTTTTGAAGAGATGGCAAGAAAAGGAAATGCATCTTTGTTTTATAGAGATTCTGGCGATATTTTTGATCAAATTATGGTTTCCGAGACTTTCATAAAACCTGACTATTCTTCATTTAGATATTGGAAAGCGGGTATTTATAACAAATCCTTTCTAATTGAAACGGCTGGACAATACAAAGGTTATCCCAAGAGAAATTCGGCCTCCGAACCTGGTTTTAGTGATCACTTCCCGGTTTATATTTATCTAATAAAAGAAGTTAAATAAGAAGTTTAAATGGGTTAGTTCACACTAACCTTTTTTTATGTAAATTAGCTAATAAAAAATCATTATGTCTGTTTTAAAACCTTTTAATCTAAATAATTGGATTAACGAAAATCGTCATCTTCTAAAACCCCCTGTTGGTAATAAAAATATTTATGTTGATTCTGAAGACTACATTGTAATGATTGTAGCTGGACCAAACGCTAGAAAAGATTTTCATTACAATGAAACTGAAGAGTTGTTTTACCAACTAGAAGGCACTATTAAAGTTATAATTCAAGTGGATGGTGAACGCCAAGAAATGGAACTTTATGCGGGTGATATGTATTTAAATCCGGCTAAAATTCCTCATTCTCCCATTCGGACTGAAGGGTCAATTGGATTAGTAATAGAACGGAAAAGAGCCGGAAAAGGCTTTACAGACGGATTGCTTTGGTTTTGCGAAAAATGCAATCATAAACTGCATGAGGTATTCTTTGAATTGCACGATATAGAGAAAGATTTTTTACCCCATTATAAAAAATTTTACACCTCTGAAAGTCTTAGAACTTGCAAAAAATGTGGATTGGTAATGGAAAGTGATTCTAGGTATTTATAAGTCTGCCTAAATTATTTTCAATAAATATGACTAGTCCTAAATAATCTGTATCGATTACTTAGGACTAGTCATTCGAAGGTGTTTGATTTTCCCAATCAAAGTTACCAAATTTTCGAAGCCAACCAAAATAGTGGAACGGTATTGAATCCCATATTTATGACAAGCTTCGTAAGTTGATATTCTTCCCTGTTCGATTTCTTGAACAACTTTCGATTTAAAAGACATTGTATAATCTTTTTGTGCGCGCTTTACATAGACTTTCTTCGTGTTTTTCCATAAGGTTACTTTTTGTGTATCGCTATTTCAGGAAAAG
>JBIIFA010000103.1:0-6738 GCA_044237565.1 Flavobacterium sp.
AGAAATTAAAGAATCTACCAACGGCAAAGTAATTTCTCAAAAAGATTATGATGAAACGGTTGTCAAAAAGATGGAAGAATTCAGACAAATGAATCAAGGAAAAGGTGGAAATGGCGGAATGCAAATGAGAATGGGGCGTTAAACATTCAAGTTCTAACAATTTTTTTTATCTATTACAAAATAAATTCAATGAAAAAATTCCTACTATTATTATTCGTTACTTCGATTTCATTTTCTCAAAACATAAAATTTGAGGGTTTTATTCAGGATGTTGGAAAATCACCATTAGAAATGGCGAATGTAATGGCGGTAAACCAAGTTACCAAAGCGATGGATTCCTATGCTATTACCAATGATAAAGGGAAGTATTCACTGAATCTGAAACCCAATTCGAACTATATTATTAAAGTTAGTTATTTAGGAATGCAATCCAAAGAGATTTCTCTAGCAACAGTTGCAACAAATATTGTTCAAAATATTACTTTAGAATCTGGAGGAATTGAGCTTGAAGGCGTTGAAATTGTTCGCGAAATGCCCGTTTCAATCAAAGGAGATACTATAGTTTATAACGCCGACTCCTTTAAATCTGGAACAGAACGAAAACTAGAAGATGTACTAAAAAAATTACCAGGAGTTGAAGTTAATGCCGACGGTGAAATTGAAGTTGAAGGGAAAAAAGTTACTAAATTAATGATTGAAGGTAAAGACTTTTTTGATGGTGATACCAAATTAGGAGTCAAAAATATTCCTGCGGATGCCATTGATAAGATTCAAGTTCTTAGAAATTTCAATGATGTTTCTGCCTTGAAAGGTTTGGAAAATGGAGATGAAAACATTGCGATGAACATCAAACTAAAATCAGGAAAAAAGAATTTTTGGTTTGGAGATGTGAATGCCGGTGGAGGAACTGAGAAAAAAAATACTCGCTATGTAGCAAATCCAAAACTGTTTTACTACAGTCCAAAATACAGCGTGAACCTGATCGCCAATTATAATAATATTGGAGAATTGCCATTCACCGTACAAGATTATTTCAAATTTACGGGAGGTTTTAGAGGAATGATGAAAAAAGGTGGAACCAACTTTAATGTTTCTTCCAACGATTTGGGAATATCAACGCTTAGAAACAACCGTGCAAAAGAAATTGAAACAGAATTTGGAGCAACCAATTTTTCTTATAATGTTACTAAAGCATGGAGTTTAAGTGGTTTTGCGATTATTTCAAAAACAATTACAGATACGGAAACGGCTTCTCAAAACAATCGAATAGATGAGATTAGAAATTCAACGGGAGCCGTAATAAACACTTTAAACACCAATCAAAACACACAAGAAACGGCACATCAGAAAAGTAATTTGGGTCTTTTTAAATTAAGTTCAAGCTATAAACCTGACGCTAAATTACAATTTGACTACGATGTTTTATTGAAAAATTCAAAGCAAGACGAAGACAACAATTTGCTTTCAGAATTAATTACAACCGCATCAAATGGAACCCCGCCCATTAGTAACAGTCAAAATATCACCACATTCAAAGAGCAAAATCCACTTTCGTTATCTCAAAATATGAGTTTGTATTATACAAAAAGTGATAAAAGCGTATTTGATATTGAAATTCAACATTTATATCAAGATGAAGATCCTTTTTACAATGCTAATTTAGGTCAGAATCCGTTTCCAATTTTAGGATTGCAAAGCCAAAACAGGTATAATGTCAATCAAAATCGTTTTGTGAAAACCAATAAAATGGATGCAAAAATTGATTATTATTATATGTTAACGCCAAAAAGCAACATTAATTTTACTTTTGGGAACACCTATTCCCTTCAAAATTTCAATTCTCATATCTTTCAAATATTGGATAACGGAACCAATAACGACTTGAATGATGCCGATAAAAACAATGACGTTAGTTACAGCTTCAATGATGCTTTTTTAGGATTGCATTTCAAATTTATAAAAGGAAAATTCACTTTTAATCCCGGTTTTTCATTTCACAATTACAACACATCCAACGACCAATTAAATACTAAATTTAACGATAATTTCTTCCGAATTCTTCCCGACGTTTATGCATTATACCAGATGAAAAAGGCAGAAACGTTAACTTATAATTATGCTGTTACAAATGATTTTACTGACATAAACAGAATCGTTTCAGGGTATACTTTCAATAATTACAACTCATTGTTTAGAGGAAATAGAACGTTAGAAAACGCTTTGTCGCAAAGCCATTCCCTACGTTATTTTAAATACAATATGTTCAATTTTGAAAACATTTTTGCAAATGTAAATTATACAAAACGAATGAATGCGGTTAAAAGCAGCGCGGATTTTTCTGGAATCAATCAAGTTTCAACAGCAATAAATTCTAATTTTGCAGATGAAACTTTATCTGGGAATGCAAGTTACGGGAGGTCATTTGCCAGAAATTATAAAGCATCAATTAATTTAGGCTTAAACTGGTCAAAATTTAATAATATTCAAAACAATGTTTTTAGAACTACGGAATCACTAACACAAAATTATTCCGTAAAATTAGCTACAAATTATAAAAAATTACCAAACCTAGAAATAGGATATTCCATAACCACCAATGATTATGACGGTGCCAAATTCTTAACCGAAAGACCTTCTGCAAAAATTGACTATTTCTTCCTTGAGAGTTTTTCTTTTGTCGCCGAATACGAATATTATCATTACTCAAACAACAGCAAAACAGTAAATAACGAATATGATTTCTTAAGCGCAAGTTTGATTTATCAAAAAACAAAAGACAGCAAATTTGAATATAAAATTAGCGCTACGAACTTGCTAAATACACAAACTTTAAACGACGATAGTTTCACACAGTTTGCCACAAGAACCTCTCAATATACCGTTCAACCGAGATATATTATTTTTGGGTTAAAATATAATTTATAAAACATTTTACAGATAAAACCTTGTTTATTATCCCAAAAACAAGGTTTTTATCTAAAAATTACTTACATTAGATTTCCTACTGTTTTATTGGTTATCAAATAAATACAACGCCCCTCTTTTTCTAAAATTGTAATTTAAATTCAATTATATGAAACTTCAAAGAGAATTAAAAAATGGCGTTTTTGTTTTTATGGGAATTGGAATCTATTTCTTAGCTATGGATTTATTAGGATTAGCAGATTTATATTATCTGAGATTACTAAACATTTTTATAGTATTGTATTTTGTAAATCTAACAATACATTCCAACATAAAAGAAGGTAAAAACGGTTATTTACAAAATGTTTTTGCGGGTGCTTTCACAGCAATACTGGGAGTTTTTCTGAGTATTATCGGACTCTATATTTATATCATTTATAAAGGTGGTGAAACGTATATTCACAATCTTTCCGATATATTTTTAACAGGAAGTAAACCCTCTGTTACCCAATATTGTATCGGATTACTTTTTGAAGGAATCGCATCTTCCATAATAGCAACATTTATTTTAATGCAATATTGGAAAAGATATACTCATGCCGATTAGAAAAATCATTTTTAAAGAATACAAATGCTCAATTTTGCTTCTTTAGAACAATTTGACTACTTTTGACGGATATAAAAATGCTATTATGAGTATTGCTAAACACAATTGGACGAAAGACGAAATTATTGCTATATACAACAAACCTTTGATGGATTTGCTTTTTGAAGCGGCTTCAATTCACAGAAAATCTCACGATCCAAATGTGGTTCAGGTTTCAACATTATTATCAATAAAAACAGGTGGTTGTCCTGAAGATTGTGGCTATTGTCCGCAGGCAGCTCGGTATCACACCGAAATTGAAGGAAATGATTTAATGTCTGTTAGCCAAGTGAAAGCACAGGCATTAAGAGCAAAATCAAGTGGTTCTTCCCGAGTTTGTATGGGTGCCGCTTGGAGAAATGTTAAGGACGGCCCAGAATTTGACCAAGTTTTAGAAATGGTTCGTACCATCAATAAATTAGATATGGAAGTGTGTTGTACTTTGGGTATGATTACTGAAAATCAAGCGCATCGATTGGCAGAAGCTGGTTTATATGCCTACAATCACAATTTAGATACCTCAGAAGAATATTATAAAGAAGTGATTTCAACCCGTGGTTTTGAAGACCGTTTGCAAACTATTGAAAATGTTCGCAAAACAAATGTTACCGTTTGTAGTGGTGGAATTATCGGAATGGGAGAATCAATAGAAGACCGAGCAGGAATGCTTGTAGCACTTTCTACATTGAATCCACAGCCAGAATCGGTGCCCATAAACGCTTTAGTTGCGGTTGAAGGAACGCCAATGGAAGAAGAAAAACCCGTTGAAATTTGGGAAATGATTCGAATGGTGGCAACTACAAGAATTATTATGCCAGAAACGCAAGTTCGTCTTTCAGCAGGTAGAATGAATATGAGCCGTGAAGGACAAGCGATGTGTTTCTTTGCTGGTGCAAATTCCATCTTTGCTGGTGATAAATTACTTACAACTCCAAATCCAGATGTAAATGACGACATGAAAATGTTTGAAATGTTGGGATTAAATCCGCAAAAACCATTTGCAAAAGTTTCTCAACCTGCGACTGTTGAAGCTGCAGATTCTCAATTTCAAGCGTTAGGAGAAAAGCCAAAATGGTCGCGACCAGGACATACAATTGAAAAGAATTTAGAAGCTTCCGGAAAAGGAAACGCTTAATTTTTCAAACTAAATAAATCCTTTGGAACCTAATTCTCACAGAACGTATTCCTTAATGGAAGCTCAAAGCAAATTGGAGAATTACTGTGCGTATCAAGAGCGTTGTCACAAAGAAATAGTCGAAAAACTGCGGAGTATGAATATGATTCCGCAAGCAATTGATTTGATTATTGTACATCTTATAGACAATAAATACCTCAACGAAGAGCGTTTTGCGTGTAGCTTTGCACGAGGAAAACACCGCATTAAACATTGGGGAAAAATCAGAATTGTGAACGAATTGAAGTTTCGTAAGATTTCACAATATAATATCACAACAGCACTAAAAGAAATTACTGCGGAAGAATATAATAACACTTTTCATACTCTTGCTGACAGGCAATGGGAAAATATTCGAGAAACAAATGCTAACAAAAAACGGAAAAAATTCTGTGATTTTCTACTCAGAAAAGGATTTGAAAGTAATTTGATTTATGAAAAAGTAAAGGATTTGGAGAACTATGAATTATAAATTATTAGAAACTGCTCAACTTTATGACTTTCGACATTTTTTAAACCGCAAAGGGCGCAAAGATTTACGCAAAGTTCACAAGGAAAATAAATTATCAATCGTTAGAAACTGCTCAACTTTATGACTTTAGACATTAGACAATTTTTTAGTCTATTATCTATTTTGTCTTAAATTACAAACTCAACAAAATACTTACTGCATTTCCACCAAAACCAACAGCATTTACCATTATTTTTTTCAATGGTTTCTTTTGGATTTGTGCTTCCGCAAATGGCACTCCGATGAAAACTTGCTTTTGCAACATCATGATCGCCATTTCAATGCTCAACATTCCCGAAGCGCCAAAAGTATGCCCGATTTTCCATTTATTAGTAGTCAATAAAGGAAGGTGCTCACCAAATACTTTTTGGACGGCCTTATACTCTGTTAAATCCCCTTTTATAGTTCCTGGCGCATGCATTACTATGGCATCAATTTCTGATAAATTTGTATTTTCCAATGCCATTTTCATTGATTTTTGAAAACAAGTTGCCTCTGCTGAAACAGAAACATTGTGTTCCAAAATTTCCGTAGCATAACCGATCCCTTCAATAAAAGCGAGAGCATTTTTCTTTTTGCCAATTTCTAAACAACAAACAGCAGCGCCTTCACCAAGAATCAAAGTGTTCTTTTTCTTATTCAAATCTAAAGCCCTATTTGGATATTCAGCAGTTTCATTTGAATCGGAATAAATTTTTAATGCCTTCATTTGAGCAATCGTAAAATTGGTCAACGGGGCTTCACTTCCGCCAACTAAAAATTTATCTGCCATTCCTGCTTTGAGCCAAGCAACGCCATTTAAAAGCGCATGCAACGCCGTTGAACACGTAATCGAATGAGAAATTTCAGGACCTTGACTTTGCAAATCGTGAGAAACCCAAGAGGAAATATTTCCAAGAGTGGAAGTTGGGGAAGCTAATGTTGCTACTTTTCCAGTCGTAATAAAATCAAGATGGTGCTTTTCAAACAATTCAGTTGCGCCACGAGAAGAACCAATGTTAATTCCAAAACTATCGCCCGTTTTCCAACCCGCATCAATTGTTGCTTTTCGAGAAGCTGCTATTGCAAATAAAACCGAATTGTCTAACGGGTTGTATTTTTGATCTGAATTTTTTAATGTTTCAATTTCCTGTTTTGAAGCCGCATCTAATGGGGCTAAAAGTGCATTTTGAATACCAAAGGCAGTTGCTACAAAACAATGTTGATTGGATTGATAGCTTTTCCAAATCGCATCTTGATTGTTTCCTAATGCAGAAAGAGAAGCGATGGCGGTAATAGAAATCGTTGTTGGCAAAGGGTTTTAATTAATTATGAATTATAAGTTATGAATTATGAGTTTTAAAAATTTAACCGCAAAGTTCGCAAAGTTTTTCGCAAAGTTCACAAAGTTATTAATCAATTATTAAATATAAGTTATAGAAAACGGCCCAACTATATGACTTTGGACATTCGACATTCGACAAATTTTAAATCTATTATCTCTTTGTCTATTATCTTTCATCT
>JBIIFA010000104.1:0-6726 GCA_044237565.1 Flavobacterium sp.
TGATTGTTGGGGTTATTTACACCTTAGCCAACTTGATGTATCTTGCCGTGATACCACTTCAGGAAATTGCAACAGTAAAGTCTGACCGTGTTGGGGTTCTTGCATCACAATATATTTTTGGGGATATTGGAACATTAATAATCGCCTTGATGATAATGATATCAACTTTTGCATGCAATAACGGATTGATTATGGCGGGTGCTCGGGTATATTATACAATGGCAAAAGACGGATTATTCTTTAAAAAAGCCGCTGTTTTAAATCAGGCGAGCGTGCCTTCGTGGGCTTTATGGGCACAATGTATTTGGGCTTCGGCGTTGTGTTTAACTGGGAAATATGGAGCATTATTGGATTTTGTTGTAATTATTGTTTTGATTTTTTACATTTTAACGATTTATGGAATATTTATCCTTCGCAAGAAAAGACCTGATGCCGAAAGACCTTATAGAGCATTTGGTTATCCTATTTTGCCGTTATTTTTTATTGTAATTTCAACTATAATAGCAATTACTTTATTGATTACAAAAACAGAAACTTGTGGTTGGGGAGTTTTGATAATGCTAATTGGAATTCCGATTTACTATTTTACGAAAAAGGAAGAGGTTTAAAAGTTATATGTTAAAAGTTATAAGTTATAAGTTATAGGTTATAAGTTATATGTTGTAAGTTGTAGGTTATGGGTTGTAGAAGTAGCAAAAAAATCCGTTTCATTTAAACTGAAACGGATTTTTTTGTCGAATAATAGGTAAGATGGAATTATAATATCAATCGAATGACTTGACCATTTACTGTTAGCATTTCTATTTGTATGCTTTGATTTTCATCCAAATTTGAAAGTGCTTTTGATACCGTTTCAACGTCAATGGCTTTGATATTTCCAATACTCAAAATAATTCCGCCTTTCAAATCATTGGCATAAACATTTAATCTTTCATTGTTTATATCTTTAATTTTCACACCATAATTAATTCTGAATTTTTTCTTGTCAGAAGCGCTTATGTTTTCAAGATCCAGCCCTTTAAATTGGGTGTTAAAAACGTCACTTTTTGATAAATTTACGGGAACAGTCATCGTTTTTCCGTTTCTAATAAAAGTAACTTGAACTTTGTCGTTTGGTCTTTTTGTACTTATATAGCCATTTAATTCAGCATAAGACGAAATATTTTGTGCATCTAATTTTATGATAATATCACCTTTTGTCAATCCAGATTTTTCAGCACCTGAATTTTTGTTGACTCTTTTAATATAAAAACCTTCCGTTTCTTTTATGCCCAATTCTTTTGAAGCGGAACTATTTAATTCGCCACCTTCAACACCAAGAATTCCTCGTTGCACATTACCAAATTCCATAATATCTTCAATTATTTTGCGAGTAATATTTGATGGAATGGCAAACGAATAACCAACATAAGAACCTGTTTGTGATGAAATCATCGTGTTAATTCCGATTAATTCCCCGCGAGTATTTACTAAGGCACCACCACTATTTCCAGGATTTACAGCGGCATCGGTTTGAATAAATGATTGAATTCCTGTGGTATCTAAATTTCTTGCTTTTGCCGAAACAATTCCTGCTGTAACCGTTGAAGTAAGATTATACGGATTTCCAACGGCCAACACCCATTCGCCCACTTTCACAACGTCTGAATCTGCAAATGCAGAATACGGTAATTTGTCTTCTGTGGTAATTTTTAGTAAAGCAATGTCCATTTTGGAATCGGTTCCAACCAATTTTGCTTTGTATGATTTTTTATTATTTAACGTGATTTCTATTTCTGATGCGTCTTTCACCACGTGATTATTGGTTACAATATAACCATCTTCAGAAATAATTACGCCCGATCCAGTTCCAATTTGTTCCTGTTGTTGTGCGCCTTTATAGCCATAAAAAAACTCCATCATTGGATTTGAAATGGAGGTATAAGAAACGTTTTTTACGTGAACTACCGTGTGTACTGCTTTTTCGGCAGCTTCAGTAAAATCAACAGCTTCGGATGATAATGCAACGTTTTTTCCGTAATTATTTGGAGCAAGTGTAACAATCGAATTTCTATCTTTCGAAAAATAGCCGTTACTATCAAATAATAATTTGTAAGCCCCAAGAGTTGTAACACCGCTCAACAATGCTACTAAAAATAGATTTGTGAAATTTTTCATAGTAAATTATTTTCTTTTGAGTAAAATTAAAAAAGTATTAGTTTCAAAAAAAGAGTTTAACGCTCGTTTAACAATGATTAACTTTTCATTAATAGTTCGTACTTTTGTGTTAATTAAACTAATTATGGAAATCAACTTTAATAAATACGAAGGAACAGGCAACGATTTTGTGATGATTGACAATCGAAATGAAATTTTTCCAAAAGACAATAACAAACTAATTGCACATTTGTGTAATAGACAATTTGGAATTGGTGGAGACGGTTTAATTTTACTTGAAAATGACAGTGAAACCGATTTCAAAATGATATATTTTAATTCAAATGGAGATCAAAGCACCATGTGTGGCAACGGAGGAAGATGTTTGGTGGCTTTTGCCAATAAGCTTCAGATTATAAATAAAGAAGCGACTTTTATGGCGATTGATGGTTTACATCATGCTACAATTTCTGATAACGGAATTGTTTCTTTGCAAATGAAAAACGTTGATTCGGTTGACAATTCAATAGATTATGTTTTTTTAGATACGGGTTCGCCACATCACGTTCAATTGGTTTCTGATTTGAAAAATATAAATGTTAAAGAAAATGGAGCTGCAATTCGTTACAGTGAATTATATGGAAATTCAGGAGCTAACGTTAATTTTGTGGAGCAAATAAATTCAGATACTTTTTCGATTCGAACTTACGAAAGGGGAGTGGAAGATGAAACTTTGTCTTGCGGAACAGGCGCTACCGCTGTTGCAATTGCGATGAAATCTATTGGAAAGACCACTTCCAATGCAATTAATATTAATGTTGAAGGAGGAAAATTAGAAGTTTCTTTCGATAATAATGATGGAAAATTCACAAATGTTTTTCTAAAAGGTCCTGCGACTTTTGTCTTTGAAGGAAAAATTAATATCTAAATTTCAACTCAATTGATAACTTTAAAAGGCAAAAATATTTATTTAAGAGCGCTAGAACCAAACGATTTAGAGTTTGTTTATGCGGTCGAAAACGACGAATCGGTTTGGGAAGTAAGCCATACGCAAACTCCTTATAGCAGATTTTTGATTCGGCAATACCTCGAAAATGCCAATCAAGATATATACGAAGCCAAGCAATTGCGTTTGGCTATTTGTACTTTTGATGATGATAGTGCCATTGGTTTGGTAGATATTTTTGATTTTGATCCAAAAAATAATCGTGCAGGAATAGGAATTATCATAAAAGATAATAAAAATAGAAATCAAGGTGTTGGCTCTGAAGCACTAGATTTATTGATAAAATATACTTTCGTGCATTTGAATTTACATCAATTGTATGCAAATATTTCTACAGAAAATGAAGCAAGTTTAAGTCTTTTTACTAAATTTGGTTTCCAAAATATAGGAACAAAAAAAGAATGGAATTTGGTGAATGGAATCTATAAAGACGAAACCTTATTTCAATTAGTTAACAAATAACACAAAATTACATTTTGAACATTAAAAAGATAACATCAATAGTTTCAGTTGTTTTGATAGCGGCATTATTAATTTATGGCATCAAATTATACAGAGATATTTTTTCTGAAAACACCAAATTTTCTGAAAATGAGTTTTTTGTTCACATTCCTTCGGATGCAACCTATGAAGATGTCAAAATGATAATCAGTCCATTTATCGAAAACATGGATCATTTTGAAATGGTTGCTTCCAAAAGATCGTATATTGAAAATGTAAAATCGGGTCGTTTTTTATTTAAAAAAGGAATGAATAGTTTCGAATTAGTTTCTACTTTACGTCAAAATGTACCAGTAAAATTAGCATTCAATAACCAAGAACGTTTGGAAAATGTTATGGGAAGAGTCGGTTCTCAAATTGAAGCGGACAGTATTTCGTTGATGAAAATATTCACGGATTCTACCTTCCTAAAAGCAAATGGTTTCACCGAAGACAACGTTATAAGTATTTGCTTGCCAAATACCTATGAGTTTTATTGGAATACCAAAGCGGATAAATTTCGTGACAAAATGGTTAAAGAATATCGAAAGTTTTGGAACGCTGAACGAACTTCAAAAGCGACAAAATTAGGATTAACAAGTATTCAAGTGATGACTTTGGCTTCAATTGTACACAAAGAAACTGTAAAAAAAGACGAAAGACCGAGAGTTGCCCGTGTTTATTTAAACCGATTAAAATTGGCAATGCCGCTTCAAGCCGATCCAACGGTTATTTTTGCTAAGAAAAAACAATTGTCTAATTTTGACACTATTATCAAAAGAGTTTATTTTAATGACTTAAAAATTAATTCTCCGTATAATACCTATTTCTATTTAGGATTGCCTCCAGGACCCATCGCAATGCCGGATATTACAGCCATTGAAGCAGTTTTAAATCCTGAAGATAATGATTATATTTATTTTTGTGCCAGCGTTTCTAAATTTGGTTATCATGAATTCGCCTCGGATTTAAACCAGCATGCTGCGAACAGAAAAAAATATGTAGCTTGGTTGGACGAGCAAATCGCTAAAAAATAGAATTATTCCTAAATAGTTCCTACTTAATCTTCTTTTTAGATAACTTTAACTGCTTGAAAATCAGGTTTATTAATTTTTATGTATATTTGACACGTAGAAATTTCTTAAAAATTACTATTTAATAAAATTAAATCTAACTTTTTTGTTTTAATTTTTTTTAATTGTATTGATGTTTTATAAACGCTAAGTTGATTATTTTCAATAGTTTATAATAGAATTACATCTTTAAGAAGAAAACTAATATATGTTAAAGAAAGGATTTTTTTATGGTTGTTTGGTCGGTATTGTTGCTTTTATTAGCTCAGGTTTTAAACCTTTAAAATTTGAAAAGTACGACTGGTTTCATATAGATGAAAACGATATGACCTATTATTCATTACCATCTTTGCGACACAAAGATTATATTAATAGAAAAGTTCCCTTCACTGGAAAGTTTTTTATAGGTTACAAAGAAGCAATTGCCTTTAAAGAGTCCCAAGGGAAATACACAAAAATTAATGAAATTGGTTATATGGGTAAGTACCAGTTTGGTGCTGAAACCTTAAAAACTATTGGAATTTATAACGGTTCAACTTTTTTAAACAGTCCAAGGTTACAAGAAAAAGCTTTTATTACTTTGCTTGCTAAAAACAAATGGGAGTTAAAAGACGAAATTGAAGAATATGAAGGAGAAATTGTAGGAGGCGTCCGTGTTACTGAATCAGGAATATTAGCAGCCGCACATTTGGGAGGCGTTGGTTCCGTTAAACGGTTTCTCAAAACAAATGGAAATCGGAAATGTAGAGATCAAAATGGAGCTTCAGTAAAAACGTATATGAAAGATTTTGGTGGCTATGAAACTTCTGGTATTAAAGCCAATAGAAAAGCAAAAGTAAAATAATATCAAATAGTAAACCACGTACTTAACGTGGTTTTTACATTTTATGTATTATGAATATTGTTGGGCGATTATGTAAATCAACTTTCGCCTTTTTCCAATTCACAACTCGCATTGTTTTGATGTATTCTGTTGGTAATGTGATGTCTGTCGCTACACAAAGATGTGTTTCAGGATGCAATGCATTTAAAATATCTTCTAGCATTTTGTTATTTCTATAGGGAGTTTCAATGAATATCTGAGATTGGTTTTTATCCATTGATAATTTTTCTAATCCTTTCAACGCAGTTTTTTTCTCTGATGCATCAATTGGAATATACCCATTAAATGCAAAACTTTGTCCGTTCATTCCCGATGCCATTATTGCTAATAAAATGGATGAGGGTCCAACCAGAGGAACTACTTGAATTCCTTTTTCATGCGCTAATTTTACAATTACAGCGCCAGGATCAGCAACTCCAGGACAACCTGCTTCCGACATTAAGCCAACATTTTTTCCTTCTAAGCAGGCTTGAATCATTTCGGAATGCTCCGATTTTTGAGTGTGTTTGTTTAATGCGCTTAGTTTTAGTGAAGATTGAACTTTTTCAGGGCAAATGCTTTTTATGAATTTCCTTGCCGTTTTTTCGTTTTCAACAATATAATAGTCCATCAATTCAATGCTTCTCTTTATTGTTTGAGGCAATACATCAAAGGGATTTTCAGTTTCTCCTAATGTTGTTGGAATGAGATATAACTTACCAAAAAGCGATATTTGTTTCATAAATTGATTTGTATATAGAAAATTGAGTCTATTTTTTGAAGTTGCTAATTTTAAGAATGCTTTTCAATTAGTTTTTTGGCTATAACTTCACAGGTTTCATCAAGCATTTTATAAACCAATTCAAAACCGTTTTCCAATCCAAAATACGGATCCGGAACATTTTTATTTTCATTGGGGTACAACTCATTCAGAATTAAAACTACTTTGGTTTTCTGTATTTCGTTTTTGGATAATGCTACAACATCGCTGTAATTATTTTCGTCCATCACATAAATATAATCAAAAGTGTCAAAGTCAGCCACTTCAATTTGTCTGCATTTTTGAGTTGAAATATCCAAACCGTACTTTTTAGAAACAGAAATAGACCGTAAATCTGGCTGTTGTCCGATATGCCAATTTCCAGTTCCACAAGAATCGACAACGAATG
>JBIIFA010000017.1:0-19397 GCA_044237565.1 Flavobacterium sp.
AAAACTGACCCGAATTCAAGAATTTCTTTCTCCAGAACGGGCTTTTGAAATTGTAACCGATGAATTTGATTATGTCATAGATTGCATTGATAGCATAACTCCAAAATTAAATTTGATTATTGGCGCCAAGCGAAAAAGAGTAAAAATAATTTCCAGTATGGGAGCGGGCGGAAAAATGGAAGCTTCCAAAGTAAAAGTAGCGGATATTACGAATACCGTAAATTGCTTTTTGGCAAAAACGATTAGAAGACGATTGAAAGAAGCAAAAATCGATAAATTGAAAGTTGTCTTTTCTTCAGAAATACAAGACGATGCAAGTTTAAAAATGACAGACGGGTCCAATTATAAGAAGTCATTTTATGGCACCAACAGTTATATGCCAGGATTATTTGGGTTGTATGCTGCTGAAACCGTGATTCGATATTTGCTAAAAAAAGAATAATTATACAATTATAAAATGATACAAACAGTAATTTTCGATATGGATGGTGTAATTGTTGACACGGAACCCGTTCACAGATATGCCTATTTTCAACATTTTTCGGAGTTAAATATTGAGGTTACTGAAGAAATGTTTACTTCATTCACAGGAAATTCCACTCGTAATGTATTCCAAAGTGTGAAAACAATTTTCAATTTAGACGAGGATGTTGAAGAATTGATTTTACGAAAACGTTCCCTTTTTAATGATGCTTTTGATCACAAAGAAGATTTGGAATTATTGGAAGGTGTCGAAAAATTAATTAAAGACTTACATCAAAACGGAATACAATTGATATTGGCTTCATCGGCTTCAAAAGTTACTATTGAACGTGTTTTTCGACGTTTTGAATTGCATCCTTATTTTACTCATATTGTCAGCGGTGAAGATTTTCCTAAATCCAAACCACATCCTGCAATATTTGAATTTGCTGCTTCTTTATCAATTGCTCCAAAAGAAAACTGTATCATTATTGAAGACAGTACCAACGGAGTTTTGGCAGCAAAAGCAGCGGGAATATACTGTATTGGATATAATAGTATTCATTCCAAACTTCAAGATTTATCAAAAGCAGATACCATTATAAACCACTTTAATGAGTTGGATTTTAATGTGATTTCAAGATTGTAATTGGTTTAACCTACTGCCTCTTTAAAAACTCGAAGGCATCTTTCACGTGCATATTTATGATCAACAATAGGTTGTGGATAATTGAAATCTTGCAACTCAGGAACCCATTTTTTAATATAAATTAAATCTTTATCAAACTTTTTGACTTGCTCTGTTGGATTGAAAATTCGGAAATAGGGCGCTGCATCAACGCCACTTCCGGCAGCCCATTGCCAATTTCCAACATTACTCGATTGCTCGTAATCCAATAATTTGGTAGCAAAATAAGTTTCGCCCCAGCGCCAATCAATCAGCAAATGCTTGCATAAAAAACTTGCAACAACCATTCGCACTCGATTGTGCATGTGTCCGGTTGCATTTAATTCCCTCATTCCCGCATCTACAAATGGATAACCCGTTTTACCTTCGCACCACTTTTGGAATTCAACTTCATTGTTGTTCCATTTTATAGCGTCATATTTTGGTCGGAAACTTTTGGTATTGGTATGTGGAAAATGCCAAAGTATTTGCATAAAAAATTCTCTCCAAATCAATTCATTCAAAAATGTTTCTCGTTCTTGCGAGGCTGCCTTTTTAACTATTTTCCGAATGCTGACAGAGCCAAAACGCAAATGTGTACCAATCATTGAAGTTCCCGAAAGAGCAGGGAAATTCCGCGTATCTTCATAGTTCTGAATCAATTTTTCGGAAGTATCAAAATGAGCGACTTTAATTTTGGATTGCTCAAAACCTATGTCGTTCAAACTCAAAAAAGGGTAGGAGTGATAGACAATATTATTGAGTAATTTCTCCGACTCAAAGTGTTCTAGTTTTGCGATTTGTAACAATGCTTTCCATTTTTTTGAAAAAGGAGTAAAGACTACATACGGAGTTTGATCGTCTTTTACGACTTCACTTTTTTCAAAAATAACTTGGTCTTTAAAAGTTTTAAAGGCGATATTTTTTGAAGCTAATAAAGTAGTGATTGCGGCATCTCTACTTTTAGCATACGGTTCATAATCGTGATTGGTAAAGAGTGTTTCAATTTTATTTTCCGAAATTAATTTTTCTATAATGGTCATTGGTTCACCATAGAAAACAGCTAAATTCTTTCCAAATTTTTGAAGTTCAGAATCAATAACATTCAATCGTTCGTGAATGAAACTAACGCGGGCATCGTCTTTTGGAAGTTCTCCCAATATATTTTTATCAAATATAAATATCGGTAAAACTTCAGAATTACTATTCAAAGCTTCAAAGAATCCCTTGTTGTCATCAACTCTCAAATCACGTCTAAACCAAAATATATTCATTGTTAAACAGTTTTAAATTCACCAAACAGCTCAATTAATTTTTTTCTACGGTATTCAAATATTTCATTTAATTTAGGTTTAACTAGTATCGGATGCACCATTTGCCCTAGAATACCCAATGGAATTTTATAATCAATAATGTCTTCCATTTCTACGCCACCAGGAATTTCTTTAATAAAATGTTTGTGATGCCAAAGCGAATAAGGACCAAAACGTTGTTCGTCAACGAAGTATTTTTTGTCAATGACGTGCGTAATTTCAGTCACCCATTTTGTTGGGATTCCCAAAACTGGTGTTACAATATATTGAATTATTTGACCTGCAAACATAGGTCTGTCGTCACCAGAAAGTGTTATAAATCCCATGTAATCAGGAGTTATAACTTTTAAATTTTTCGGATTTGATAAAAATTCCCACGCTTCTTCCATCGTAATTGGTAAATTTTGTTTTGCGTGATAGGTATAAATTTTCATAATTATATTTTTCACAAATGTACAATTGTTTATCTTTTAATTTTAAAGGTTAAACAACTTATATTCAAATTAAGGAATAATTAACATTTTTGCTTAATTGAATTTGTAAATTTGAAAAAAATAAAAAAATCATGAAAAAAACACTTCTTGCATTAGTAGTAATTTTGAGTTCTTTTGGTTCTCAAGCACAGGTTTTAACGCCTCAACCAAGTCCTAAATGTACTTTAAATCAAATGGTCGGTTTAACAGACGTTGAAATTGAATATTCACGACCAGGAACTAAAGGTAGAAATATTTTTGGCGATTTGGTTCCTTTTGGAAAAGTTTGGAGAACAGGAGCTAATGGGAACTCTACAATTAGTTTTAGCGAAGATGTTGTCATTGATGGGAAACCGTTAAAAAAAGGAAAATATGCCTTATTTACTTTACCAAAAGTTGAAAGTTGGGAAGTAATTTTCTATTCTAAAACTGATAATTGGGGAAATCCAGAAGTTTGGAATGAAGCAGATGTTGCTTTGCGAGCTTCTGTAGTTCCAGAAATGTTGAATAGAAATATTGAATCTTTAACTATAGACATTAGTAATTTAGATAATAATTTTGCTTATTTGAATATAGCTTGGGAAAAGACTTTAGTTGCATTGAAATTTGAAGTACCTACTCAAAAAATGGCACAAGCAAGTATTGATAAAGTATTGGCAGGACCATCAGCAGGTGATTATTTTTCGGCAGCACAATTTTATTTGCAATCAAATGGCGATTTGACAAAAGCATTGACTTATGTGAACAAAGCATTGGAATTAAATAAACAAAATCCATTTTGGTATACCAAACTAAAGTCGTTGATTCAAGCGAAATTAGGTGATAAAAAAGGTGCGATTGAAACAGCAAAAATATCATTGGCTGCAGCCAAAGTTGCTAAAAACAATGATTATATCAAAATGAATGAAGACAACATCTTAGAGTGGAGTAAGAAATAATCATTTTTGCTTCCAATACTTCAAAAGCATCTAAATTTACTATCAAATTTAGATGCTTTTTTTGTGTAAAATCTTTTATCTTTGGTGAAATATAAAATAAATGACCTTTAAAAATTCAATTTTAGCAATTCTTCTTCTGCTCAGCTTTTCAGCAAAAGCTTCTTTTATTTTGTTGCCAATGGACGAAACCACACAGCAAAATCACTTGAAAGCTTATGGAATTACTTATTGGTGTTTGGACAAAAAATACAAAGCCAGTTGGTTATTGAATTACCGTGGCGGTTCTTTTTTATTACCAGATGCTGAAGAAATTCGCAAAGAATGTCAAATCCGAGGTGTTGGTTTTGAAGTGCTTTCGGACGCAGAAACCAATTCAATTTTGGACGAAGTCTCAAGTCCTTCTCAAAACATGGAGAATGTAATTTTAGAGAAAGCTCCTAAAGTTGCCGTTTACACACCCAAAGGAAAACAACCTTGGGATGATGCCGTAACATTAGTTTTAACCTACGCGGAAATTCCATTTACTCCTATTTATGACGAGGAAGTACTTTCTGATGGCTTGTTGCTCTATGATTGGTTACACCTGCATCACGAGGATTTCACGGGACAATATGGAAAGTTTTTTGGTGCCTACAGAAACGCACCTTGGTATATAGAACAGAAAAAAACGGCAGAAAATTTGGCTGCAAAATTTGGTTATGCCAAAGTTTCAGAAGAGAAATTAGCCGTTTCCAAAAAAATTAGGGATTTTGTAATTGGCGGAGGATTTATGTTTGCCATGTGTTCGGCAACCGATAGTTTTGATATTGCATTATCCGCCGATGGCGTTGATATTTGTGAACCAATGTTCGATGGAGATCCAAGCGACGGTAATTACCAAACTAAAATTGATTTCACAAAAACATTTGCCTTCAAGGATTATATTTTGGATCGAAAACCAGATCATTATGAATTTTCCTCCATTGATATGACCGAGAAACGGCAACTTCCAATGGAAAAAGATTATTTCACCCTAATGGAATTTTCCGCAAAATGGGACGTAATTCCCAGTATGTTATGCCAAAATCACACACAATTAGTCAAAGGATTCATGGGGCAAACTACTGCTTTTGATAGGGAATTGATAAAAACGAACGTATTGGTTTTGGGTGAAAATCTAATTAATGAGGAAGCGCGTTACATTCACGGACAAAAAGGAAAAGGCTTTTTCACGTTTTTTGGTGGCCACGATCCTGAAGATTACCAGCATAAAGTGGGCGATGAACCCACCGTTTTAGATTTGCACCCCAATTCTCCCGGATACCGTTTGATTTTGAACAATGTTTTATTTCCTGCCGCAAAGAAGAAAAAACAGAAAACGTAATTGTAATTTTAATTATAAATTAATATAATCAATATTGTTACTTTTTAACGGTTGTACTTTTTATTATTTACTTTCTGTTCGGTTCTAAGAAGATTTGAAATGTCACTTACAAATTTATAGTTCTTTACTTAAACATATCTTCCATTCCTGGAATCATTGGCATATCAACTCGGGTAACAGCATCCAATTCGGCTTGGTTTACGCTTGCAGCTTTTTCAATCGCTTTGTTCATAACTACAATTAGGTAGTCTTCCAATTTGTCTTTATCTTCCAATAAAGCATCGGCAACGACTACCGATTTTATTTTGCTATTGGCAGTCAAAGTTACTTTCAATAGTCCGTCAGCACTTTGTTCGTCTATCAAAACGGTATCCAATTTCTTTTTAGTATCTTCTATTTTTTGTTGGGTAGCTTTTAATTTACCCATCATTCCCATTAAATCCATTTGTCTGTTTTTTATAATATTGGATACAAATTTACATAAATACTCGATGAAAAACCAATAAGAAAATTACTAATACCAATGCTTTCTTAAATGTTTGTCTTATTTTTGTAGGTTGATAATATAATGTAACCTATAGAAATGTCAGAACAATTAAGACCGCCATTGGCAAAAATAATTCCAACAACATTAGAGAAGTTTGATGATGTGCGAACAGACAACTATTTTTGGCTAAACGATAGAGAAAATCAAGAAGTTATTGATTATCTGAATAAGGAAAATCAGTATTACCAAGAGATGACGGCGCATACCAAAGCATTCCAAAAAGAATTATTTGAAGAAATGAAAACTAGAATCAAGGAAGATGATCAGTCGGTTCCTTATTTATACAACGGCTATTATTATATTACCCGTTTTGAAATGGGGAGCGATTATCCAATTTATTCTCGAAAAAAGGGAAGCCTTTCGGCAAATGAAGAGATTATGTTCAATTGCAATGAATTGGCAAAAGGGCACAAATATTTTCAATTGGGTGGATTGAGCGTTAGTTCCGATAATCAATTTGTAGCATTCGCTCTAGATACCGTTGGAAGACGCATTTATACGGTGCAAATAAAAAACCTCATTACGGGAGAAATATTTGCCGATACAATAGAAAATACCTCCGGCGATAGCACATGGGCAAATGACAATCAGACGTTATTTTATACGCGTCAGGACGAAAAAACATTGCGTTCGGATAAAGTTTTCAAGCATAAATTGAATACGGATGCTGCAAATGATATTTTGGTGTATTTTGAAAAAGATGATACTTATTCTGTTGAGGTTACCAAAGAAAAATCAAAAAAGTATATCGTTATTAGTGCGTCAAGTACTATGACCACAGAGTTTAGAACCTTATTAGCCGACAATCCAGAAGGCGAATTTACTATTTTCCAGAAACGAGTTCGTGGTTTGGAATATGATATTGCTCATTTTGGAGAACATTTTTATGTGTTGACTAATAAAGATGAGGCCACCAATTTCAAACTGATGAAAACTCCAGAATTGGCTACAGCCAAAGAAAACTGGGTTGATATTATTGTGCATCGAGAAGACGTGCTAATTGAAGATATTGATATATTTAGAGATTTCTTAGTCCTAACCGAACGTTTCAATGGCTTGAATACCATCCGAATTATGCCGTGGAGTGGGAAAGGGGAGTATTATTTACCATTTGAAAGTGAAACCTACACCGCTTATACTTCAACCAATGTTGATTTTGATACCGATATTTTGCGTTACGGCTATCAATCTATGGCAACACCGTCCTCGATTATTGATTTCAATATGAAGACGAAGGAAAAGGAAATCATGAAAGAGCAGCAAGTTTTAGGAGGTAAATTTGATAAAAACAACTACGCCGAAGAACGCGTTTGGGCAACTGCAACTGATGGAACGAAAGTGCCGATTTCGATGGTTTACAGAAAAGAATTGAATAAAGATGGAACCAATCCATTGTTGCAATATGCTTACGGTTCCTATGGATATTCAATGGATGCAACCTTTTCATCAACCCGATTGAGTTTGTTGGATCGCGGATTTATATTTGCCATAGCACACATTCGTGGTGGAGAAGATTTAGGAAGACAATGGTATGAAGATGGAAAGTTGTTAAAAAAGAAAAATACTTTTACGGATTTTATAGATTGCTCTAAGTTTTTAATTAACGAGAAATATACGTCACCCTTGCATCTGTATGCCGAAGGAGGATCTGCTGGGGGATTATTGATGGGTGCAATTGCAAATAGGGCACCTGAATTGTACAACGGAATCATTGCCCAAGTGCCATTTGTGGATGTTTTAACGACCATGCTTGATGACACTATTCCATTAACAACAGGCGAATATGACGAATGGGGGAATCCAAACGTTAAAAAGTATTATGATTATATGAAATCCTACTCGCCGTATGATAATGTTACGGCTCAAGAATATCCAACAATTTACATTTCAACAGGTTTACATGATTCACAAGTGCAATATTGGGAACCAGCAAAATGGGTTGCTAAATTACGTGCTTTAAAAACCGATCGCAATACGATCTATCTGGATACCAATATGGATGCAGGGCATGGAGGAGCATCTGGACGTTTTGAAGCATTAAAAGAATTGGCTAAGGAATTCACTTTTTTATTAGATTTAGAAAAAATAGGAAAATAATTAGAAAATTATTGTTAAATTTGCATGTATTGAAGTTTGCATAGATTGAATATTTGAATCTTAATGGACTACTTTTTATGAAAAAAAAAATAAATGCCTTCGACAGTGTGCTTGATTTAATTGGGAATACACCCCTAATCAAACTCAACAAAGTCACTGATGATTTAGTTGGAAACTTTTACGCTAAAGTAGAAGCTTTCAATCCTGGTCATTCCTCTAAAGACAGAATAGCATTATATATTATTGAAGAAGCGGAGAAAAAAGGAATTTTATCTCCAGGCGATACTATAATAGAAACTACATCTGGAAACACAGGGTTTAGTTTGGCAATGGTAAGTATAATAAAGGGCTACAATTGTATTTTGGCCGTAAGTTCTAAGTCTTCATTGGATAAAATTGATATGCTAAGAAGCATGGGTGCTAAAGTTTATGTTTGCCCAGCTAATGTTTCTGCTGATGATGAGCGTTCCTACTATTCTGTTGCCAAACGCTTACACGATGAAACGAAAGGTTCTGTATATATCAATCAATATTTCAACCAATTGAATATTGATGCGCATTACAAATCTACTGGTCCCGAAATTTGGGAACAAACAAAAGGTCAAATTACGCATTTAGTAGCTTGTAGTGGAACTGGAGGAACTATCTCTGGAATTGCAAAATACTTGAAAGAAAAAAATCCAAATATTAGAATTTTAGGTGTTGATGCTTTTGGATCGGTATTAAAGAAATACCATGAGACGAAAGAATTTGACAACGACGAAATATATCCTTACCGTATTGAAGGTTTAGGGAAAAACTTAATTCCATCTGCTACTGATTTCGATTCCATAGATTACTTTATGAAAGTAACTGATGAAGAAAGTGCACACGCAACTAGAGAATTGGCAAAACGTGAAGGTCTATTTGTAGGATACACTTCTGGAGCCGTTCTTCAAGCAATCAGACAATACGCGAACGAAGGGGAGTTTGATGAAAACAGTAATGTAATTGCCATTTTCCCAGATCATGGTTCTCGTTATATGAGTAAGGTATTTAGTGACGATTGGATGAACGAACAAGGTTTTTTTGATAGTATTAACGCAGAAGAAGCTCAGAAGATAGAGTTTATTAAATAGACTTTTTAAATAGACTTCTTAGATTTTAGAAACTTGACCTATAAATAACAAAAAACTCCGGATCGCTCTGGAGTTTTTTGTTATTTAAGTCTTTGAATTAATGAATCTTTCAATTATAAATCTAAAATACTTATTCTTCCATCGTATGATACACGTTCATTACGTCATCATCTTCTTCGATTTTCTCTATTAGTTTTTCAACATCCGCCATTTCAGCTTCCGTTAGTTTTTTGGTTATTTGTGGAATACGCTCAAAACCTGATGAAAGTATTTCTAAGTTTCTATTTTCCAATTCTTTTTGAATGGTTCCAAAGCTACCAAAAGGGGCGTAAATTAAAATTCCGTCTTCGTCTTCAAAAACTTCTTCAGCTCCAAAATCGATTAATTCCAATTCTAATTCTTCAGGATCCATTCCGTTGGCAGGAATTCGGAAGTTGCACGTGTGGTCAAACATAAATTCAACCGAACCTTGCGTTCCCATTGTACCATTACATTTATTGAAATAACTTCTAATATTAGCAACAGTTCTATTGTTATTATCAGTAGCTGTTTCCACTAGAATCGCAATTCCGTGTGGTGCATAACCTTCAAATAAAACTTCTTTATAGTTGGCTGTATCTTTATCTGTAGCTTTTTTGATGGCACGTTCTACATTTTCTTTTGGCATATTTACTGCCTTAGAATTTTGTATTACGGCTCTTAATCTTGAATTTGCATCAGGATTTGGACCCCCTTCCTTAACTGCCATTACAATATCTTTACCAATTCTGGTAAATGCTTTGGCCATTGCTGACCAGCGTTTCATTTTTCTACCTTTTCGGAATTCAAAAGCTCTTCCCATTTCTAATAATTTTATTGTTGCAAAAATAACTTTTTCAATATCAATTGCAAACTTAAATTTTCCAATCTTTCAATCTTTCAATCTTTGATTTTAATTATTTCTTATAAAAAGGCAACTTAATCACCTTTGCAGGAACGTCATTTTTTCTGATTCTAATGAAGATTTCACTGTCAACTGCTGAAAAATCTGTTGGTACATAGCCCATTCCAATTCCAATATTCATTGATGGCGACATCGTTCCCGATGTTACAACCCCAATTAAAATACCATTTGCATCTACAATTTCGTAGTCATGACGAGGTACCGCACGTTCTTGCATTTCAAAAGCCACTAATTTTTTAGTAACACCTGCTTCTTTTTGTTGCTTCAAATTTTCTGAATTGGTAAACTCTTTTGTGAATTTTGTAATCCAACCCAATCCAGCTTCTAATGGCGATGTAGTGTCGTTAATATCGTTTCCATACAAACAAAATCCCATTTCTAAACGTAACGTATCGCGAGCTGCCAATCCGATTGGTTTAATTCCAAAAGCAGCACCCGCCTCAAAAACTTTGTTCCAAATGGTTTCCACTTGGTCGTTTTTGCAATAAATCTCAAATCCACCAGAACCAGTATAACCAGTTGCAGAAATAATTACATTATCAAAACCTGCAAAATCACCTACTTCAAAATGGTAATAGGCAATTGTCGATAAATCTATTGATGAAAGTGTTTGCATGGCTTCAACGGCTTTAGGACCTTGAATTGCCAATAAAGAATAGTCATCAGAAAGGTTTTTCATTTCAACGCCTAAATCATTGTGCGACGAAATCCAATTCCAATCTTTGTCAATATTCGAGGCATTCACAACCAATAAATATTCTTCTTCTTTCATTTTATAGACAATTAAATCATCTACAATTCCGCCATCATTATTTGGCAAACAAGAATATTGTGCTCTTCCAATTGTTAAAGTTGCCGCATCATTCGAGGTAACTTTTTGAATTAAAGCCAAAGCATTTGTACCCGTAAGTAAAAATTCTCCCATGTGAGAAACATCAAAAACACCCACAGCATTTCGCACTGTTTCGTGTTCGGCATTGACACCTTCATATAAAATGGGCATATTGTAACCTGCGAATGGAAGCATTTTCGCTCCCAAACTTTCGTGAATGTGCGTTAGAGCTGTATTTTTCATTGTCTTGTTAGCTTTTATTTAGTGCGGCTAATTTATTCATTTTTTATGGAGTGGCAAAGCGTCCGACTACCAAATAAATGAAATGACATAAACAATATAACTACCGCTTCAAAAACGCCTTGAATTCTTCGTAAGTCTTAATCTTAATACTCAACTTTTCCTTATTCAAAACGCTTTCAATTTGATTTGGTATAGGAAGTTTTACATTCAAAATAGGTTCAACAACGTCTAAGAACTTAATAGGATGAGCCGTTTCTAGGAAAATTCCAATTGAATTTGGGTAGTTTTGTAATTCCTTTTTCAAACCAAGAAATCCAACAGCACCGTGAGGTTCAGCTATATATTCTGAATTTTTGTAGATTGTTTGTATTGCAATTTCGGTTTCGGAATCCGAGAAGGAATAAGAAGAAAAGTCTTTTTTGAATTCAGACAAATCGTTTTTATACATTTCTTGAATCCGAATAAAATTACTTGGGTTTCCAACATCCATTGCATTGGAAATGGTTGCTTTGGATGGTTTTGGGTCGTACAATCCTGTATCTAAAAATCTAGGAACGGTATCGTTTACATTCGTAGAGGCTACAAAATGTTCAATTGATAAACCTAACTTTTTTGCGATTATTCCAGCACATATATTCCCAAAATTACCACTCGGACAAGAAAAAACAAGGGGTTTGTTTTCTGATTTCAATTGCTTATAAGCGAAGAAAAAGTAAAACATTTGGGGTAACCAACGGGCGATATTGATTGAATTTGCTGAGGTTAAATTTTTATAATCTAGACTATCATCCAAAAATGCTTTTTTAACCATATCCTGACAATCATCAAAAACACCGTCAACTTCAAGTGCCGTGATGTTTTGTCCCAAAGTCGTCAATTGTCGCTCCTGAATATCGCTGACTTTTCCCGAAGGATATAAAATGACTACATCAACGCCTTCAACACCTAAAAAACCACTGGCAACTGCACCTCCAGTATCTCCTGAAGTAGCAACGATTACGGTGTTTTTAGCTCCTTTTTTATCCGAATTAAAATACGCCAAACAACGTGACATAAAACGCGCACCCACATCTTTAAACGCCATTGTAGGCCCGTGAAAAAGCTCTAACGAATAAATATTGTTTTCAACTTTCACTAATGGAAAATCAAAACACAAAGTTTCAGCGATAATTTGCCTCAAATTTTCCTCAGGAATTTCATCGCCTACAAATTGTTGGATTGCTTGAAAAGCAATTTCTTCGTTTGAAAGTGTTTCGATTTTATCAAAAAAATCAGATGAAATAGGAGTGAGACTTTCAGGAAAATACAAACCTTTATCAGGTGCTAATCCTTGAATTAGAGCTTCTTGAAAAGAAACTTTTGGTGCGTTATGGTTTAAACTGTAGTATTTCATTTTTATGTAGCTATATGCAGAATGCTTTTTGCAATAAGCCATTTGCCTATTGCATAAAGCCTATTGCTTTTATATTATTTTAACTCCTTCTGAATTTACTTTTGAAACGTGAATTTCATAAGGCAAATCCATTTCATCGTAAACGGCACTCATTGCTATTGCAATTTTATTGGCGGTTTCAATTCCTTTGCTCAAGGCAAATATTGAAGGTCCTGAACCAGAAATTCCAGATCCCAAAGCACCGTTTTCTAGAGCAGCTTTTTTAATCACATCAAATTTTGGTATGAAAGGGCCTCGCAAGGGTTCCACAATTTCATCGTGAAGCGAACGTCCAATCAACTCATAATCAGAAGTGTACAATCCAGCAATTAATCCCCCCAAGTTTCCCCATTGCACAATAGCGCTTTTTAACGGAATCATAGGCTGTAAAACTGCTCGCATTTCTGAAGTTTTCAGTTCAATTTGCGGGTGAATTACCGTTGCATACAATTCTGATGGACTTTCAATTTTAATAATATCCAAGGGAGTAGAACTTCGAACTAGTGTTATTCCACCCAAAATGGCGGGTGCAACATTATCAGCGTGTTCACTTCCGCTTGCAATTGCCTCGCCTTTCATTGCAAAAGCAACTAATTCTTTTCGAGTGAATGGTTTTCCAACTAATTCATTTATTCCGAAAACGGCTCCAGCTGCACTTGCTGCCGAACTTCCAATTCCACTTCCTGCTTTTATGTTTTTGTAGATTTCAATATCAAAACCAAACTCATAATTAATAGCTTCTAAAAGTGCTAAACCAGCTACTCCCGCAACATTTTTAGTAGTTTCTAAAGGCAAGTTTGCACCTACGATTTTGGTGATTCTAATGCCTTTTGAATCAGATTTTCTAATAATCATTTCATCGCCAGTAGCTTCCAAACACAATCCAAGGACATCAAATCCACAGGATATATTGGCAATTGTAGCGGGGCAAAATATTTTTATTTCATTCATTTTTATTAGTCTTAATGTCTAAAGTCGAAAGTCACGAAAAAGAAGTAACTTTTGTAATAAATCACTTCACGTTAAATTAAACGTTTCCGATTCGGATTACATCAGCAAAAATTCCAGAAGCCGTAACCGCAGCACCAGCACCAGCACCTTTTATTAATAACGGTTGATCAACGTATCTGTCAGTGTAAAATTGAACAATATTATCTTTTCCTTCTAAATTATAAAACGGACTTTCTTTTGGGATGAATTGCAATCCTACACTTGCTTTTCCGTCTTCAAATTTGGCAACATATTTCAAACGACAGTCTTTTGCCAATGCCTCTTTATAAATGTTTTCAAAATGAGCTGCGTTTTTTATTAAGGAAGCAAAGAACGTCTCATTATTTTTAGTTTCTAAACATTCAACTGGTAAAAAAGATTCGTTGGCAATGTCTTCGATTTCCATTTTATAACCACTTTCACGAATTAGAATTAATATCTTTCGAGCAACATCAACACCACTTAAATCAATTTTCGGATCAGGTTCTGTAAATCCCTGAACTCCAGCTTCTTTTACAACATCGTGAAAAGAATTTTTCTCATCGAAATTATTAAATATAAAATTCAAACTTCCGGAAAGTACCGCTTGAATTTTATGAACTTTATCACCCGATGCAATTAAATGTTTCAAGGTGTCGATTATCGGTAAACCAGCACCAACATTGGTTTCAAATAAAAACGGCGCATTGAATTTTCTTGATAATTGTTTCAGATTACTGTAATTAGCATAGGCCGAAGAACACGCAATTTTGTTACATGTAACCACAGCAATGTTTTGTTTTAAATAGTGTTCATAGGTTTGAGAAATGCTTTCATTTGCAGTGACATCAACAAAAATACTATTTCTTAAATTGAGTGTAATTACTTTGGAAATGAACGTTTCTTTATTCGCAACTTCTCCATTTTCTAAAGACGTTTTCCAATCTTTTAAAGCAATTCCTTCTTCGTCAAAAAGCATTTTTCGGGAGTTGGATAATGCAATAACGCGAAGGTTTATTTTTAGGTTTTCCTTCAAGAATTTCTTTTGTTGGTGAATTTGTTCAATAAATTTTTCACCTACATTTCCAACACCCATCACAAACAAATTCAACTGTTTGGCATTGTCTTCGAAGAAACATTCGTGCAACGTATTCAGTGCTTTTTTTACATCACGTTTGTTAATTACCGCTGAAATATTTCGTTCAGAGGCGCCTTGCGCAATAGCTCTAATGTTTACATTGTTTTTTCCTAAAGTGCTAAACATTTTACCGCTTAATCCTTGGTAGCTTTTCATTTTTTCGCCAACCAAAGCAATGATACAAAGGTTTTCTTCAACAATACTTGGTTCAATTTTGTTTTGGGAAATTTCTAATTCAAATGCTTTATCAATGGCAATTTGAGCATTATTTGCATCTTCATTTAATATTCCGATACAAATAGAGTGTTCCGAAGAGGCTTGTGTAATAAAAATAACGTTGATATTTTCATTTGATAAAACTTCGAATAGTCGTTTTGAAGAACCGGAAATACCAATCATTCCAGGACCTTCAAGTGTTAACAAAGCGATATTATCAATATGCGAAATTCCTTTGATAGGATTTTCGTTGTCGTTTCTTTCTGATGAAATATACGTTCCAACAGCTTCGGGATCAAATGTATTTTTGATAACAATTGGAATATTCAATTTCAATACAGGCTGAATTGTTGGTGGATACAATACTTTTGCGCCAAAATGAGACAATTCCATTGCTTCTTGGTACGAAATAGTTTCTATGGGATGCGCTTGTTTTACGATTTTTGGATTTGCGGTAAACATTCCGCTTACATCTGTCCAAATTTCGAGTAATTCAGCATTTAAAGCACCTGCTAAAATGGCAGCAGTATAATCAGATCCGCCACGACCTAAAGTGGTTGAATAGCCATCTATTGAAGAAGCAATAAACCCTGGAACTAAAGTAACTCTGAAGACATTAGAGTTGAAATAGTCCTTTATCAATTGGTTTGAAAGCTCAAAATTCACAACGGCTTTTCCAAAACGATTGTTGGTTTTAATAATTTCACGACTGTCTTTATATCCTGAATTGAGAACTTTTTGTTCTAATGCTTTCGCAATGATTTGGGAAGATAAAAGTTCACCAAATCCCATAATTGTATCAGAAGTTCTATTGGATAATTCTGCCAATAAAAAACAACCGTCTAAAAGTGTTTTAAGATGATTGATGTCATTATTTATTTTCTCTAATAAAGGTCTTTGTTGACTCGTTATAATTAGTTCTTCAATAGCTTCGTTGTGTCTTTTTTCAATTTGCAAAACGACATCTTTGAAAGAGCTGTCTTTTGAAGCTGCTTTTGAAGCTGCTAAAATCAATAAATCGGTAACACCGCTAAATGCAGAGACAACAACGACTAATTTGGTTGATGTATCGGCTGTTTTCTTAACGATTGAAAGTACGAGATTTATATTGTTTGCATTGGTAACTGAAGTTCCGCCGAATTTTAAAATTTTCATTTTCTTTTGTTATAATAATGTAAATAGTGATTTTTTCTTCTTACGAAAAATTTAATAAAGTGGATTATATGTAAAAAGTATACCCCAACGGGGTAATAATCGTTTTAGTAGAAATTGTTATAGCAGAAAAAGCAACCCTAATTTCGGTTGTTGCAAACTGCTGATATGAAGACTTTTTATAATTCATGTTTCCAAATATAGTAATTATTACTAATAAATCGGAACAGTTTATTTTAAAATTAGTAATAAATATGAATTTCTCATTTATTAAAACTTATTTTGATAAATGAATAAATAAACAGCTAATTTGTCGTAAATTTATTTGTGAATAAAATATCATTTCATGAAAACCAACAACGAAGAATTTAGAAAAATTTACCGTCCAATTGATAAATTTACTCATAAAGGAATTCAAGGTCACGCTCTAATTATTGGAGGAAGTTATGGGAAAATAGGTTCTGTAGTTTTGGCCTCAAAAGCATGTTTGAAAACGGGTTGCGGATTGGTTACTGCGTTTATTCCAAAATGTGGTTATGAAATTTTGCAAATTTCAAATCCTGAAGTAATGGTTGAAACCGATGATTTTATGGAACATTTGACAGTTATAAATATCGAAAATAAATTTCAAGCCATTGGAATAGGGATGGGGATGGGGCAAGATTTTGAAACCCAACGTGCCTTTTACTATTTTTTAAAAAACAATAAATCACCTTTAATCATTGATGCTGACGGATTGAATATTCTATCACAAAATATAGTGTGGTTGGAATTTGTACCCAAAAATACCATCCTAACGCCGCACCCAAAAGAATTAGAACATCTTATCGGAAAATGGGATTCAGAGAAAGATAAAAGGTATCGGGTAGCGCAATTGTCCCACAAATACGGCCTTATTATAGTGGTAAAAGGTTCGCCAACTGTTATTTTTTTTCAAGATGACATCTATGAAAACACCACTGGAAATCAGGCATTGGCAACCGCAGGAAGTGGAGATGTTTTAACAGGGATTATTACTAGTTTGGTCGCACAATCCTATACGCCTTTAGACGCTGCAATTCTTGGGGTTTATTTGCATGGATTAACAGCCGATATTGCTGCTCCAAAAATGAGTTATCAAGCGTTTATAGCGTCTGACATTATTGAGAATATTGGAAATGCCTATCTCTATTCAATGACTTTTTTACAATAATCACAAAATAAGACGATAAACCTTGCTTTATAAGTAGTATTTACGGATTTTTGTACTTGTAATAAAACATAAATCATGAGCGCTATTCATTATATAAGTACCGATATTCTTTCATTAGAAGTAGTTCAAGAAATTATCAGTCACAATAAAACTATTGAATTATCCGAAGAAGCAACTGTAAATATTCAAAAATGCAGGGATTATTTAGATAAAAAAATGGAATCTAATGAAACCGCGATTTATGGTATTAACACTGGTTTTGGTTCGCTTTGTAATGTAAAAATATCAAATACAAATCTTTCACAACTTCAAGAAAACCTAGTAAAATCGCATGCATGCGGAACAGGGGAGGAAGTGCCTTCAGAAATTGTTAAGTTGATGTTGCTATTAAAAATCCAGTCTTTGAGTTACGGTTATTCAGGTGTGCAATTAGCGACCGTTTTGCGTTTAATTGACTTTTATAATAATGCTATTTTTCCTGTAATTTATACTCAAGGTTCGCTTGGTGCTTCTGGTGATTTGGCTCCTTTGGCGCATTTATCATTGCCGCTTTTAGGCGAAGGCGAAGTGGTATTCAAGGGAAATAAAGTTTCTACTTCTTTTGTTATGGAGCATTTCGGTTGGAAACCAATTGTTTTGCAATCCAAAGAAGGTTTGGCATTGCTAAATGGAACGCAGTTTATGAGTGCTTATGGCGTATATATTTTGATTAAAACAAGTAAGTATTGTTATTTAGCCGATTTGATTGCAACGATTTCATTGGAAGGATTTGATGGTCGGCAAGAACCATTCAATGAATTAATTCACTTTATCAGACCTCACAAAGGGCAAATTGTAACCGCAAATCGCGTGAATGAGTTTTTAGAGGGAAGCGAAATTATTGCACAACCTAAAACTAACGTTCAAGATCCCTATTCTTTCCGTTGCATTCCTCAAGTTCATGGTGCTTCAAAAGATGCTCTTGATTATGTAAAGAAAGTTTTTAAAACCGAAATCAACTCGGTTACGGATAATCCAAATGTATTTATAGAAAGTGATCAGATACTTTCTGGAGGTAATTTCCACGGACAACCTTTGGCGATTTCTTTAGATTTTCTAGCCATTGCTTTAGCAGAATTAGGTAGTATTTCTGAAAGAAGAACGTATCAATTAATTTCAGGATTGCGAAACCTACCTGCTTTTTTAGTTGATAATCCAGGTTTAAATTCGGGATTTATGATTCCACAATATACCGCTGCAAGTATAGCTAGTCAAAACAAGCAATTGGCAACTCCCGCCAGTATTGATAGTATTGTTTCTTCCAATGGTCAAGAAGATCATGTGAGCATGGGTGCAAATGCTGCTACGAAAGCGTTACGAATTATGGATAATTTAGAGCGAATTCTAGCTATCGAATTAATGAATGCTTCTCAGGCTATAGAATTTAGACGACCATTAAAATCCAGTGATTTTATTGAAATGTTTTTAAAATCTTATCGTGAAGAAGTTCCTTTTGTAAAAGAAGATAGAATTCTACATTACGACATTCAAAAATCGGTAGCTTTCTTGAATAGCTTTATGATTGATGGAGAATTATTTAGTTAAAAAAATATTTAATTCAATTTATATCAAGTTTTTATAATTTGTGCTTGAAATTCTTCTCAATTGCCAAAATCATTTCCCCAGCAATATCTTTATTTGTAGCGCCTTCAATACCTTCAAGACCTGGTGATGAATTTACTTCTAATAATAACGGCCCTTTTGCTGACCGAATAATATCAACTCCTGCTACTTTCAAATCCATAGCTTTAGTCGCTTTAATAGCGATTCGCTTTTCTTCGGCAGTAACTTTTATGATAGACGCAGTTCCTCCTAAATGGATGTTGGCTCTAAATTCTCCTGGCATTGCTTCGCGCTGAATTGCCGCAACAACTTTACCATCAATTACAAAACAGCGAATGTCTTTTCCGTTGGCTTCTTTAATAAATTCTTGAACTAATATATTGGCATTCAAACTCTTGAAAGCATTAATTACACTTTCTGCCGCTTTTTTTGTTTCGGCCAAAACAACTCCTTTTCCTTGAGTTCCTTCTAATAGTTTCACTATTAATGGCGGACCACCAACCATTTTTATCAAATCATTGGTATCTAAAGGTGAATTGGCAAAACCCGTTGTTGGAATATCAACTCCGTGATTTAATAGTAATTGCAACGAATACAATTTATCACGAGATTGTGTAATTGCAGATGCGGAATTCAAACAATATACTTTCAAAGCTTCAAATTGACGCGTCAACGCACAACCGTAAAAGGTAATACTTGG
>JBIIFA010000105.1:0-6684 GCA_044237565.1 Flavobacterium sp.
AAAGATTTGCAATTCGTCGTTATTTGCCCAATAGGAACAGAAAAGGACGCAAAGTATATCGTAGATCAATTTTCTAAATTTACAGATGTTTCGCAATGGCAGTTTGTATTTACTTCAACCGATGAAATTCAGAAGTACTACAACCAATTGAAATTGAAAAACAAATTGGATCCTGATTTCGGAACTTCTAATGTTTTCATTGTAGATAAAAACAGAAACCTTCGCGGGCGTAAGAAAAAAGACGAATACAAAGAAGGCTATAACACCTTTTCCCCATCGGATTTAAGCAACCAAATGTTAGATGATTTCAAAATCATTCTATACGAATACAGAGCCGCTTTGAAGAAAAATCATAATGCGGAACGTAAAATTTAAACATTAGAGAATGATAAAAAATAAATCATATATCGGAATTTTCTTCGTCATTTTAGTGTTCGGCATCTTTGCAATTCCAAAAATTATCGATAGAATTAAGAATGGAGAAGTGGTTAAAGGAGATCGCTTGGATAATATTTCTAACCATTCTTCAGAAGATAAATCCAAATTACTCACTATTGGACCAGCTCCAAAATTTGAACTTACAGACCAAAACAACAAGCTAATTTCAAATAAAGATTACGCTGGAAAAGTATATGTTTTAGAATTTTTCTTTACAACATGCCCTACAATTTGCCCAAAAATGAACTTGAATATGTTAACCATTCAAAATACTTTTTTTGGAAACCCCAATTTTGGAATTGTCTCCATCACTATAAATCCAGAAAACGATACGGCAGCAGTTTTGAAAGAACACGCTGCGAAATTAGGCGTAAAATCAACCAATTGGCATTTCCTAACTGGCGATAAAACCAAAATATTTGAATTGGCAAACAAAGGATTCAACGTATATGTAGGTGAAAATGCAAAAGCTAATGGTGGATTCGAACACTCAGGATTATTTGCATTAATCGATAAAAATGGTGATATTCGTTGCCGAAAAGACAACTTTGGAAACCCAATTCTATACTACGACGGTATCGAAAAAGAAGGCGTTCGTACTATTCAACAAGACATTGCAATTTTACTAAAAGAATAATTATGGAAAACAATTCAGTAGAACAGAAATACAACAAATGGATTATCGCATTATCCGTAATAATCCCTGTTGCAGTAGCCGTACTTTTCAAAATCAAACTAAAAGATTTAGGTTTTAATGTGTCGCCATTACCTATTTTACCTCCAATTTACGCAACTATAAACGGAATCACCGCCGTTTTATTAATCACCGCCGTAATTGCAATTAAAAACGGCAATCGAAAACGCCACGAACTGTTAATGAAAATCGCAATCGCCTGCTCATTAGTATTCTTAGTTTTGTACATCGCCTACCACATGACCACCGATTCCACAGCGTTTGGCGGAACAGGTTTCATCAAATACGTGTATTTTTTCATCCTTTTGTCACACATTATTTTATCCATCGCCACCATTCCCCTCGTATTAATTACCTACGTTCGTGCCTTGGCTGAAAAATTTGATAAGCATAAAAAATTTGCCAAAATCACCTTCCCAATTTGGTTGTATGTTGCCGTAACTGGCGTAATCGTATATCTGATGATTTCCCCATATTATGTTTAAAATGGAGACAAGTGACAAGAGGCAAGAGGTAAGAATTGCAAAAAAAATAAAAGGAAATGTTCAGTCTTATCTTGTTTCTTCCTTCTTTCTTCTAGCTTTTTCTCTATCAACAAACGCCCAATGCGCCATGTGTCGTGCAGCCTTAGAAAGTGAAGGAAATCAAGCCAAAGCAAAAGGAATCAACGACGGAATTGTCTATCTTATGGTAATTCCTTACATCTTAGTTGGTTTAGTTTTCTTCGCCGTTTACAAAATGTACACCAACAAAAACAAAGTGTAATTTCTTTTTTTTAGGAGCGAATTGTCCGTCTTTTTCAGGAGATGCAATTCCCGCTGTCATTCCAAATCCTCGCTAAAAAGCTCGGGATTTTCCCTTCCATCGGGGCTGGATAAAAGTTAATTTGATTATTTGTTAATTTGGTTATTCGGATTAGAAGTTGTTGGTTGTTGGTTGATGGTTGATGGTTGATGGTTGATGGTTGATGGTTGATGGGAAATCTGCGAATCTTCGGTGGTATTTCCAATTTATTCGTTAGACACACCTGACAGGTTTAAAAAATCGGTTATTCGGAAAATCCGTTTAATTGGAAAATCTATTAAAAATCTGTGAATCTGTGGCTAAAAAATTTCAGTTTAATCCTGACTACTTTATCCCATCAACAGCAACTTTCACATTTCCATTTACTTTTATAAAAGCAATAATAGCCTTATTCGTCAATTGTATTTTTTGAAATTGTACATCATCAATTTTACCATTCACAAAAACGCCAGACATCGGAGAATAATTCTTCAAATAATTCATCATGCTTTGTTTTCCTTCCTCCAAATTAGGTTGAATAGAATATCGGCAACTTTCTTGAATTTTCCTTAAAATCATTCCTTGAGCCAGCCAATTTGCCGTTTTCAACAATTTACTTTTGGTGTCCAAAACATAATCTAATTGGTCAAAATAAATCTCTTTAGTCGTTTCATTGTATTGCGGAAAACCAGTCAAATAAACCGTTCCATTAATGCTTCCCAACATCTCTAAAGCAATAACCATCTTTCCATTTTTATGCCAAATCGATACATTTTGAACCGTGACTTTCTTGCTCCCATTTCCGTATTCTTGACCTGCAAAATTCTTAGTAATAACTTTTGAAGCGTCTTGATAACTCGAAACAGCAACAATATTTGCCGAAATTTTATCAGGCATTTGCGTCACCGATTTCAATACAATCTTGTTTCTGTCAAATTTTGAAACTGGTTTTTGACCAATTAAGGTTTCCATATTGC
The DNA here is from genome assembly GCA_044237565.1 of Flavobacterium sp. Lineage (GTDB taxonomy): Bacteria > Bacteroidota > Bacteroidia > Flavobacteriales > Flavobacteriaceae > Flavobacterium. The sequence continues at coordinate 2,893 of JBIIFA010000105.1, forward strand.
ATTTCAAACCCATTTCTAAAGTGAGGATTTCCTTTTTAAATTTTGCATCTGTCGCATACAATTCTATTGGAACAATTCGAAGCCAACTTTCAAAAGCTTCATTCATTTGCATCGGCGTGCATATTTTTTCCAAAGCATCTAAAACATTAGGCTTAAAATCCATTGATTTTTCAATAGCATCATCAATTGTTCGCTCAATTTTCGATTTAAAAAGTTTTATTGTGGGATTAATCAAATACGTAATCGGAATGGATTTTCCCATTACCTCCGTAGTTGGACTTTCGTTCCAATCCAATGATTTAAACTCAGTTTTGGTGTTTAATTTCCAGTTGGATAAAGTCACATCACTCACTAAAGTAATGTTTCCATTCAAATTAAATTCGCGAATAGTATACAAGGAAATCCCTAATTTATCGGTTCCAATTCTATATTTTACGTTTGTTTTTAAGGGTAAAATAGTTGTGATTTTGCCATCAGTATTTTTGATAGATATAGGTGCTAATTTCCAAATCTTCATTTCAATATCGTCATCTTCAATCGTATTGTCTTCATAAATCAATCCCGTCATAAATTTATTGGTTTGATTTTCAATGTCTTTCAACTTGATAGCAATTGGAATATTTATAAACGAAGGTGTATTTTCATAAACCAAAGGCGAAGCATCATCTGGTTCAGGTTTCAAAGCAGTAATTTTGGAAGTAGTAGCACAACTTGAAATAAGAGTTAGCACTAAAAGTAACGTAATTTTAGAAAGAGTTTTCAAAACGATTTTATAATTTGATTTAGGTGCAAAATTAATTTTATTTTTACTTAAATACTAAAATTCTACAAACATAATTTCCTAAGAATCGTCTTATAAGATTAAGTTAAATTTAGTTTAAACATTTGAATTTGAACTAATTTTTACCAATTAGAACTAATTTTTTTTAAATTGACATATTAAGAATAGTACTGATTTAGTTGAATTTCAATCCACAGATATTTAAATCTTAATTCAATCAGTTTGTTTAATTAATAAACATTATATTTGCATCAACATGCACTGTATATTATATAATAAAAAAATTACATTCTTGATTTTTTTGTTTTATTGGCAAATAAGTCGATTTGCCTTTTATAAATTCCCTCACAAAGCAAGCATGATTTGCAGTTACACAATAGTACATTGTGTATTCTAATTGCAACAATTTTTGAAACAACAAATATCCTATTCGGGATAAATAAGCCTTAAACAGTGCCCTAATATTAAAAAACGATATAATGAATTTAGAAAAACAAGCCGAAAGAATTAACAAAGTCCACCAACTAATTATTGAAGAAAAAACAGGAACTCCTTCAGAATTTGCTAATAAATTAAATATTAGCAAAAGTCAATTATATAATTTGATTGGTATTTTGAAAGAATATGATGCTCCTATCAAATCTTGTAAGAAAATAAATAGTTTTTATTATTCGAAACCATTTTTTTTAGAGCTTAAATATTCTTTAAAAACAATACTTGACGAAGAAAATAAAAATAGATTTTAGAAAATAACTTCCGTCCAACTTTATTGGACGTAAGTATCTTTAATTTGCAGTATCAAAACAGTTCTCGAGACACCCTTTTGTAAAACAATTAATGTTTAACTTTAAAAATTACAAATTATGAATTTAGAAAATTTAGGTTTAGTAGAGCTTAATGCTCAAGAAGTTTAAAAAGTGCTATTTGGTTTTGTCGATATCTTAGTTGGTGTTGGCTTAGTTATTATTGGTGGAATAGTAGCTGATTGGGACGATTTTAAAAAATGGATTATAGGACATTAACATTTACAATTATGAAAAAAACTAAATTTAAATTATTCGCAACTATTTTTTCTTTAATTATTACAATTCAAATAATAAAAGATTGAAGTGATTTTGTTACGGGCATTTCTGGTAATTGATTCTTGTTTGTTGCTAATTGGTGCTTTCTAGCTCACATCCAAAAAATAAAAAGTTAAACCAAAAATAAAAGATTATTTTATACTCCTTAATTTTTATTAAGGAGTATTTATTGTAATACCTCAATTTAATTAAAATGATATTTTCAAAAAACTTTAATCTTGTATTAGGAATAATATTTACTATAAGCTTCATTTATTCACTATTTGACCAGCGTGTTACGCACGAATTATTCATTTGGGATGTCAATATTTGGATTTATAGAATGTATCGCTTTGCACTGGCATTTTTATTTATTAAGTTGTATTATAGACAGAGAGAAGAAGATTCAAAAATGAATAATTAAAAAACAACAACTTCGCAAAAACAAAAATCTATCTATGAATTTCAGTTCTGATTCAGTCAACAACCTCGAAAACCTTCACGCCAAAAACAAAACCAAAAGTATTTCCATTTACTTTGTTGTGTTGCTTGCATTGTTTGCTTTTCTTGCGCTATTACCTATAATTAAAGTAGATATTAGCAGCCAAAGCCGAGGAATAATTAGAAGTAAAACGGATAATGTGCCTTTAACAAGTATTGTAAGTGGGAAAATTATTTGGAAAAATATAAAAAATAACAATCAAGTTACCAAGGGTGATACGTTATTGAAAATTGCCAAAGAAGGTTTGGAAACCGAGAAAAAAACCACTGACACACTTTCAAATGCTAAAATCCGAGTAACATAATTTCCTAGGAATCGTCTTATAAGATTAAGTTAAATTTAGTTTAAATTGCTAAAAATAGTTAAATTTGCACTTGTATAAACCGATTTTGAATAAACCACCTTATGAAACAAACATTTATTAGTAAAATCACATTGACAATAGTGCTTTTTTTAGGTTTGCTTTCTCAAGCGCAATCCAAAAAGTGGACTTTAGAAGAATGTGTTGACTACGCCATCAAAAACAATATTTCTATTCAACAATCAGAATTAGATGCTAAATCTGCTGCTGTTGAGAAATCTGCGGCTATAGGAAATTTTCTACCTTCCCTTAATATCAATGGTTCCCACTCGTGGAATATTGGTTTAAACCAAAACATTACAACAGGTTTATTAGAAAATCAAACGACACAATTTACTTCAGCTGGAATAAATTCTAGCGTTGCGATTTATAATGGAATGCAAAACCAAAACCGTTTGCGAAGAGCCAATCTTGCAATGGTGGCTTCAAAATTCCAACTTTCGAAAATGAAAGACGATATTTCTTTGAATATTGCCAATGCCTATTTGCAAATCCTTTTCAATAAAGAAAACCTAAAAGTTCAAAAAGAACAATTGTCAAATAACGAAAAGCAATTGCTTCGTTCGCAAGAATTAGTAAATGCAGGCGTTGTTCCGCGTGGTGATTTATTGGATATTAAAGCTACGGTTGCCACTAATAATCAGGCGATTGTAACTGCTGAAAATGCCTTGTTAATTTCAAAATTAAGTTTAGCACAATTATTACAATTAGAAAATTTTCAGGATTTTGATGTAGCCGAAGCTAATTATGATGCTAAAGAAAGTACAACGCTTCTTCAAACTCCCGAATCAATATTTGCAAAAGCAAAAGAAGAACGCGTAGAATTGAAAATTGCTAAAACCAATTTGGAAATAGCAGAACGCGATTTGAAAATTGCTAAAGGTGCGTACCAGCCAAGTTTACAAGGATTTTATAGTCTAAATACCAGAGCTGGATATTCTGATAGAGTTATAGGGTTTAATGGAACAACCCCAATTTTGGCCCCAGCACTTCCAGTTTTTGAACAATTTGACAATAATAAAGGACATTCTTTTGGACTTCAAATGAATATTCCTTTATTAAATGGTTTTTCTGTTCGCAACAATGT
>JBIIFA010000106.1:0-6597 GCA_044237565.1 Flavobacterium sp.
TACCTCGTAATTGTAAAGAAATTAATGGATAAATACAATGCTTTTACTTTTGTAAAATGGATTTATTTATTTGGATTTATAATGGTTTTGCCTTTTGGCTGGAGCCAATTTCAAGGCGTTGATTGGGAGATTGTTCCAACAGATATTCTATGGAAAATTGGTTTTGTAGTCGTGTTTTCAACCTTTTTCACGTATTTGTTGAACCTGCTTTCTATGAGAGAATTGAATCCGACTTTGGTCGCAGTTTTCGTTTATTTGCAACCATTATTCGCTACAATTTTCGCCATCGAATTAGGAAAAGACGAATTGAATTGGGTGAAAATCAGTGCCGCAATTTTGATATTTTCTGGGGTTTATTTAGTGACTGCCAAGAAAAAGGAACAACCACTGAAAAATTGAAAACAACCACTGAAAAGTTTTTCATTATCTTTGAATACATTTTAAGAAAATTATGATACAATCGATGACGGGTTTTGGGAAAGCAACGTTGCAATTACCAACAAAAAAAATAACAGTTGAAGCCAAATCTTTAAACAGTAAAGGCTTAGATTTAAGCGTGAGAATGCCTTCGCTTTACCGTGAAATGGAATTGGGTTTGCGCAATGAAATCGCTTTGGCATTAGAACGTGGAAAGGTTGATTTCTCCATTTTTATTGAAAGTACTGCCGAACAAACTTCAACTAAAGTGAATGTGCCAATCGTGAAAGCATATATAGCGCAACTTCGCGATGTTTATGCCAATGCAGATGAAACTGAATTAATGAAGATGGCCATTCGAATGCCCGATGCTTTGAAAGTAGAACGCGACGAAATTGACGAAAATGATTGGGTTCAAATTCAAACCGTCATCAAAGAAGCGCTTGCAAATATCTTGAATTTTCGTCAAGCGGAAGGGTTGTCGTTAGAGAAAGAATTTCAGTTGCGAATTGGAAATATCCGTCAGTATATGAACGATGCTTTGGCGCTCGATCCAGAACGTGTTCAGGCAATCAAAGACCGTTTGCAAACTGCTATTTCCGAATTAAAAGTCAATGTTGATGAAAATCGTTTCGAGCAAGAATTGATTTATTATCTTGAAAAATTAGATATTACCGAAGAAAAAGTTCGCTTGACAAATCACTTGGATTATTTCTTAGAAACAATAAATGGAACAGAAGCCAATGGAAGAAAATTAGGATTTATTACGCAAGAAATGGGTCGTGAAATTAATACTATGGGTTCCAAATCGAATCATGCACAAATGCAAAAATTAGTCGTGATGATGAAGGATGAATTGGAGAAAATTAAGGAACAGGTTTTGAACGTGTTGTAAATCCCCCTAACCCCCAAAGGGGGAATAAATCAGGGAGGTTTCAATATTAAATAGAGGATGCGAATGCGTTCCTCGCAATGATTTTAAAATGAAAAAAGGAAAATTAATAGTATTTTCGGCACCTTCGGGATCAGGAAAAACAACCATAGTTAGACACTTACTTGGAAAAGAAGATTTGAATTTAGAATTTTCTATTTCGGCAGCTTCCCGCGAACCTCGTGGCGAAGAAGTGAATGGAAAAGATTATTATTTTATTTCTACTGAAGAGTTCAAGAAACACATTAAAGGGGAAGATTTTTTAGAATGGGAAGAAGTGTATCGCGATAATTTTTACGGTACTCTAAAAAGCGAAATCGAACGCATTTGGGCTTTAGGAAAAAATGTAATTTTTGATATTGATGTGGCTGGTGGATTACGAATTAAACATAAATTTCCCGAGCAAACATTGGCAGTTTTTGTAAAACCACCAAGCATCGACGAGCTTAAAATCCGTTTGAAAAAACGTTCAACAGAAAGCGATGACAAAATCAATATGAGAATTGCAAAAGCCTCAGTAGAATTGGCAACAGCTCCTCAATTTGATAAAATTATAAAAAATTACGATTTGGAAACCGCAAAAGAAGAGGCGTATCAATTGGTAAAAGCATTTGTAAACACAGATTCCACAAATTAACATAGAATTAATTTGTGATAATTTGTGAAATTTGTGTTAGATTAATAAAGAGAATTTATGAAAATCGGTCTTTATTTTGGAACGTTTAACCCCATTCACATAGGGCATTTGATTATTGCCAATCACGTGGCAGAATATTCTGATGTGAAGCAAGTTTGGATGGTGGTAACGCCTCATAATCCACTAAAAAAGAAAGAGACTTTACTCAACGATTCCATCCGGTTGGAATTGGTTCATTTGGCAACAGAAGACTACCCAAAAATCAAACCTTCGGATATAGAATTCAAATTACCGCAACCTAATTATACGGTTAATACATTGGCTTATTTACAAGAAAAATATCCTAAAAATGAGTTTTCATTAATTATGGGCGAAGATAATTTAAAGTCTTTTCACAAATGGAAAAATTACGAAATGATTCTTCAAAATCACGATATTTATGTCTATCCACGACTTGATGCGAAAGCCCAAACAAACGAAATAAATAACTATTTAGCTTTCAAAAATCATCCTAAAATTCATTTTATAGCTGCGCCAATTGTAGAAATTTCAGCTACATTTATTCGGGAATCTATAAAAAACAAAAAGAACGTTCAGCCACTTTTACCCAATAAAGTGTGGGAATATATCGATCATAATAATTTGTATAAAAAATAATTGTGTTTTTTAATTCGCAAAGATTGAATGAACAAATTGATTCGACAACTTGGATTTACAATCCGTTCCTTTGTTTTTTGTTCAAAATCATGTTATTAATCCAATTAACTAATAACTACAATTTTATTTTAATTTATGTCAGTATTTTACAGATTTCAAATCCGAGCTAACTGAGTAAACCAAAAAACGATCAAATCAGCTATTCTTTGATTTTCTTTAGGGAAGTTTTGATTCCCTTGATTAAAGAGGAGCTGAACCCTTCGTGTTCCATTTCGTTGAGGCCAACAATGGTGCAGCCTTGCGGTGTGGTTACACGGTCTATTAATTGTTCGGGATGAATTTTTTCTACTAATGCCATTGTTGCGGCTCCTTTTGCAGTTTGTGAAGCGATTGAAAGTGCCGTGGCTGCGTCGAAACCAATTTCGATTCCGGCTTGCATTGAGGCGCGAATATAGCGCAGAGCATAGGCGGTTCCACAAGCGCCAAGTACGGTTGCGGCATCCATTAATTTTTCGTCAATTACGGAAACAGTTCCTAAATCGTTGAACATTTGGATGACTTTTTGTGCGTCACTTTTGTCTTTTTCAAGGTGGGAAATACAGGTTGCCGATTCGCCAAAACGAGCTGCAATATTGGGCATTATATGAATTATTGTATGTGCCGATTTGGTTTTTTCCTGAAGCGATTCAATTGATAATCCACTTACTGCCGATGCAATGATTTTGTTTTTTATTGAAGGTAAAATTTCTTCTAAAACTACATCTACCTGGTAAGGTTTTATGGTCAATATGATGATGTCAGCATCTTGAATTTTGTACTTATTATCTGAGGAAACTTTAATTCCTTGTTGCTCTAAATACAGAATACTTTCGGTATTTCGTCTGGTAATAGTTACTTGATTTCCAGAAGAATATTTGGAGATTCCAATAGCAATTGCAACTCCTAAATTTCCGCCACCGATGATGTGAATTTTCATTTTTTGTTGTTTAAAAACCTAATATTAATTTTGCAATAGAAAAATAGATAAGAATTCCGAAAATATCGTTACTTGTAGTTATAAATGGACCAGTAGCTAAAGCTGGATCAATTTTAAATTTATTTAACAATAGTGGTATAAATGTTCCTATTAATGAGGCTATTATTATTACAGAAATCAATGCCGTAGTTACAATTACGCCAATAATAATTTCAACATTTAGAAGGAAATGACTGCCTAAAAACAAAATGGTTGCCAGGATTATTCCGTTCAATAAACTCAAAGAAACTTCTTTTATTAATCTATTAAATAAAGAACCGCTTAAGGAGTCGTTTGCCAAACCTTGCACGATAATTGCCGAAGATTGTACCCCAACATTTCCTGCCATAGCGGCAATTAAAGGTGTGAAAAAGAATAAATTTCCGTGTAGCAGCATTGCTCCTTCAAACAATCCTAAAACTTTCACAGAGATAAATCCGCCTAAAAGCGCTAATACTAACCACGGTAATCGCGCTTTTGTATGTTCGATAATGCTATCATCTGCTTCAATATCTTGAGAAATACCCGCTGCCATTTGGTAATCTTGATCGGCTTCATCTTTGATTACATCCACGATGTCGTCAATGGTAATTCGACCTACTAATCTCCCCAATTCGTCAATTACAGGAATAGCTTCTAAATCGTATTTTTGCATAATTCGAGCCACTTCAACGTCTTCAGTATCGACTTTTACAAAATTTAATTTACGGATATAGACTTCGCTAATGGGTGTTTTAGCTGATGTTGTTAATAAATCCTTTAAAGAAAGGCGTCCCAATAATTTATCTTGCTCATCAACAACATAAATGGAATGCACCCGGGAAATATTTTCAGCCTGGATACGCATTTCTTTTATGCAGGTAAGAACGTTCCAATTTTCGTAAACTTTTACCAATTCTTTATGCATAATTCCACCTGCGGTATCTTCTTTGTAACGCAATAAATCAACAATGTCTTTGGCGTGTTCAACATCTTGAAGTTCCGAGATTACTTCCTCTTTTTTACTTTGAGAAAGTTCGGCAATAATATCGGCAGCATCGTTGGTGTCTAATTCGTCGAGTTCTTCTGCGATTTCTTTTGGGGACAACCGACTAAGAATATTTTCTCTTAAATCTTCGTCTAATTCCAATAGTATTTCGGCCGTTTTATCACTGTCTAAAACCTTGAAAATGTAGGTTGCTTCGTTAAAATCTAACTCTTCTAGAATTTCGGCAATATCAGCATGGTGCAAATCATTAAGTAACACTTCCAATTGCTGGTCGTCATTACTTTTGATAAGTTGTTCAATTTGAACAATTAGCTCTTTACTGATTTTAAACTGCATCGGCTTCTATTTTTTGGGTGAGTTCGATAAATTGTTGCACGTTCAACTGTTCTGGACGAAGGTCAAAGATAGTGTCTTCTCGCAAATTATCCGACAAATTTAGTGTTTTTAAACTATTCCGCAATGTTTTTCGGCGTTGTTGAAAGGCTGTTTTTACAACGGTGAAGAATAATTTTTCTCCACAAGGCAAACTGTAATCGGCTTTTCGTCGCAATCGCAATACTCCCGATTTTACTTTTGGCGGTGGAATAAACACGTGTTCATCGACCGTGAATAGGTATTCGGCATCATAAAACGCCTGAACCAAAACCGATAAAATTCCGTAGGCCTTTGTTCCTTTTTTCTCGCAAATTCTTTCGGCAACTTCTTTTTGGAACATGCCTGCAAATTCGGGAATTTGGTTTCGGTATTCCAAAGTTCGAAAAACGATTTGCGTAGAAATATTGTAGGGGAAATTTCCAATTATACCAAATTGTTTGCCTTCGAAAGTTTCATTTATATTGTATTTCAAGAAATCTTTTGAAATGATTTTATCTTTTAATTTCGGAAAGTTTTCATCTAAATACGTCACCGATTCGGTATCGATTTCAATTACGTAAGTGTTTATTGGTTTTGCTAACAAATACTTTGTCAAAACTCCCATTCCTGGACCGATTTCTAACACGTCTTGATAGCCCTCAAAATTCAATGTATCGGCAATTGCTGCAGCGATACTTTCGTCTTTTAAGAAATGCTGTCCAAGGTGTTTTTTTGCTTTTACTTTTTCCATAATAGGGTTTGAAGTTTCCCGTTTATTGTCGGAATCTGCGACTAAAACTTAAAACTAATGTTCTGAAATCAATTCTAATTCCGTTCTAAATGCCAACATTTTATCTCCAAATAACGCCAGTGCTTCCTCTCTTAATCGTGGCGCATCTTCATCGTAATAGCGTTGCAATGTTTCTTTATTTTCCGATGTATATTGAATAGAATAAGTGGTTCCGCCCATTTCTTCTTCAATTAAAACTTTCACCATTCGTGCCGATGTAAATTTTCCTGTAGCAAGAACGTCTTTAATGTGTTTTTCTTGCATCCATGTCATCCATTGGTCGTGAACGCTCTCGTGAATATTTGTAGTTACGTTGTAAATTATCATTTTTATTGTTTAATCGTTAATATGTTAAACCGATTAACCGAATGAACGATTAACCGATTAAATCTTAAAGTTCCTTATCTCCTCGCAATTCCCTAAATTTCCTCCTCGCATCTACAAAATAAATACTGTCTTCGTGATGAAACACTAATTTTTCATAAAGTGGTTTTGCCTTTTCTGTATCTTTTAGCGGTTTATTATAAATTTCAGCCGAAAAAAACAATGCTTCATCTACATAAATTCCATCGGAATGTTTGTCTATTATTGTTTGATATTGACTTAAAGCCGAAGAATAATCCCCTAAATTTTCATAGGTTTTCCCCAAACGCAATAGTGTAACGCTTTCTATTTCCTGTTCTTTAAAGTTTTTTAGAATATCTTGAAATAGTCCCATTGCTTCTTGTGTTTTATTTTGGTACAAGAGATAATCTCCACGTGCAAATTGCTTTAATGCGGTTTGTGTTGAATCGGCAACCGTATTGTC
>JBIIFA010000107.1:0-6589 GCA_044237565.1 Flavobacterium sp.
ACATCATTTTCTAATAAAACAACCAAATGCCCCGAAGAATTGACATTTTGAATAATTCCCATAAATTTTTCTTCTTTAGAATTTGAAAAAGGCATTGGAACCCCTTTTTTGAATAGTTTTTGATTGTATTGCAACCATAAATCAGATGTTAAATCATTTTTTAAAACAGCAATATTCGTTTTTATTGCATCAACAATATTGAAAAGTAGTATTTCTTTATCAAATTCGGAATCCATTACAACCGATAAAGAAGTTGCTTTAGGAAGATTTTCAAAGTTAATTTGGTTCACATTTAATCCAATTCCAACGATAGAAATTATTTCACCATTACTCTTAATGGTATTTTCAATCAAAATACCAGCAATTTTTTTATTGTCTGACATTATGTCGTTTGGCCATTTAATAGTTAAATTTGGAATGTTATGTGTTTTTAATGAAGATAGTATCGCAAGAGCGATGGCAACATTTAGGTCGAGAATTGCGCTATTGTTTTTTAAAACTTCTTTAATTAAAATACTAAAAGTGAGGTTTTTACCAATTTCTGAATTCCATTTTGTACCCATTTGACCTTTGCCATTGGTTTGATTTTCGGTAGAAACAACAGTGAAATTTTCAAGTACTTGTTTGCCTGACAAATCCTTGAGAAAGTCATTTGTAGAATCTATGGCATCGAGTTTGATTAATTTCATATTGTTAAAAAATTCTGGAGAATTTAAACTTGTGTTAAGGTTCAAAAATAAGCACAAAAAATGGTAACTTTGCAAAAAATATAAAATTTTAAATGGCTAAAAAGAATAATAGCAATGATGTTTTACTAGCAAACATTATTAAGGGAATTGAAGAAGTAAAAGGAAACGATATAGATATATTAGATTTGAGAGAAATTGACAATTCGGCATGTGACTATTTTGTTATTTGTAATGGAAATTCAAACACTCAGGTAAATGCAATTGTAAATTCTGTTCAAAAAACGGTTTCAAAAGAAATAAAGGACAAGCCTTGGCATGTTGAAGGAATGGAAAATGCAGAATGGGTATTAATGGATTATGTGAATATTGTAGTTCACGTATTTCAAAAAAACATTAGAGAATATTATAACATCGAAAGCCTTTGGGGTGATGCGAAAATTACAACGATTGCTAATAAATACTAAAGAAATACTATTAAATGGCTACAGAAAAAAATCCGAATCCTAGAAAAATAAAAATAAATCCTTGGTTGATTTATGGTGCAGTTGCATTAATTTTTTTATTTATAAGTTTTATTACTGGAGGTTCAAGTTTTGAAGAACCGCTAAAAACATCTTCATCAAAATTCAATGAATATCTTGAAAAAGGGCAAGTTGAAAAAGTAATTGTTTACAACAAAACGGAAGCTGATGTTTACTTGACGGCTACTGCTCTAAAAGAATCAATTCATAAAGCTGTTGCAAAAGACTTGTTGAACAGACCAAATAAAGGGCCTCATTATACTTTCGATATTGGAAATGATGAGATATTCCAGAATAAGTTGGAAGCTGCTGTAAAAGCGGGGCAATTAAAAGAATATAGCTTCTTGCCAAAAAGTAATTGGAGTGAACTTTTACAAATGATACTTCCGTTTGTCCTTATATTAGGACTTTGGATTTTCATTATGAGAAGAATGAATGGTGGAGCCGGTGGCGGTGGTGGTGGTCAGATTTTTAATATAGGAAAATCGAAAGCCAAACTATTTGATGAAAAAACAGATATTAAAACTACATTTAAAGATGTGGCGGGGCTTGAAGGTGCAAAAGAAGAAATACAAGAAATTGTAGAATTCTTGAAAAACCCTGAAAAATATACTAATCTTGGTGGTAAAATTCCAAAAGGTGCCTTATTAGTTGGACCTCCAGGAACAGGAAAAACATTGTTGGCAAAAGCAGTAGCTGGAGAAGCACAAGTACCTTTTTTCTCCTTATCTGGTTCCGATTTTGTGGAAATGTTTGTTGGTGTTGGAGCTTCAAGAGTTCGAGACTTATTCAAACAAGCAAAAGAAAAATCTCCATCAATCATATTTATTGATGAAATCGATGCTGTTGGTAGAGCGCGTGGAAAAAGCAACATGTCTGGAGGAAATGACGAACGTGAAAATACTTTAAACCAATTACTTACAGAAATGGATGGTTTTGGAACCAATTCAAATGTAATTGTTTTGGCAGCAACCAATAGAGCAGATGTTTTAGATAAAGCATTAATGCGCGCTGGTCGTTTTGACAGACAAATATTTGTTGATTTACCAGATGTTCGCGAAAGAAAAGAAATTTTTGAAGTACACCTTGCTCCTTTGAAAAAAGTGGAAGGATTAGATACTGACTTTTTAGCAAAACAAACGCCAGGATTTTCGGGAGCTGATATTGCAAATGTTTGTAATGAAGCTGCTTTAATTGCAGCGCGACACAACAAAACTGCCGTTGACAAACAAGATTTCCTTGATGCTGTTGACAGAATTGTTGGTGGATTAGAAAAGAAAAACAAAATTGTAACTCCTGAAGAAAAAAGAGCAATTGCTGTTCACGAAGCTGGACATGCAACGGTAAGTTGGATGCTAGAACACGCCGCACCACTAATAAAAGTAACTATAGTTCCTCGGGGACAAAGTTTGGGTGCAGCTTGGTATTTACCTGAAGAACGATTGATTGTTCGTCCAGATCAAATGTTGGATGAAATGTGTGCAACAATGGGAGGAAGAGCTGCGGAAAGAGTTGTTTTTGATAAAATTTCAACAGGAGCTTTAAGTGATTTAGAAAAAGTTACCAAACAAGCCCGAGCGATGGTAACCGTTTATGGGTTGAATGAAAAAATAGGTAATATTACCTATTATGATTCATCAGGACAAAGTGAATATAACTTTTCAAAACCCTATTCAGAAGATACTGCAATGATAATTGACAAAGAAATTTCAATGTTAATTGAAGGACAATACCAAAGAGCAATAGCTATTCTAAAAGAGAATAAAGACAAACTGAATTTATTGGCAGATATACTAATTGAAAAAGAAGTTATTTTCAAAGACGATTTGGAGGCGATCTTTGGAAAAAGAACGTTTGATAAAAATTTAAAGGAAGAGACTTCACTTTAAAAACATACTTTTTTATATTTTTTTAAAAAAATCTTAATCCAAAAATGTTTTTGAATTAAGATTTTTTTATCTTTGAAAGTTTTGAATAAACAAATAAAATATTTTAAGCAATAATATGAGTCTTTTTAGAAAATTTTTTGGTTCTGGCGAGGAATCCTCAGAAGAGGAAAGCCATAGCGAATTCAATCGTTCAGCGTCAGATTTATCTTTACCTGTAGATGAAAGATTCACTTTTAACTTCAAAAAAAATGGAGGTAAATTCTTGTATTGTGAAAATATTGAAGAAGTCAAAGAACACTTTGAGAATATATTAGAAGAAAATGATTGGTTCGAATCAGAAGTTTTATGTTTTGACCCTACTCTATTTAGTATGCTAGACGATAATAAATTGACCTACGACAAACCCTCAAATCCGAAATTTTTACTAGCAAGATGTGAAAATTTAATTGCTGAGGAAGGTTCTATATTATTTTCCTCAAACCAGATTAAGCAAAAAAAACCTAACGAATTACCGACAAACATTGTAATTTTAGCTACTACTAGTCAAATTGTAGAAAGTACAAGTGACGGACTTCGAATGATCAAGAAAAAATACGAAAAAGACTATCCAACAAATATTACTACCATAAAATATTTTGAAAAAGTCAAAGAAGATGACTTCTTACATTACGGTAGTTCAGCTAAGAATCTTTACTTGTTGCTTTTAGAGGATTTATAAAATGGATGAAACTCTAAAACGAGCCATAACTGGTGCTATTTATATACTTTTATTACTAGCCTCAATTCTATATTCTACAGAAAGTTTTTTTGTGCTGTTTGGAGTTTTCTTGATAATTACCATTTATGAATTTTGTAATTTAATACAAATTCGAAAAATTTTCCCAATTCTCATTGGAACTTTTATTTATACATCAGTAACTTTAATTAGTCATTATACTATTATTTTTACAAAAACGATAAATGAAATATTTCATAGTAATTTATCCTTTTTAATAAACATAGAAAAACTAGATCTAATATTATTAAGCATAGCGCTAATAGTTTCAATAAAATGTATCCTTTTTTTATTTTATGATACTATTGAAAAAATAAGTATTTCCTCCAAATATCTATATTTATTAGGGTACATCATTCTTCCCTTTATTTTTATTACTAAAATATCATTTGGAGTAGTTGACTATAATCCAAAAATAATTATTGGTTTATTTATATTAATTTGGACGAATGACACTTTTGCATATATTGTAGGAAAATCAATAGGAAAGCACAAATTATTTGAAAAAATATCTCCAAAAAAAACAATTGAAGGTTTTTTTGGTGGTATCTTTTTTGCAATTTTGGCTGGTTATTTAATATCAAAATATTATATAAAAGCTTCTCCTCAATTTAGTGCTAAATCAATTTTGATTTGGACAATAATAGCAGCTATAGTAGGAGTTATCGGAACAATTGGAGATTTGATCGAATCTAAATTTAAAAGAATTGCTGGCGTAAAAGACAGCGGAAAAATAATGCCCGGACATGGCGGGATTCTAGATCGACTAGATAGTGTTATATTTGTAGCACCATTTGTATTTTTATTTTATAAAATTTTGAATTATGTTTCATAAAGAGGGCGGAAAAATTATCCTTATTGCAACGACATTAACAGTTGCATTTTTATTATTGGCAGATACATTAATTACCACTATCTGGGTACAAAAAGCGGTAGAAATTACTGTCTTATTATTTTTATTATTGATTTTACAATTTTTCAGAAATCCTGTAAGAACTGTCGAAATTAATGACAATCACATTATTGCTCCAGTAGATGGAAAAGTTGTTGTAATTGAAGAGGTTTTTGAAGGAGAATATTTTAAAGATAAAAGACTTCAAGTTTCTATATTTATGTCACCAATTAATGTGCATGTAACACGATATGCTTTGAATGGAATAGTAAAATTTAGCAAATACCATCCTGGGAAATTTCTTGTTGCTTGGCATCCAAAAGCGAGTGAAGAAAATGAAAGAACAACCGTTGTAATAGAAAACCAAATATTTGGCGAAGTATTATACCGACAAATAGCAGGAGCATTAGCTAGAAGAATTGTGAACTATGCAAAAGAAGGAATGCAAGTAATTCAAGGAACGGATGCGGGTTTCATCAAATTTGGTTCAAGAGTAGATTTATTCTTACCATTGGGAACAAAAATAAATGTAAAACTGAATGATAAAGCAATTGGCGGTAAAACAATAATTGCGATTAAATCGTAATGAAAGAAATTGATTTAGATACAAGATTTGCCGAAGCGGTGGAAATTGCTTCTAATATGGCACAGAAATCACTGCCTCAAGATGTGCAATTGCGATTGTACGCCTATTATAAACAAGCAACTTTTGGAACTCTAAACAGTAATCAAAATTCAAATTTTGATTTGAGAAATGCTTTCAAAACAAATGCATGGATGCAAATTAGTCATATAACTATGGATGAAGCAAAAGAACTTTATATAAAAAATATTCTCTCACTACAAAAAAATAAATCATCATGAAAAAGGCAAGTTGGTATTTATTGTGTTTTTCTATAGTATTAGCAGTTTTATCTTGCAATAATAAAAAACTTACCGAAGTTGTAGAAGTACCGCTTCCCTCTGCTGTTGAAAAATTTACAATTGGTTCACCAGACGATATTAAAGCGGATGATGGTTCATTTGAACTTGTGAAATTAGCATATTCTTACGATGCTGTTTCACCACAAATTGAAGCGAGAACAATGGAACTTCATTACTCTAAACATTATTTGGCTTATACAAATAGTCTAAACAAAGCCATAAGAGACACCGAATATGAAGATTTAACAATTGAAGAAATTTTATCAAAATCGGTGACAGATAGTTTGAATTTGAGAAACAATGCTGGTGGCTATTACAACCACAGTTTGTTTTTTGAATGTATCGGTCCAAAATCAGGGGGACAACCAAAAGACACGTTAGCAATTGCAATCGCAAAAGATTTTGGCTCGTTTGAAGGTTTCAAAAATCAATTTACAAATGCCGCAAACAGACAGTTTGGATCAGGTTGGGCTTGGTTAGTCGTTGATAAAAATGGAAAGCTTCAGGTTACAAATACACCTAATCAAGACAATCCTTTAATGCCAAAAGCTATTGTTTCTGGAACACCCATATTAGCACTAGATGTTTGGGAACATGCATATTATCTTCAATATCAGAGCAAAAGAAAAAACTATATTGATGCTTTTTTCAATATTATTAATTGGACAGTTGTTGGAGAAAAATATGAAGAGGCTTTGAAAAAAGAATAACTTTTTCAAAAATAAGTCTTTTTTCAATCCATTTAAGCGAAATAAAATGAAAAAAATAATCTTACTTCTTTTACTACTATCATTATCATTTTCGAGTTGCGAAAAAGATGACATCTGTGATGCCACAACCGCTACAACACCAAAACTAATCATAGAATTCTATGACATATTGAATCCAACAGTTTTAAA
>JBIIFA010000108.1:0-6537 GCA_044237565.1 Flavobacterium sp.
TTTTTCGGGATTGTTTACAATAGCGTCGATTTCGGCTTTCGCCAATGCGATTCCTTCTTGAAATGCGGGAAGATAATCCTCATTTTTTATTTGAGAAAAAGGCGCGGTGTTGTATTTCGTATTGAAAAATTGAGTTAATATGCTCATAATATGTTTTTCTTTTTTCCTGCAAGGTTTTTAAATCCTTGTAGGTATTATTGGTGTTTGTTTTTTTTGTAAATATACCTACAAGGTTCAAAAAAAACGTTGCAGGAAGGACTTGGTTTTACGGACTATTTAATATTTGTGCTTTCTTTTTTGAAAAATATACCTACAAGGTTCAAAAAAAACCTTGCAGGACGCAATCTCCTTTGTGGGCTAGCCCCGATAGAAATGGAAATCCTTTTCTTTTTTTCTTAAAAAAGAAAAGATTGCAATGAAGAGCGGGAAAAAGCTTCTAAAAAAATAGCTATTATTTCTTCAGACTTTCGGAAGATTTATTTACGGATTCCTTCAAACCTTCTTTGTAAAAAACGATTTTATCTAAAACACATTTGTCTTGCGTTCCGATGATTTGGGCGGCAAGGATTCCAGCATTTTTGGCTCCGTTTAAAGCTACAGTCGCAACGGGAACGCCACCTGGCATTTGTAAAATAGACAAAACGGAATCCCAGCCATCAATTGAATTACTTGATTTTATAGGCACTCCGATTACGGGAAGTGGCGACATTGAGGCGACCATTCCAGGCAAATGAGCGGCACCACCAGCTCCGGCAATAATAACAGAAATGCCACGCGTGTGAGCATTTTTACTGAAATCAAATAATTTTTCTGGAGTTCGGTGTGCCGAAACAATATCGACTTCGATTTCGATATCAAAACCATTAAGAATGTCAATTGCTTCTTGCATTATTGGCATGTCGGAAATGCTTCCCATTATTACGGCTACTTTCATTTTTTATATTTAAAGATTGAAAATTTAAAGATTGAAAAATTTATGTACTGATTTTTGAATCTTTAAATTATTAAATTTTTTAATTCCCACTTATAACTCTAATTGTGTTCTTAACGTCTTCTGCAATTTTTCGGGCTACTTTGATGTCTTGGTTTACAATTGTTACGTGCCCCATTTTTCGGAAAGGACGCGTTTGTTTTTTACCGTAAATATGAGGCGTAACCCCATTCCAGCCCAAAATAGTTTCTATATTTTCATAAATTACATCACCAGAAAAACCCTCTTCGCCAACCAAATTTACCATAATTCCCGCAACTTTACTATCGGTATTTCCCAAAGGTAAGTTAAGAATGGCTCGTAAATGGTTTTCAAATTGAGATGTATAACTCGCTTCGATGGTATGATGTCCCGAATTGTGTGGACGCGGAGCAACTTCATTTATTATGATTTCGTCGTTTATGGTTTGAAACATTTCAACTGCTAAAAGGCCAACGTGATTGAATTTTTCGGAAACATTTAAAGCGATTGCTCGAGCTTTTTCCGCCACTTTATCGTCAATTCGCGCAGGGCAAATTACATATTCCACTTGGTTTGCTTCGGGATGAAATTCCATTTCCACGACGGGATATGTTTTGATTTCGCCCGATGGATTTCGGCAAACAATTACCGCTAATTCATTTTTGAACGGAATCATTTCTTCTGAAATGCATTCTACATTAGGCAAATTATCTAAATCGGAAAGGGTTCGGATGATTTTTACACCGGTTCCGTCATAGCCAAATTCGGTGCATTTCCATACGAAAGGTAATTTTATATTTTGAATCTCCGATTTTAGAGCATTTAAATTTTCAAATCTTTGATAGGCTGCCGTTAGAATATTATTTTGAGAATAAAAATCTTTCTGAATGCCTTTATTCTGAATCAGTCGCAAGGTTTTTGGGGATGGGAAAACTTTGATTCCTTCGCTTTCTAATTTTTCTAAAGCCTCCAGATTAACCAATTCGATTTCGAAAGTTAGTACATCAACTTGTTTCCCGAAATTATAAACGGTTTCAAAATCCATTAAATTCCCTTGAAAAAATTTATTGCAGGCGATTTTGCAAGGCGCTTCATCACTTGGATCGAGAACGTAGGTTTGAATGTCGAATTTCCGAGTATCAAACAACAACATTTTGCCGAGTTGTCCGCCACCAAGTATTCCTAATTTAAAATCGGAAGAAAAATAATTCATTTAAAATAAATTTTTCACAAAGATACTTTTTAAAGGGTAATAATAAAAAGATATGTGTTTGAAAATCGACTTTGCTATTTTAACGACGAACAATTACTTTTTTTGTAAAACTTCCATTATTTGTGTCAACTTTCAAAGTGTAAATTCCAACGGCTAAATTTTGAACATTGATTGAATAATTATCAGATGTTATTGGATTTTTATAAGAGGTAATAAATTTTCCATCCATTGAAAACACAGAAACAACATATATAGCATTGTTAACCGAATTTATATTTATAGTTTCAACTGTTGGATTTGGATAAACTACAATTTCGTTTGCAATTGTATAATCATTAGTTGAAAGTAAGCTGCTTTTGTAACAACTTGGAGGTACTGTATTTGCTGACTTTATAAGATTGCTAACTTTGTTATTCACATAACTTGAATTTGTAGTATGGTTATAAAAAGTTAAATCAAGTGTTTCATTACTTGTGCCAAACCAATCTTGTAAAATCGTACCAAAAACACGTCTGTAATCATGTTGAACAGTTCTCACTTGATAATTATTGGCTAAAACTGCCTCTGAAAGATTGATATTTGTTCCTGAAATACCCGGATTTATTGATTTCCCGAAAACAAACATTGGTGCAATTTCGCCATGGTCAGTTCCTAAATTTCCGTTTTCGCCAGCTTTCCTTCCAAATTCTGAAAACGGAACTGCAATGACATCGTCCCCTAAATTTTGATTATTTAAGTCGGTTATAAAACATTTTACAGCCTCCGAAACTTGGGTTAATAAATTTGCATGAGTTCCTAAATGTGTGCTTGTATTTGAAGCTACTTGAACATCATGAGTATCGAAACCACCAATTTTTACGAGATATACTTTGGTCTGTAATCCCCCAGAAATAAATCGTGCTACCGATTTTAATTGATTTGCCAAACTCGTATTTGGGTACGTTAAAGAATTAGAACCGCTATTGAATGCCGCAGAAATGGATTGTGCATAGATATTGGTCTCGCTATCGTTATCTAAAATAAATTGGATTAGCTTTCCGTATTCAGAGTTGGGGATATTTGTTGGTGGCGCCCCTCCGAGTCCATTTATTATAGAATAAAAACCTGATGGATCTTGTCCGTTAATATTGATTGACATACCATGCTCCACTTCTCCATGAAAACCCAATGAATTATCGCTGCTTCCTAGTTGAATTCCAAGAGGAAAATTGGCTGTTAAAAAATTAGAATAATAACTCTCCAGAAAGCGACCAATCCATCCGCTGTCTATTGCATTATTTGCTTGGGTTCCGTCGCCACCTGTCAACCACAAATCGGTAGATTTAAAATGAGATTTATCTTGCAGCGGATATCCTACACCTTGAATTACCCTCATAAATCCACTATCATACAAACTTTTAAAACCTGTTAATGAAGGATGAAGACCTACTTGGTTTGACGAGAGTAAAGTAGCATCTAAATTGATTAATCCGTTTGAAACCCCAACATTATTGAGTTTAATATTAGGACGTAAAGCAGCGTATTTATCATATTGATTTAAAGGAACAACAGTATTTAGTCCATCATTGGCACCAGATAATTGAATAAGTACAATTTTTTTAGCATTTACATTCGGGCAAGTTGTCATTCCCGCCGATTTAAAAAGCGCAAAAACTTCTGTTGGCAAAAGAGACAATGCACTTGCGGAAGCGGTAAGTTGGATAAAATTTCTTCTTTTCATATTGTACAGTATTAAAACATTTGAGATTCTGGAGCTCTCAAAATATTTGTTACCAATAATTTTAATCTTGATTCTACCACTGTATTAACTCCGGTAGCTATAAATTCATCCCAAGCATTTGTCCAGTAAAAAGTAGCAAGTCCTTGTAATAAAAAGGAGTTCATAAAATGATTTACCCTATTTGTATCTGGATTTTGCGCAAATAAAGCGTTGCACAATTCCGAAGTTAGAATATAGGGATCATTCGCAACAGAAATAATATTGGAAGTTTTTATAACTGTCGAAATATTAATTTGAGTTATAATTGTTGCGTTTCCACTAATTCTATTTTTACCGTCTAGTAACGATTCGCCAAGACGATATTTGGCGATTAGAGTAGAAGCGGATATCCAACTTTTATCAAAATCTGGGGCTTGATAATAGGCTGGATGTCCTGCAACATTTTCTGGATTAAATAAAATCATATTGGCACCAGAAAGGAAACTGTTATAGGCAAAAAGATTCCAAAATTTATAATAGTAATTATAACGATCTATATCTATATTTGGATTTGAAATCGTAGCTTGTAAATAGGTGCAAACTTCTGAAATTTGCTGTAATGGCGATTTAATAATTCCTCCAATAGTTTCATTTGTAGCATCAGAATCATCTAAATCATAAAAATGCTGACTTTCTAATAATTTTCTGATTATTGGCGCAATTTCATACTCACTATTATAAAAATCCTGAGCCAGAGGCGCAATAATATCCGTTTCAACTTCTGGAGTTATGGTCCCTTTTACAAAATAAATGTACATTTTTCGACATATATTTTTGGCAGTTGCTTGTTGGTTAAAAACCATGTTTACAAAATTATTTAATTCTGTGTCCATCCCAACATCAGTGGTAGCGGCAGTAATTATAGTATTGTTGAATGCACTACTAAATGTTTTTGGACTTGTATGATGGGTAGAAAATTGGTTGTATCCTTTTGGTATCATCGTATCAGAATCAATAACATTTCTAGCAGAAACCCTTCTAAAACCTGTTAAAACACGAGCAGCTTGAACGATATCAGCTTCTGTATAATTGGTGTAATTTCCAATACCTATTTGCGGTCCTTTTCCAATAGTAAATAATTCAAAAAATTCCCGTGCATAATTTTCGTTAGGCGCTATTTTAGAATTTGCAGTGTTGTTTAAATAAAATAACATCGAATTGTTCAGCGTCATTTTTTTTGCTAAAGTCTTGTAATTTCCATAGGAATAAAACATTAACAATCGTATGTAATCATAAAATTCAGTTGCTGTTCCAGACCCACTAGATTCAACAGTAAAACAAGTTGATAAAAAATGAGATAATTTGTATTTTAAATTAGGACTATTTATGGCATTATACCACCACCATCCGCCAACCATTGTGTTTTTTCTTCCCTGGTTAGAAAAACTAGAAGGCAATGCCGTTGATTCTGTCCAAAATCCATCGGGAGCTGTTGTTGGAAGAGGGTCAAAAGGGAATTGCACCACCAAAGGACTTGTCGTTAATAACAAATTTAAAGCCTGATTGGGAGTTAAAAGCGCATATTGATCGATCAACGTTTTGGTATAAACAAAACTTGCTCTTCTTAACAAATGCCTTGCATTTCTTACTCCTAAAACATTGGTATTTTGATTTAACGATGCCATAATGTTTTGATTATAACTATTTAGAGTATAAAAATAGTAATAAGTTTAATGTAATTTTAACAAATTTAAAAAAAATTGATGTTTAAATTTAACAAATAACCAAATTAATACTTTTCCAATCTTAAAATAACATTGCGGTTTGCTTCAAGTCAAATTCGAATTCTATATCTTTGCAGATTATTTAAAACCTTAAAAATGATACAGCTTCACGACAAACAATTTGTACCCTTTATTTCTGCCGAAGAAATAGATTTTGCAATTGCAACTATGGCAGCTCAAGTAGAATCAGATTTCGCAGATGAAATTCCAGTTTTCGTAGGTGTTTTAAATGGCGCTTTTATGGTAGTTTCAGATTTTATGAAACACTACAAAAAACCTTGTGAAGTGAGTTTTATAAAATTGGCTTCTTATGAAGGAACAGCGTCCACTAACGAAGTAAAACAATTGATTGGTTTGAACCAAGATTTATCGGGAAGAACGGTAATTGTTATTGAAGATATCGTTGATACTGGAAACACGGTTTTAGAATTGAAAGAATTATTTAAAAAACAAAATGTAAAACATTTCAAAATAGCAACACTTTTTTTCAAGCCAGAAGCCTATAAAAAAGAAGTCAAAATAGATTATGTTGGCATTCGAATTCCAAATAAATTCATCGTTGGATTTGGTTTAGATTACGATGGATTAGGAAGAAATTTACCTGAAGTATATCAATTAAAATAAAATATATTAACTACTAAACAACACACATTTACATCATGATTAACATTGTTTTATTTGGTAAACCAGGGGCTGGCAAAGGAACTCAAGCAGAATTTTTAAAAGAAAAATACAGTTTAACGCATCTTTCTACAGGAGATGTTTTTAGATTCAATATTCAAAATAATACAGATTTAGGCAAATTAGCGAAAAGCTATATGGACAATGGGGATTTAGTTCCAGATGAGGTTACCATTAAAATGTTGCAAGATACGGTAGAAAAAAATCC
>JBIIFA010000109.1:0-6490 GCA_044237565.1 Flavobacterium sp.
AATCCCTATTCAAGTAGCGCGTTCCTTATTTACCGCCCCAAACATCAATTATACAATGAGTGTAATGGTAACAAAAGAGGCATTATTGAATGAAGCGGTTGACAATGCCAATAATATAATGCGCCGAGTTCGGAAGTTAAATCCCGTTCAAGAAAATAATTTTGGAGTTTCCAGAAGTGACGATTTAATCAACCGAATTTCAGAAATGACAGGGGTTTTGAGTACATCAGCTTGGTTAATTGGAATCATTACCATATTTGGTTCGTCGATTGCATTAATGAATATTATGTTGGTTTCCGTTACCGAAAGAACCCGTGAAATTGGAGTTCGAAAAGCTTTGGGCGCGAAAAGGAGTACTATTGCATTTCAGTTTTTTATCGAAACCTTAATCATCGGACAATTGGGCGGATTAGTTGGAATTATTTTTGGAATATTAATAGGATATGGAATTTCAACCGCCATCGATTTCAGTTTTGTAATCCCATGGAGTGCAATAATTGCAGCCGTTATAACCACTTTTATAGTTGCAGTTGTTTCAGGTTCTTATCCTGCTTTGAAAGCATCAAAATTAGATCCAATTGAAGCGTTACGATACGAATAGATTAGATATTACAAGAAATCATTCTGTCATTTCCATAAATATCTTTGCGAAGTTCAATGTTTTTGAAGTGCATTTTTTCTAACAATTCAACCGTTTCTTTTCCAAGATATTGATTAATTTCGAAGAATAATTTTCCTTCGAGAAATAGATTTTTGGTTGCTAATTCAGCAATTTTTCTGTAAAAAATTAAAGCATCATTGTCTTCTACAAATAATGCCAAATGAGGTTCGTTTGCCAAAACATTTGATTTGATTTCTGCTTTTTCTAAATTACGAACATACGGCGGATTCGAAACAATAATATCAAATTGTTGCTCTAAATCATTGGTTTCCAAAATATTTCTTTGAATAAAAGCAACAGCAACTTCATTTAAATCCGCATTTTCTTTGGCTGTAGCCAATGCTTTTTCGGAAATATCAATTGCAAAAACTTGGGCGTCAGAAATATTTTTCGCCAATGAAATTGCTATACAGCCGCTTCCTGTTCCAATATCCAAAATCTTTAAATTTGTAAATTTTAGCATATTTACAGCAGAAGAAATAATCCATTCCACTAATTCTTCGGTTTCAGGTCTTGGAATTAATACGTTTTCATTGACATTAAATTCTAAACCGTAAAAATGAGTTGTACCTAATATATATTGTATCGGGATTTCAAGTTGTAGCTTTTCTAAAATAGCATCCCAAATCAAAATTTCTTCGTTTGAAAATAACAAATCAATATTCAGAGCCAAATCAATTCTTCTCAATTGGCGTTGGTTTTCAAGAATCAAATAGAAGAAACTTTCCGCTTCTATTTCATCATAAAAAGGCAATAAATTTGTTATAAATTGGGTTTTATATTCCTTGATTTTTATAGAATCTATCTTCATATTATTTTACAATTTTTTAAGCATCCAAACTTGACAAGAGGAATGACCTGTATTTCCCAGTTGTTTATCCAAATTGTAAAACCCTACTTTTTTGTATAATTTTTGAGCAGCTTCCATGTAGGTCATAGTTTCGATGTAGCAGCTTTCAAAGCCAAACTCTGTAGCTTTTTCAATGCAATTATCTATTAACGATTTCCCTAAACCTAAACCACGTCCTTCCGGCAACAAATACATTTTTTGAAGTTCGCAAATGTTTTCGTCTGAGTTGTCCAATTGCATTACGCCCGCGCCACCGATGATTTTTCCATCTTTTTCAATTACAAAATAAATCGATTTAGGTACAGTATAAACTTCAAATAAGGAATCTAAATACGGATCGGCATAAGCAGTTCCAACTTTTGGTGCGCCCATTTCCATTAAAACATCTCTTACAATTGCAGCAATTGCGGGGTTATCCTTCTTTTGTATTTCTCTGATTATGAAGCTTTTCATATTACTTTTAAAATCGTATTTTTGTGGCGTGAAGGTACAAGAAAAATATATAAAACGGTGCATTGAATTAGCCAAAAATGGTTTAGGAACAACCTATCCAAATCCGCTTGTAGGTTCTGTTATTGTATTTGAAAACAAAATTATTGGAGAAGGTTGGCACAAAAAATCTGGCGAACCACATGCAGAAGTAAATGCTATAAATTCTGTAAAAGACAAATCATTACTTTCTAAATCAACAATTTATGTAAGTTTAGAACCCTGCAGTCATTTTGGAAAAACACCACCTTGTGCGGATTTAATTGTAAAATATAAAATCCCAAATGTGGTAATTGGAACCATTGATCCAAATAGTAAAGTGGCTGGAACTGGCGTTAAAAAATTACTTGAAGCAGGAATAAAGGTAACTGTTGGGATTCTTGAAGACGAATGCAACGAACTGAACAAACGTTTTTTTACATTTCATCAGAAAAAGCGTCCTTTTATACTATTAAAATGGGCTGAAAGTAGCGATGGATTTATTAGTCCGAAAATTAAATCAGAACAAAAACCCGTTTGGATTACGAATGAATTTTCTCGTCAATTGGTTCATAAATGGAGAAGTGAGGAACAAGCAATTCTGGTGGGAACACAAACCGTTATTGACGACAACCCAACTTTAACCGTTCGGGATTGGGTGGGTAAAAATCCTATTCGAATTGTTATAGATAGAAACAATAAAATATCAAAAGAAAGTCATATCTTTGATAATCAAGTACAAACAATTGTATTTTCAAGTTTAGAAATTCATTCTGAAGTAGCACATTTAAAATATATAAAAATTGATTTTAATAAAAATAGTACCGAGCAAATCGTTGCTTCTTTATATGAAAATCAAATTCAATCCGTAATTATTGAAGGTGGGATGCGAACTTTACAATCCTTTATAGATTTAAATCTTTGGGATGAAGCAAGGGTTTTTCAAGGAAAAATAAATTTGGAAAATGGTACAAAAGCTCCAATTCTAAATGTAAAAAAATATACAAAACAGACTATCAAAAACGATACACTTTTAATCTTTCGAAACCATGATTGATACTATTATTTTTGATTTTGGCGATATTTTTATCAACCTTGATAAAGAAGCAACTCCTTTGGCATTGAAAAAATTAGGTTTGAAGGAATGGAATAGAAATTTGGACGCCTTAAATTTAGACTTTGAAAAGGGGAAAATTTCAGAAATGGAATTTATTATTGGCCTTCAAAACTACATCCCCAATGCATCAATTCATCAAATTCGAGAAGCTTGGAATTCAATATTATTAGATTTTCCTCTTTATAGATTAGAATTTTTGCAAATGCTTTCGCAAAAATACCGTTTATTTTTATTGAGCAATACTGATTCTATTCACATCGAACGATTTCAACATAGAGCTGGAATTTCTTTTTACAGAGATTTTTATCAGTGTTTTGAAAAAGTATATTTTTCTTATGAATTAGGAATGCGAAAACCAGATGCAGACATTTTTGAATTTGTAATAAAAGAGCATAATCTATTACTCAAAAACACTTTGTTCGTAGATGATAATCTTCAAAACATTGAAAGTGCTGAGAAATTAGGACTTCAGGTTTGGCATTTACAAAAAGGAGAAGAAGATGTTATTGATTTATTTGCCAATAAAATAATTTAGGACTGGATTTGGAACTGAAAGACACTTATAAAACCATTGCAAATCCTTCAGAAGAAGTTTTATTTAAAGAAAAAAGTAGTAAATTTTTCGGATATGCCTTTCCTGTTTGTTCACAGGATGAAATAAAAACGAATTTAGAGCATTTAAAAAAACAGCATTTTGGAGCCGTTCATTTTTGTTATGCGTATCAAATTGGCACAGAAAAAGTAGAATTTAGAGCCAATGATGATGGGGAACCGAGCAATAGTGCGGGGATGCCGATATACGGACAAATACAATCTTTTGAACTTACCAATATTTTAATTGTTGTTGTGCGTTATTTTGGCAGAACAAAATTAGGTGTTGGAGGTTTAATTTCTGCTTATAAAACAACGGCGCAGATGGCTCTCGAAGCGGCTGAAATAATCGACAAAACAATAGATGTCAATTTCAATATTTCATTTGACTATAAAAACATCAACAAAGTAATGCGCATTATAAAAGAAAAAAAGCTAATTGTGTTTTCTCAAAAAATGGAATTGAACTGCGAAATTGAAATTACCACTCGAAAAAAAAATGCCGAAGAAATATTCGACATTTTTAAATGTTTGTTTGAAATTACGGTAACAAAATTGTGATTTTACCAAGAATCGTTTATCTAAATTAAAATATCTTTAATATACTGTGGCGGCTGAATTGGTTTTCCTGTTAATAAGTCTACAAAAACCAAAATAAAATGCGCAGTTGTTAACAATTCATTTTTCTCGTTATGAATTTCGCATTCAAATTCAACTTTAACCGAAGTTTGACTTTTAAAAGTGGTGCTAATTGTTAATAATTCATCATATCGAGCAGGTTTTTTATAATTGATATTCATAGAAACAATTGGTAGGGCAACACCGCTTTCTTCCATAATTTTATAAGAAATCCCTTTATTTCTTAGCCATTCCACTCTTCCTATTTCAAAATAGGGGATATAATTTCCGTGATAAACTACGCCCATTTGGTCTGTTTCTGAATACCGAACGCGAACTTGAATTTGGTGTTTTTGCATCATATTTATTTAGTATTATTTTTAATATTATTGAAAGTCATATACGACAAAAATTTTAATAAAATTAATTCAAAATTATTTTTTTTTAACGATTTATTATCACATATTTGTAATCCGAAAAAACAATCCCTTATCTGTTTTTTTTGGCAATCTTTTAAAAACATTAATTTTTCTAATATTATGAGCAAAACTGCGCAATCAGTCTGGGGAAATTGTCTTTTATTTATAAAAGATAACATTCAAGACCAAGCTTTTAAAACTTGGTTTGAACCAATTAAATCAGTTGAACTAACTGATAATGCTCTGTATATACAAGTTCCAAGTAAATTTTTTTACGAATGGTTAGAAGAACACTATGTAAAATTATTAAAAGTTGCGCTAACCAAGGAACTTGGAGAAAATGCAAAGTTACTCTATAAAATTAAAATGGAGAACACTTATGGCAACAAACAACCCTTTATGGAACAATTGCCAAGTGCGCATAGAAGCCCGATGAAAACGCAAGAGGTTGATGCGCCATTCAAAAACTTAAATCCAGAATTGAAAAATCCGTTTGTGATTCCTGGAATTAGAAACCTAAAAATAGAATCTCAGTTAAATGCAAACTATAGTTTTGATAACTTTTTAGAAGGCGATTCAAATAGATTAGCACGTTCTGCGGGTATGGCTGTAGCCAATAAACCAGGTGGAACTTCATTCAACCCATTGTTAATTTTTGGCGGTGTTGGGATGGGTAAAACCCATTTGGCTCACGCAATTGGTGTTGAAATCAAAGATAAATATCCAGAAAAAACGGTTTTATATATTTCAGCCGAAATTTTCACACAACAATATATAGATTCTGTAAAGAAAAATAACAGAAATGATTTTATCCATTTTTATCAATTAATTGATGTTTTGATAATTGACGATGTTCAATTTCTTTCAGGTAAAACAGGAACTCAGGATGTATTTTTTCATATATTCAATTATTTACACCAAAATGGAAAACAGGTGATTTTGACTTCTGACAAAGCACCAGTTGACATGCAAGACATAGAACAACGTTTGTTATCTCGATTCAAATGGGGACTTTCTGCTGAATTGCACCAACCAGATTACGAAACTAGAATTTCGATTTTGAAAAATATTTTATACCGAGATGGTGTAGAAATTCCAGACGAAATTATAGAATATGTGGCTCGAAACATTAAATCAAATGTTAGAGAATTAGAAGGCGCGATAATTTCTTTAATTGCACAATCTTCATTCAATAAAAAAGAAGTTACCCTAGATTTAGCGAAACATGTAGTTGAGAAATTTGTAAAAAATGTGAAACGAGAAGTTTCCATTGATTACATCCAAAAAACAGTTTCCGATTATTTCCAATTGGATTTAGAGACTTTGCAATCCAAAACTAGAAAACGTCATGTGGTTCAAGCGAGACAATTGGCTATGTTTTTTGCGAAAAAATTCACAAAAGCTTCCTTAGCAAATATCGGGTCCCAAATTGGAGATCGCGACCATGCTACTGTTTTACACGCTTGCAAAACCGTTGATAATTTAGTTTCAACAGACAAGCAGTTTAAAAAATACATGGAAGACATTCATAAAAAATTATCCCTGTAAATGCCCGTTAAAGTTTTGATGGTTTGTTTGGGAAACATTTGTCGTTCTCCAATTGCGGAGGCAATAATAACTTCAAAACTTCCCAAAGATACATTCGTTGTCGATTCTTGTGGAACTGGAAATTGGCATATCGGACAACAGCCAGATTTACGGTCTATTTCTGTTTCTAAAAAGTACGGTTTGGATATTTCAACTCAAAAATGCAGACAAATTGAAGT
>JBIIFA010000110.1:0-6433 GCA_044237565.1 Flavobacterium sp.
TAATGGCTTTTCAAAAATTAAAGTTGCTTTTTCAAATAGTAATTTCAAATGCGGATTTTCAGAAAGCACTTTTTCTTGAAATTCCTCATTGTTTTTATATAATTTATAGGTTTCATAATTTGTAATATAACAAATATTAATCATATTATTTTCTACTTTAGAAACGCCACAGTAGCCACCTTTAAAATTATGTAAACCTACCAAATCATTAGAGAAATCGCCATAGTAATGAGCTTTTATAGCGAGCCAATGGGACTTTTTTCGAATAAAACTTCTATTTAATTTGACATCAATAATAGAGCGTTTTCCGAAAGCTCCCAATACTATTTTTGATTTTAATAAAGTTCCAATTGAAGTCGTGATTGTAAACTCATCCGATTCAAAAACTACATTTTCAACAGTTTCATGAACAAAAACGCAGCCATTAGAAAGTGCTAAATTGTATAAATGAAAATCCAAAGCATACCTGCTAATACCAAATCCACCCAAAGGCAATTCAGTGTTAATTGTTGTTCCGTTTTGAGTTGAAAATTGAAGTTTCTTTATTGAAGTAGCATTTAATTTTGTAATATCAATACCAAGCCATTCGAAATAGGGTAGTACTTCATTGGAAATATATTCTCCACAAACTTTATGTTTCGGATAACAATTTTTCTCTATTACCGTAACTCGAAGTCCAAGTTTAGACAAATGAATAGCCGAAGTAAGTCCCGCTAATCCACCACCCAAAATTAAAACTTCTTTATGATTTTTCATATTGAAGTAAATTTAGGGAATTACTTTGTTAATAAAATCAAAAGTTGGAAATAATAAGAATATTGTGAATTAAATTAAATACTTTTTTTTAAATACAAATGCTGCTTTGGAATCAAAGCAGCATTTGTATAAATTAAAAATAAAGATCTACAACTTCCCGTTTTTAATTTCTTCAACAATTTCAGGATTCAATAATGTTGTGATATCTCCAAAATTAGAGAAGTCACCTTCTGCTATCTTACGTAATATTCTTCGCATAATTTTACCAGACCTCGTTTTTGGCAATCCTGATACAAACTGAATTTTATCGAGTTTTGCAATCGGACCAATTTGATCGGAAACCAATTGGTTGATTTCAATTTTAAGATTCTCGTGGTTTCTACTTTCGCCAATTTCTTTCAATATTACATAACCATATAAAGCATTTCCTTTAATTTCGTGAGGGAAACCAACAATTGCACTTTCAGCTACTGCTGGATGTTCGTTTATTGAATCTTCAATCGGTGCTGTTCCGAGATTGTGTCCCGAAACGATAATCACATCATCAACACGTCCTGTAATTCTGTAATATCCTGTTTCATCTCTCAATGCCCCGTCGCCAGTAAAGTATTTACCTGGAAAGGCCGAAAAATAAGTTTCTTTGTAGCGTTTATGATCTCCCCAAATGGTTCTTGCAATTCCAGGCCATGGAAATTTGATACACAAACTTCCAGTTACTTGGTTGCCTTCAATTTCGTTACGTTTTTCATCCATTAATACTGGCTGAACTCCCGGTAAAGGCAAAGAAGCATAGGTTGGTTTTGTTGGTGTAACAAATGCTATTGGTGCAATCATAATTCCACCCGTTTCGGTCTGCCACCATGTGTCAACAACTGGGCAACGCTTCCCTCCTACGTGCGCATTATACCAATGCCAAGCCTCTTCATTAATAGGCTCTCCGACGGAACCAATAACTTTTAAAGAACTTAGCGGGAATCTTTGAACGAAATCTAAACTTTCTTTTGCTAAGGCTCGAATGGCAGTTGGTGCAGTATAAAACTGAGTTACTTTGTGTTTTTCGATAACTTCCCAAAAACGACTGAAATCAGGATAGGACGGAACACCTTCGAAAATTACAGTCGTAGCACCATTCAAAAGTGGGCCATAAAGAATATAAGAATGTCCTGTAATCCAACCGATATCGGCGGTACACCAGAACACATCATTTTCTTGATAATTGAAAACATTTTTGAAAGTATAGGCAGAATACACCATATAACCGGCCGTTGTGTGCACCATTCCTTTCGGTTTTCCTGTTGAACCAGAAGTATAAAGTATGAATAATGGATCTTCAGCATCCATAATTTCGGCAACATTATTATCTGAAGCATCATCTAATAAAGGTTGAAGCCATTGATCACGGCCTTCTTTCATTGAAATAGAAGAATGGGTTCTTTTGGCAACCAAAACTTTTTCTACACAAGGACAATTATCCAAAGCTTCGTCGATGATTCCTTTAAGGTCAATTGTTTTGTTTCCACGAAATCCGCCATCGGAAGTGATTACCATTTTACAATCGCTATCATTTATTCTTGTAGCAACTGCAGAAGCTGAAAAACCAGCAAAAACAACTGAGTGAACGGCACCAATTCTAGCACATGCCAAAGTAGTTATTGCTAATTCTGGAATCATCGGTAGATAAATACAAACTCGATCTCCTTTTTCAATTCCTTGCTCCCGAAGAACATTTGCCATTTTGCAAACGCGTTCGTGCAATTCATTATAAGAAATGTGTTGTGCCACTTTGCTTGGGTCATTTGGCTCAAATATAATAGCGGTTTTATCTCCTTTTCTTGCCAAATGCCTGTCGATACAATTTTTTACAATATTTACTTTCGCACCTACAAACCATTGGATTTTGGCTTCAGACATGTCAAAATCTACTACTTTTTCCCATTCTTGGTACCAAGTAAAATTTTCTGATGCCACTTTTCCCCAGAATTTACGAGGTTCGCGAATTGATTTGTTGTAATGCTTGAAATACTGTTCTAAATTATCAATTTTGTAGTAACTCATCTTATTTATTTAAATCTTAATTTATATTTTTTTTGAATCGTAATCTCCCATTAGTGCATAATATCCAAAAGTCCCTAAACCCAATACTATCAAAGGCGTTAGTATAAAAAGGATAATAATTCCGAAAACCAAATCCTCTTGTTTGTCCGAAATAAATTTTGGCAATCCAAACTCAAAAATGCAAAAATAGGCAGCAGCAATTGCTAGGGCTATCCAAAATATTCCTAAAACTCGTTTTAATTGATTCATAATAATGCTTTAAATGTGAATATTTTTATCGTTATTTTTTATGTAAACCATTCCAATTATAAAACAAATAGAGGCAATAACAATTGGATACCAAAGTCCTTCAAGATAAAATTCTGGTTCTCCAGCATCTTTTGCATGCGTTACTAAATAGGTTGAAATTGCAGGAAGTAAACCTCCAAATATTCCGTTTCCAATGTGGTATGGTAATGACATCGATGTATATCTAATTTTTACTGGAAACATTTCAACAAGAAAAGCGGCTATTGGTCCGTAAACCATCGTTACAAATAGTACTTGAATGAATATTAAAAAAATCAATGACCATCTGTCATTATCATTAATTTTGATTGTAGTTTTGACTTCAACTTTTGGTTCTCCATCAACAACTATCGCTTTTCCATTTTCTAAAGAAACCGTTTTAACTTCTAGCAAAGTAGTTGCATCAGCATATACTTTTTTAGTTGTATAAATTGAATCCATTGTTTGTTTTGTGTTCTCTTTTAATTCTGCTAATAAAGTAGTTTTTTCAACAATCTCAGTTTTATTTTTAACAGAAGTTGTTTCATACATCGTTTTGTATATCGGCCTATACAATAAAATTGCCAACAACATTCCGCCCATCATAATGTATTTTCTTCCTACTTTGTCACTCAACCAACCAAAAACAATAAAGAAAGGCGTGCCTAATAATAAAGATATTCCTAATAAGGAATCAACCTGAGAAGAATCAATTGACATTACCGTTTTCATAAAACTCATCGCGTAAAATTGTCCCGTATACCAAACAACTCCTTGTCCCATAGTCGCTCCAAATAAAGCCAACAATACAAATTTCATATTGAAACGATTTCCAAAACTTTCTTTTAATGGATTTGTACTTGTTTTTCCTTCGGCTTTTGCTTTTGCAAATACAGGAGATTCATCCATATTTTTCCTAATCAAATACGAAACTCCAACCATAATAATGGAAACCCAAAATGGAACTCTCCAACCCCAAGCATCAAATTCTTCAGGAGTTAAAACATTTCTTGTTGCCAAAATTACCATCAATGAAATAAATAATCCAACTGTGGCTGTAGTTTGAATCCAAGAAGTCCAATAGCCTCTTTGTCCAATAGGGGAATGTTCTGCTACATAGGTTGCAGCTCCACCGTATTCTCCACCTAGTGCTAAACCTTGTAATAATCTAAGTAATAAAACTAAGAAAGGTGCCATAAATCCAATAGATTCATAACTTGGGACACAACCAATCAAGAAAGTTGCTCCTCCCATCAATACAAGCGTGACCATAAACGTGTACTTTCTCCCAATTAAATCTCCTAATCTACCGAAGAATAAAGCTCCGAAAGGGCGCACGACAAAACCTGCTGCAAATGTTGCCAATGTTGATAAAAAAGCTGCTGTTGGATTATCAGAAGGGAAAAATTTTGTTGAAATTACAACGGCCAAACTTCCAAAAATGTAGAAATCATACCATTCAATCATTGTTCCCATAGAGGATGCGGATATTACTTTCCAAATTCCCTTAGTTGATTTAATATTCATTTAATAATTTTGAGGTTTAATAAGTACCAAATATAAAAATTGTTAATGGATAATAGATGAAATCGAATTCTTATTATTAAATTCTATTATAATCTTAAAAAAAGTTTCTATTTAATAAATAATGTTTAGTTTTTTTATTTAATTTGTAAAAAACTAAGATACAATTCAACCCACTAGAATTAGAAAAATCCGCTAATTGCAAGTTGTTAACTGGTATAATTATTTCGAGACCAATGGGCTGAATCTCGAGTACAAGCGAAAATAATTTTTATAAGCTAAGTCGTGTCTTACTGATTATATTGATAATCAATATTTTGAAGGAATAATTTATTTGCTTTTAAAATCCCAAGAAATTTATTAGCAGCATCGATCCATCAAATGGTAAAATATTAATAATTAATCAATTTCAATAAAGCATTCTCAAATCTTCCTTTTGGTAAATACTGATCTTCTAATGCTTTTGCGAATGGTATAGGTGTTTCCAAACTCGCAACTCGTTGAACTGGCGCATCTAAAAATTCAAAACAATTTTCCATTATCAAAGAGGATAAGTCACTTGCAATTCCACCAAAAAGCGAATCTTCTTGATAAATAATTGCTCTTCCTGTTTTCTTCACGGAAGCAAAAATAGCTTCGGTATCCAACGGTTGCAAAGTTCTTAAATCCAAAACGTCTGCAGAAATACTAGGATTTTTGTCCAATGTTTCTAACGCCCAATGAACGGCAGCTCCAAAAGCGATAATTGTAACCTGGTTTCCTTCTTTCAATAAAGCAGCTTTTCCTAACGGTAAAGTATAATAGTCTTTTGGCACTTCTTGATGAATACTGCGATACAATTGTTTGTGCTCAAAGAACATAACAGGATTTGGATCATTTATAGAAGCATTTAACAAACCTTTGGCATCATAAGGAAATGCTGGATAAACTACTTTTAAACCGGGTGTTTTAGTAAACCAAGCCTCATTTGTTTGGGAGTGAAATGGTCCCGCTTGTGTTCCTCCGCCACAAGGCATACGAATCACCACATCGGCTTTTTCTGACCATCTGTAATGTGATTTTGCCAATAAATTTACAATTGGATTGAATCCCGTAGAAACAAAATCAGCAAATTGCATTTCTACAATTGCTTTATAACCATTAATCGATAACCCCATTCCTGCCGAAACTACAGCGCTTTCACAAATTGGTGTATTGAAAACTCGTTCTTTTCCAAATAAATCAACGAAACCATCTGTTATTTTGAAAGCACCACCATATTCCGCAATGTCTTGACCCATTATTACTAAATTTTTATGACGTTCCATCGATTGACGCAAACTGCTTGAAATAGCGTCAATTAAACGAATATCTTCAGTTTCATATGAAGGTTTAACTTCTTCTAATTCAAATGATTGATAAACATCATTTAACTCGTCATTAAAATTAACTTCAATTTCAGGTTCTGCATTAGCAAGCACCAAACTTTCATCGATATTTTTGATAATTTCGGTATGCAATTGTGTGTCGAAATCCGCAGTTAAAATTCCATTTTCAGATAAAAATTTTCGGTAATTATCAACTGGATCTTTTACAGCCCACAGATCCATCAATTCTTGAGGAACATATTTTGTACCACTCGCCTCTTCGTGCCCACGCATTCGGAACGTTTTGAATTCTAATAAAATGGGTCTTGGATTTTCAATCATGGATGCTTTTAAATCCGAAACTAAATTGTAAACTTCTAAAATATTATTTCCATCAACAATATGACTTTCCATTCCGTAACCAATTCCTTTATCGGCTAGATTCTCACAACGGTATTGTTCATTTGTTGGTGTTGAAAGTCCAT
>JBIIFA010000019.1:0-18303 GCA_044237565.1 Flavobacterium sp.
GTTATCCGAGCTATGGGCAAAATTGGGCAACGGTTAGCGACACGCCCTTGCGAAAATGGAAAACGACCAGTCACGAAGGAGGAATCAATACCCCGTTAATTGTAAATTGGCCAGCGGCTATAAAAGCAAGGAAAGATTGGAATCAAGAACCGGTACATCTTATTGATATTATGCCTACGGTTTTAGCTGTTTCTGGGGGCAATTATCCAGGAGAATCTAAGGAAACTACTATTCCCGTTTCAGACGGTATCAGTTTATTGCCTGCTGTTAATGGGGACAAACTTGCGCGAAAAAACCCTTTGTTTTATCAATTTTCTAAAAGTGCTGCCGTTCGTGATGGAGAATGGAAACTGGTACGTTTAGGTCCTAATTGGGAACTATACAATATGAATATGGATCGAACGGAAACCAATGATTTGATTGCGCAACATCCAGATATTGCTAAGAAAATGGAAATGCAGTGGGTGGCTTGGTGGAAAGATTGTACAAAAACTGAATGGACTGGGAAAGCTCCAAAAGAAGCCAAAGATGAGTAAATAAATCTAATTTAATCGCTAT
Organism: Flavobacterium sp.; assembly: GCA_044237565.1. Classification (GTDB taxonomy): domain Bacteria; phylum Bacteroidota; class Bacteroidia; order Flavobacteriales; family Flavobacteriaceae; genus Flavobacterium. The sequence continues at coordinate 559 of JBIIFA010000019.1, forward strand.
CAATTAAAAATACAATACTGTTTTTATTTTTTAAACCATTGTTAAATTTAACAGTCTTAAACCTAAATAATAAAATTTTAATTATGAATAAATATAGTTTAGAAAGCTTTAATAGTACAAAAAAAATTATCCTTATTGCACTCGTTGCTTTCTCTAACTTAGCTGTAAGTCAGGTAGGTCCACAACCTAGCTCTTTTGGTGTTTGGGATCGTGGAGAAGCAATGAATATAAAAGAGTATCCATTTTTAAAAGGGACATCCTGTGATTTTCCCTGGGATGAAGTTGAAAAAACGCCTGGAGAATATGACTGGTCTACATTAGATAAGGCTATAGAAAGAGCCTATAAAGAAAAAATTTCCTTATATATTTCGTTTGAAGCAGGGCCTAAAACACCAGAATGGGTTTATGAAAAAGGGGTGCCTAAAGTATTTACAAACGCTACTAAAAACCCAGGAGCATTTAATTATTATCCTTATTATCTATCTCCAGAATATAAAAAGTATTATCACCGTTTTCTAACAGAAGTGGCTAAACATATTAGTAGCTTTTCTAAAGATAAAATAAAAGCTATTTCATTTATTCAGGTTAAAACAGGGTGTACAGGAGATGAGTGTGCCTATAAAGGCGAACCTGTAGATAAAAATTATTCTTTACCTGTGAAAAGTGCAAAGTGGAGAGAATTCCGTTTGGAAACCTTTGCCTTGCATGATAAATTGTTTGGTACAAAATCAGGATTGAATATTAGTATGCTTCTCAACAATCTAGAACCTCAAAGCAATGACGGTAAAAATAATTTTGTTCAAGAATGGGATTGGGCCATTAAGAACCTTAAAGATGGTTTTGGTATCAAAAATGGAGCACTTTCAAGAGGACATCATTTAAGTGGAGAAATTGATGCAGTGAACACGTTTTTGCCATACCTAGTTGACCCAAAAGAGGTAACGCTTTTTCGTCGTTCAGAGATGGACCAAACCTGGACACGTCCTTGGTATCAACTAAATGTTCAACTCAACTTTTATTGGGGAGCAATTAATGCCTTGAATGCGGGTCAAAGTGTTTGGGATGTTACAAGCGGCGCTTTGAAGGAGAGCAAGGAACAAGGATTTGATTATTCTTTCTATTTTTTCAATAAGTATGCAGGGCAAATACATCCTGAGACAGCGACCGATGCTTTCTGTGCTTTGCATAAAGGTTTGAATGCAGCCGATACAAAGGCTTATCCAGAGGAAACGTATGGTAAAGCATCGCATGGAAATATTGAGCGAATGGAAAAAATTACTGCCGAATATGCTAAGTATGGAGCAGCAAATGACGATAAAAATGCACTCAAAATGGGGCAAGTGAAGCAACGTGGTGACCAAGTCGGTTTTAATGATGCGGGCTGGGAAATTTGGCCCGATAATTACTCCAGATTACTCTATCAAATTGAACCAGATGAAACTTCAATTCCATTATGGCGAGTGGGCGGACCTATCACGGCTAACTCTTCTATTTATTCGAGGTTTGCAAGAGGATTCGAACACGCAACGGGCAAAGATGCAATGTACTTTAAACTTCATGAAGGTTTTTCTCAAGATAATAAACCTAAAGTAATGTCGATAACTGTGGTTTGGTATGATGCCATTGAAGGTTCTAAATGGAAACTAGATTATAATGCAGGAACAAAAACCATGAAGACAGCAATGACAGTAACCGGAAAAGGGGACAAAAAATGGCATCATGAAGTGATAACTATTAAAGAAGCCGTTTTCAAAAATGGAGGAACAAAAGGGGCTGACTTTGTACTATTGAATGCTGATGATAAAGATGATATATTTAGCCTTGTAGAAGTGCACCGCGGAGAACAAGAGCTTCCTTTATTAAGACCTCAAGAAGAGAATCGTGCTTTCAAAGGTAGTGCTAAAGGAACCAAATATGGCAAAGGCGAAAACGCCGTTGAGGGTGATAAAGAGAAGAAAGGAAAAAGAGTGGATAAAGAGGATAAAAAGGAAAAGAGAAAAAAAGATAAAAGTAATAATTAGTTCTATGAAACTTAAAAGAATTAAAAAAGGGGTTATTCTATTATTATTTTTATTAGGACTTTCTCAATTGATATTTTCACAAAAAAATGGAAATGAAAAAAAAGATTTCGAGCGCCCACAGTGGGCAGGGTTCTTTACCAATTGCAAGAATGAAAGAATTGATACAGAGCGATTTCCTTTCATTAAAGGGGCTGCCGATAGAGTTAAGTGGGCTGATATAGAGACAAAACCTGAGGTGTATGACTGGTCGAAAATGGATTCTCAAATCCGAAATGCCGTAAAGGGGAAGTATTTTTACTATTTCGTGTTATGGACTGGTCCTCACTCACCAGAATGGATTTATGAACAAGGGGTTCCCAAAGTGGCTGTGAGTGGAGGAAAGGGCAAAGAATATTTTCCCTTTTACCTCGATCAAAACTACATCAATTACTTCCATCGTTTTATCGGCAAGCTTGCTGATCACATTGCCTCACTTTCTGAGAAGGAGCGAAACGTCTTTGCATTTATACAGCCCGCATTTGGTTCGACGGGGGACAAGCAGCTCTACAAGGGCATTCCAAAAGATCCGAAATACAAAATCAGTGCCGAACAGTATCTCGAGTTTTGCAGCGGAGCTACGAAACGGTTCTACGAAGCTTTCGATAAGCCCGAACTCAAACATATCCGATTCCTGTTTAATGTGGACGATGAGAGCAATCCTGTAGTGCTTAAAGGTGCTAAGGGTGCAAAAGCAGGTGAACTACTTTACGCAAATTGGCTTCGCCAAAACTACCCGATTGAGCTCCGAAAACAGCAATTTACCATTGCCATTGGTTATCAGGCCAATGGCGAAATAAAGCAGGACATCGAGCTTCGTCCCACTTTTTACGGGCTAAACGGAAGGCAGCCTGAATTTGTGCGCGGCGAATTTTCTAAATTCGCACAGGGCGGAATATTTCAGGAAAATCCAGTTTGGAATTATTATTGGACCGCCATTTCCACTGTGGATAGAGGGCTTGATCTTTGGGAGGTTGATTATAGCACAGTAAAAACGGGCAAATACGATGAGGGTTTTGCTTTCGCCAGTCGCTATTCCTATTACAAACAACCGCAGACGAGCCCGAATGCCTTTATCGCCCTTCGTGATGTGCTCGATAGTGCCGATACCGTTCGCTTTCCTGAGGAAAAATATGGGAAGGCTACACAGAGCAACGCAGAGCGGGTAACTAAAATTGAGTCGGAATTCAATAAATACGGAGCGAAAGTTGGTGATTTGCATGCCGCTACTTCCCTCTCAGGATCCAATTATCTCTATGAAGCCAAGGCGATGAACGATGTTGGGTTCGAACTCATTGCCAGAAACTATAGCCGATTTATTAGACAGATTGACGCAAATGAAACCAGTGTTGGTTTATGGCGAGTTGGCCCCACGAATCAGCCCTATGGTCGCTATGCGCGAGGGTTTGAAAATTCAAATGGGCGGAACAGGATGTATTTTGATTTAGATGATAATTTTCTTTTGACAAAAAAGGGATTAATCACTTTGAAAATCATCTATCTGGATAAAGGTATTGGGAAATTCTCTGTTCGTTATGATTCCTCATCCGATCCGGACAAAACCGCAACTACCATCACCAAAACCAATAGTGGCAAGTGGGTGAGCAAAAGCATCACCATAAAAGATGGAGCATTTGCCAATAAAGGGCCCCAAAACAGCGATTTCTCCTTGGTGAATGAAGATAATGAGGACGATGTTTTTCATATGATTGAAATTATGAAGAGCAACCCGAAATATTAATTTTCACACAGACAAACCTTGGAATCGATAGGCAAAACCGGTAACATACCGATTGTCTTCTCCTGAAATAGCTAAACACAAACAAAGAGACTCTTTTTTAGTTCGTAAAATCAATTTGAAAATGATTTTTTAATATCTATTTCATGATTTGTATTTTAATAACCAAAAAATAGTTTTGTTTTTTGATTTATTTCCTTGCATAAATCTATAAATGAAACAAATCTATGCTACAAATGAGACTATTTGCATATATATAAAAAAAAGAGCTGCAGTAAATTTGTGACCAAGATCAAGGAGTATAGAAAATTTGAGTTTAATAAAAATTACAAAATAAGATTAGAATTTTTAATCAAGTCTTAATTTATAAAATGAAACTAAACTATTTTTCAATACGCTTTGTTAAAAGTTAAAACCAAAATAAAATAAATATTCATAAAATAAAATGTAATAAATAAAATGTCAAAGAGAATTAAAAAAACAGTTACGACACTTTCAATAGTATTTTTAAACGTTTTAATGTCTTTTGCTGGAACAACTCAGCAATGGAAAGAGATTAAGGTTGATGTCAAGGCTAACGGTACAGTATCGACTACCAATAGTTTAAAAGAAATTGAGAATGGCTTTCAAAAGTTGTCGATAACATTATCAAACAAAGGAAATAAACCAGTTACAATTGAAAGAATCTCTGTTAGTATTCCGATTGAGGCGCAGTTGACCGACAACTTGGATATGGTTTTTGGAGGAAGTTGTATGGGGCGCACCCCTCTGCTTAAACAGAAGATTGGCGGTCAAACCAATCGTAGTTCGAGTAATATGTATGAGATGATACGATTATCAGACGGTCAATATTTATTTGTAGGTTCAACTTCTTGGAGAATATTTATGCCGAATTTCACCTTAAAACAAGGTGCTTTCGAAGTATGGTCTGATGGAGAAGGCAAACAACTAAAACCAGGCCAGACCATAGAATACGAACAAATCGTGCTTAGACGTTCAAACAACTGGCTTGAATTACTTGATCAATTTGGAACGGCGATTGCTTCTGAAAATAAAATTACCAAGCTCAAACCCGCCGATTTCAAAGGCTGGGCAACTTGGGATTATTATGGTAGAGTATTCACCCCAAAAGATATTTATGGTAATATGGACCAATTGAATCAATTGGCTCCCGAGGTAAATATGATTCAAATTGATGGTGGATGGTGGACTGAACGAGGAGATTATAAAACGTTGCACTCCGGTCTTTTGCCTGGTGGTATCAAAGAGATTGTTAGCCGGATTACGGCCGAAGGAAAAACTCCAGGAATACATTTTGATGGGTTTAGAGGGGATGAAGCATCTGAAATTTATAAAACGCATCCTGAGTACTTCCTTCACGATCAGGATGGAAAGTTGGTGGTCGAAGAGAATGAAAAAGCAGACAAAGTTATGCGTTATATTTACTTCGATTACTCCCATCCAGGAGCAAGGGCACATATCGCAGATTGCATCAAAAACATGAAGGATAATTGGGGAATTCGTTATTTCAAGGTGGATTTTATGCGTTATGGACTAGAGAATGATACCAAACTTAGAAACAAACATGTTAAAAGTTTCAAAGCCTACGACCCTACTATCACAGGGGTAGAACGTTTTCGTTTGGGAATGAAAACTATGAGAGAAGCCATGGGGGATGACATCTATTTCTTGGGTTGTTCTGCTGTTTTTGGGCCAACTATTGGATTTGTAGATGGAATGCGAACTGGTGGAGACATCAATCCTATTTACCAAGCTTTTCCAGAGCGCTGTCTTGGGAATCTAAGTAACTTTTACCTCAGTGGTAAGGTTTTCAATGGAGATGCCGATTACCTCGTTTTCCGAGAAGCCATAGACGAAGACGCAACAGTATCTCAAGAAGATGTAAAACACGGACACAGTATGACGATGAATGAAGCTCAAATGTGGGCCGATTTCAATAAACTATACGGTACCGCCCGTTTGCAAAGTGATAATTTGATGACGCTTCGCCCAGAACGTAAAGCATTATCAAAAGAAGTTTTTGATTTTCCAGCAATGGAAGAGACCGTGCCGTTGGATTTTTGGGAACATGGAACTAACAAACAGGATGGCTTCGAGTTAATAATTGCTCGAAAGGATAAGGACATTTATCTTGGGGTTTTCAATTGGGGTGATAAACCTAAAGAATATGAATTGAAAGCTTTTGGAAAAACAAGTCCTGTGCTTTTAGAAGGGCGTCATTCTCAAATTCTCAAATACGAGGGCAAAGAATCGTTTGATGAACTATGTAAAAAACTTCAGTCAAGATAAGTTTGAATTATGCAACTATTGAAGAATTTAACAATCAAATTAATTACAAAAATGTAGCTTAATTTAATGTGCAGTTTTTATTTGCATATCCAAAATGTATTTGATTGAAACAAATTGACACTATAAAAGAAACTTTTTCAATTGGCGTTTGTCTTTTTATAGCAATATTTTTGACATTATAATTTATCGGTTAGATAAAAATGAATTAATTATTTTCCATTTTTTTATTCAAATATAAATTGGTTTACAATCCTTATATGTTAAAAATAAATTAATTCTTAAATTCAATTAAACTTTTTTATATAATCAGTGTCTTATCATAATTAACTTTAAAATAAAAATAAATAATGAAAAAATTAATTTTCGCAGTTTTATTGACTGCAAGTTTAAGCGGATTTGCTCAAGATTCTAAAAAAGGTGGGGCTGATAAAATGTTGCAAAAAATGACAACAGAATTATCTTTAACAGCAGATCAACAAGCTACTTTAAAACCAATTATTGAAGAGCAATCGGCATTGAAAAAAGACAGCAAGGAAAATCCAGATCATGCAGATGCAAACAAAGTAAAAGTTAAAGAACTTAATAAAAAAATTAAAGAAGTATTAACACCTGCACAGTTAGAAATTCAGAAAGCCAATATGGAGAAAGCTAAAGCTGAAGGAAAAAATGGAGGTAAAGAATAAAACAAAACCTTTAATGCACAAGAAAACTTTCGGATTTCCGGAAGTTTTTTTTTGGAGTAAAGTCAATTATTAAATAAATATTTTGCTCTAGACATAATTGTATTTTGAGGTTATATAGGAGTTGTTCAATTCAAATAAATCACTAGCGGTATAAATTGAGACAAATTCACACTATAAAAGAGACTTTTTGAACTAGCTTTAATCTTCTTTGAAGCTTATTTTTGACCTTGCAATTAATTATGTAATAAGATTGAAATTTTAATATGCCTTCTATAAAAATTTATTTTTTAAGGTATTTAAATTTTTATTTATTCGTAAATTGTTAAACAAACCAACTTATTAATCAACCAAAAAAATATGAAATTTAAATTATTAACAATTATTTTTTTAACATCTTTTTTATCTTCGTTTGCTCAAACTTCGATTGAAGGAGTTGTTAATGATGTTAAAGGACTGCCCTTGCCTGGGGCTAATGTAATTATAAAAGGAACTAAAAACGGGGTTTTAACTGATTTTGAAGGAGTTTTTAAAATAAAGGCAAAAATTGGCGATGTATTAATTATTTCAAGTTTAGGATTTGATAAAAAAGAAGTCAAAATACAAGGAAATTCTATTACAATTGTTCTTGGAGAATTAAATGAAGCTCTGAATGAAGTTGTAGTAATCGGGTATGGTACCGTCAAGAAAAAAGATTTAACAGGAGCTGTTTCATCTGTAAGAGCAACGAGTATAGAGAAAGGGGATCCAGTAGATCTTCAAACGGCATTATCTGGCCGTGTTGCTGGTCTTCAAATAACACAAAATGATAATGGTTTAGGATCAGGTGTAAAGGCAATTATTCGAGGTGGTAGTTCACTCACTAGCGGTAATCAGCCCTTATATGTTATTGATGGTTTTCCAATTGTTCCAGATGAAAATGCATCATCAAATCCATTATCGGATATAGACCCTGGTCAGATCAAGTCTGTTGAAGTTTTAAAAGATGCATCCGCAACAGCTATCTACGGTGCAAGGGGATCGAATGGGGTAATTATTATTACCACAAAACTAGGAAAGGAAGGAAAACCAGTCATAACTGCAACATTAAGTACGGGTACATCATTTGTTACAAGATTTCCAAGGGTTCTTTCTGATTCAGAGTATTTGGATTCACGCATTATTAAAGATAAAGTAAATTATTTAAATGGAACCACTGACAACTTGAGTACCAAATGGCAAGATCAAAAAGACGCTAATGCACAAGGGGTTGATTGGCCTAAAGAAGCTACACAGGTTGCGTTAACAAGGAGGATGGATCTTAGTATGGGTGGCGGAAGTAAAGAAGGTTTAAATTATCAAATTTCAGGAAACTTTTTAGATCAAGAAGGTGTAGTTATTGAGACTAACTTTAAAAGATATAATTTAAATTCGAATATAGTTCAATCTATTGGTAAAAATACTAGAATTGGAACTAATATTAAATTAGCATTTACCAAAAATATAGGAAGAAGTCTTGAAAAAGATGCCGATGGTGTTTTTAAAAAGGTTTTTTCAACCAATCCTTTTCAGCCTATTGATTTTCAACTCGGAGATATAGACATTGATCCAGATACAAACTCTGGAGATAACGAAAATGTTGTTACGTATCTTAAAGAAGTGGATAATGAAACTGAAAGTACTAGGATAATCGGAAACGTTTTTTATGAAACAAAATTGGCTAACAATTTGACTTTTTATACTAGTTATGGATTTAATCGCGGGTATATCAATAACCAGGTATTTTTACCTTCAAGTGTATTGAAAGGATTCAAGGAAAATGGAATAGCGGAATTTGAAAAAATTGAAACTTTAAATCAAGTATTTGAAACTCGATTCAATTATAAGAAAGTATTTGATAAGCACAATATTAATGCTACAGCAGTTGGAGAATTTTCAGATAATAGAAAAAGTATATTTACTGCTGGGGCAACTGGTTTTAGTGATCAAACGAATGGTTTTAATGATTTGTCAAGTGCAATTTTACCTACTTTTCCTTTAAATAATATCGCTGAAGAAATCTTGGCGTCTTTTTTAGGTAGAGTGTCGTATGGGTATAATAATAAATACCTTTTAACTGCTTCCATTAGAGCGGATGGTTCATCAAAATTTGGTAAAGAGAATAAATGGGGTTATTTCCCTTCTTTAGCATTGGGATGGACATTGTCAGAGGAATCATTTATCCAAAAATTAAATATTTTTGATAACTTTAAGTTGAGAGCCTCTTATGGAGTAACAGGTAATAACCAAATACCTGCCTACAGTGCGATAGGTTTATTAAAACCCGGAAATTATGTTTTTAATGATGTGTTTTATTCTGGAAAAGTACCTAGCAATGTATCTAATCCTGATTTAAAATGGGAAACTACTGCGCAATACAATTTAGGTGTTGATTTAGGTTTTTTCAAAAATCGTTTAACCATTACTGCCGAAGCCTATTATAAAGAAACAACCGATTTATTGTTGGAAGTTCAATTGCCTTTGTCCTCAGGTTTCGAAACTGCTTTAAAAAATATTGGATCTTTTAGCAATCAAGGGTTTGAATTAACGATAAATTCAGTCAATATTGATAATAGAGATTTTAAATGGAGATCTGATTTTACTTTTTCATTTAATCGAAATAAGGTCCTGAATTTAGGAGATAAGTCTGAATTTTATTTTGATGCTAATATTTTTCCAAGTAAATTCAATAATGAAATATTGATTCGTGTAGGACAGTCAACTGGGATATATTATGGATACATTGAAGATCAAATCATTAACAATCAGACTGAAGCGGCAAATAGCCCTAGACAAGTTGGTGTTGGAATTCCAGATATTAATAATAACGGGCAAGTCAAAATTTATGACGTCAACGGAGATGGTTTAATTAATAGTTTTGACAAAGTACCAATAGCTAATACAACACCAGAATTTATTGGAGGATTTAATAATGAATTCACGTATAAAAATTTTGACTTTAGTTTCTTTTTACGCTTTTCCTATGGTAACGATGTAATTAATGGAAATATTGGAAATTTAGATAAGGTGAATATTGGAAATTGGAACACTTTAAAATCAATGTCCGATAATTCTTATAATGCAGCCTTTAATCCAACTGGTACCTTTCATGGTGAAAATTCAAATGGAGTTTATTCTTCTTTATTTCGAAGTGCTTATGTTGAAGACGGCTCATTTTTAAAGTGTGATTTTATCACGTTAGGTTATACAATGCCTAAATCGGTTGTTGAAAGTTTAAATGCAAATAAATTTAGACTTTTTGCCAGAATAAATAATCCTTTTATGTTAACTAGATATTCTTGGTTTGATCCAGAAGTTAATTCAATAGGAGGAACAGCAGGTAAAGTTGGTGGTGGAGTAGATCTTGGTAGTTATCCACGTAACACTTCCGTAACTTTGGGTCTTTCCCTTAATTTTTAATATTAAAAATGAAAAAAATGAAAAATAAAATCAAATATTTATATCTTGTTGTATTGGTTTCAGGTTTTGTAGCTTGTAGTGACGTATTAGAAGAAGTTCCAGTTTCTCAAGCATCACCTGAAAATTCATTCAAAACAGAAGCCAATGCCAAAGCTGCAATTGCAGGTGTATATAGTGCGTTGCATCTACAAGGTGTATATGGCCAAAAACAATTGGAATTCTCTACAGATGAAACTTACGCAGGTTCAAAAGTGCCTCGTTCGGGATTTAATTTATATACTTTTACTGCCGATAATATTGAAGTAGTTTTGCCTATTTGGAGAGATCATTATAGGGGAATAAATCAAGCTAATCAAGCGATATCTAAAATTCCAAGTATTGATATGGATGTTGCTGAAAGAAATACTTTAGTGGCTGAAGCAAAATTTATTAAAGCGTTATTGTATTTCAATTTGATCCGATATTTTGGCGATGTTCCCTACAAAGAAACGGAAACGACTTCATTGAATGATTTAAATATTCCTAGAACTCCTGTAGCTACTATATATGAAAATATAATAAAAGATCTTGAATATAGTGTGGTTCATTTAAAAGTAAAAACCGCCGGTTTAGCAGGACATGCTACTCAAGATGCCGCTAAAACTTTATTATCGAGTATATATCTTACAAGAGGTAGTATGGCTAAAAGGGATAATACTGGAGATAAAGGCATTGCTGATTTTGCTTTGGCGGCTAAATATTCTAAAGAGGTCATAGATTCAAATAGATATAGATTGTGTCTTTATTTCCCAGATGCGTTTATAGTGCAAAATAAAAATAATGATGAAATTGTTTTTGATGTACAATTTAAATCACCAGGACTAGGGGTAGGAAGTACAATTGGTCTTAATATGGGTATTCCTTCAAATGCTTCCGGGGTAGATAATTTGTCCAATGGTGGTTCGCAAGCTTCCATAAGGGCTTGTCACTATCATCAATATTATTACGAAACAGCAGATAGTATTCGTATGAAATGGACTAATGCGAGAATTGAAATAATTGTTGCTACTGGTAAGTACAAAATAATAAGTGCTGTTAGTACTAATCCCCCTACATCGGCTGCAAAATTTAGACGTTATCCTGTTCGTGATCCTGCTTTCGCACTTAAAACAAGTGATTATGATGTCAACTGGCCAATATTTAGATATGCAGAAGTTTTGTTAATTTATGCAGAAGCTGTAAACGAAACTAGCGGACCAACACAAGCGGCTATAGATGCATTAAATATGCTAAGAGGTAGAGCTAGAAATATTAACGCAGGAGGTGTTCACAGAGATATATTACCGCGTACTTTGACCCTACAAAAATCTACTGGTTTAGTCAACTTAACACTTTCAAACCCTTTAGTTTCAACTCCAGCTGCTTTTAGAGATTATATTGTCTTGGAGCGAAGTAGAGAGTTAAGTTCTGAAGGCAAAAGATGGTTTGATTTGGTTCGTTGGGGCATTCTAAAGTCTACTTTGCGTGGGATAAATGCAAAATGTACGGCTAAAATATCAGAAACACCTCCAGTTGAAGTACCTGCAATAACGACTACTAAATGGGCTAGTTATTGGAATGGAAGAAATGTCGAATGGGATTTAATAACAGGTGCAATTCAAGATTTTCATATGTTACTTCCAATACCAAACAATGAGAGACTGGCAAATCCATCTATAGGACCTAATAATCCTGGATACAATTAATTAAAAAAATAAATAGTATGAAAACCAAATATTCAATACGTATTTTAATGCTTTTAACGATTTTGTTTTGTTTCACTTCTTGTGAGAAAGATGAAATAGATACCTGGGTTAGTTTAGAAGCTGATAAAACAACAGTAGCTGTTAATGAAACCGTATCATTTAAAATGATAGGTAATGCCGAAACCTATGTGGTTTATACCGGAGACACTGGACACGATTTTGCAAAAAGTTATTTAGTGATTACTGGAGGAAAAAAAGTTGATCAAGAAGAGTATGTGCTAACACAAGCCCGTTTAGACACTTGGACTCCTATTTTGAACGCTGAAATTATAGCGTATAATCTTTTAAATCCCAACACAACACTTGATGCTAATGCTATAATAGCTGGTTTAAAGAGGTTAGTAGACAAATCTTATTATAAAGATACCGCTGCAAATCGCATAAGAGAATTAATGCCAACATTCAAATTATATTCTGATTGTCAAAACCTAGTGGGGACCTATTTTACTAATTTAAGCGTATTATTAACTCCTGTAGGAGGATTTTCTACCGGCGTGGCTATAAACAGAAATGAATTGACATATTCCTATAAATTTACTACTGCTGGAACCTATGTAGTAACTTTATTGGGTACTAGATTAAGCGATAAAAATTATTCAGGTTCTGGTTATATTTATAATAGCACTTCATCTGCTAGTGAATATAATTATAAAAGAAATACAGACACAGTAACGATTGTTGTGCAATAGTTATTATATCCTTAGATAATTTTAAAAAAATAAACCTGTCAATTGACAGGTTTATTTTTTTAAAAATGTAATTATTATAAATAGAATAGTTTTTAAAATAAATAGACTAAAGATTTCAGACAAACAATAAATGAAGTCTGAATTAATAAAAAATTATATTGGGTTTAAACCAATATAATAATCATATTAAAAGCCAAGTGCTTTTTTTCCTTTTGCTTATTATGCCCACAAGATATCAAATGCTTTAGTCCTTCAATTTGTTTTTTAAAATATACTCTGAAGGCGACATTTTACAATGTGATTTGAACCACTTAGAAAAATACTGTGGATTAGAATGACCTATTGCATAAGCAATCTCAGATATATTTAGATCTGATTCTAGTAAAAGTGTCGTAGCTTTTTTCAATCGCACCGAATCTATAAACTCTTTACCAGTAGTACCAGTAATTATCTTAACTTTTCTAAAAAAGGTGGAACGACTCATTGAAAATTCATCCGCGATATTGATTATATTCAAATTATCCTCTTCTATATTATCGTTAACATATTTTAGTAGTTTTTCAATAAATTCTTTGTCTTTACTGTTTGTGGTTAAGTCACCAGCATCCTCATATTTATTAGTCAAAAATAGATTTTTAACTTTGTTTCTGGAATCTATAAGATTTTGGATGGTTAGATTTAAAATTTTAATATTAAAGGGTTTAGGGACAAAGTAATCTGCACCAGATTTTACTCCTTCAAATTGAGTATTCATATCGCCCTGAGCCGTCAAAAGAATTATTGGGATATGTGAAGTTTTTATATCATTCTTAAGAATCTTACATAATTCAAGACCATTCATTATAGGCATTACAACGTCACTGATAATTATATCAGGTTGCAATTTATTTGCCATTTCAACTCCTATTTCCCCATTTTCTGCGGTATATATGTTGTAATTGTCCGTAAAATAATCAGACATATTTTCAATCAAATCTATATTGTCATCTACATACAAAATTGTAGGTTTTCCAGCATCGAATTCAACATTTTTATCAATTAATTTAGTATCGTCAACTTCATTTTTTTTATCAAAATCAGTAGCACTCAGAGTTCTAGGCATATCATTATCCCAAAGGATTCTATCTGATTTTTCTTCATCAGAATAAGCGTTTTCATCCAATGGTAAATTCAAAGTAAAAGTAGTTCCTTTATTCAATTCACTACTAACTGAAATTGTTCCTTTATGAAGTTCAATCATTGACTTTGTCAAAGACAAGCCTATTCCAAATCCATTAACATAGCGATCCATATTGCCTCCATGGTGGTAAAATCTATTGAAAATTTTAGATAAAAAATTGGCGTCTATTCCTGCACCATTATCGATAACCTCTATTGTTAAAAATTCATTATCTGCGGATGGAAATAATTTTATTACAAGTTTACCCCCTTTATCGGTATGTTTAATGCCGTTGGAAACTAAATTATACATTATTTTTCCAAGTGCATTTTTATCAAACCAAATAAACAATTCTGGCATATAGGCATCAATCGAGATTTTAATTTCTTTCGATTTTGCTAATCCTTTAAAAGCAATTTTAATGTTTTTAAAAAACAAAACAATATCACTTTTCTGAACTTTTAATTGGTAATTACCCGTTTCCATTTTATGAATAGCCAACAATTCATTGGTCAAATCCAAAAGATTATTTACATTTTTGTCAATAGTTAATACTTCTTTTTCTTGTTTGGGATTCAGCTTAAAATTAGAAATAAGTTTTTCAATAGAGCATAAAATTAGGGTTAATGGGGTTCTAATTTCATGTGAAATGTTGATAAAGAATTCCAATTTCGATTCATTGATTTTCTCCATCTGCTCGTGATATTGTTTTTCTAATTGCTCCTTGTTTTTTTTCTCAAGTCGTTTTTTTGTAATCGATGAAATTAAAATTATTAAAAAATAAAGCACGATTAAATAGAGACAAAATGCTGGAAAAGTAAGCCAAAATGAAGGTTTAATTTTAATTGTTAATAAGGTATGGTCTGAATCCCAAGTTCCATCTTCATTTGATACTTTTATTTTGAATGTATAATTCCCTGTAGGTAAATTTTTATAATCCGCTTCATAAACATTAGCTGATGCCGTTAACCAATTTTCATCAAATCCTTCCAAAATATAGGAGTATTTACAATTTTTTTGATTGTAGTAATTGGGAGATAGAAAGTTGATTTTTAAATTATTTTCGAAATGACGTAGTGTGAGGCTGGAAGAATCATTCTTTGGTCTTCTATCGTTTACATTTATACCATTGATAATAATGTCACTAATATTTACAGGTTCGTTGTAGTTGACCTGTTTTGTTTTATTGGGTGCAAAAGAAGAAATACCATTAATACCACCGAAATATAGTAATCCATTGGAATCAGAATAGGAGGAATGTTCTGTAAATTCATAGTTTTGAATACCATCGTTTATGTCATAAATTGTTGTCTTATAAGCTTGATTTAATTTAGCTAAACCTCTATTTGTCCCTATCCATATATTTCCTTGCGTGTCAGTTTCGATTGATTGAATTAAATTACTAGGGAGTCCGTCTCGAATTGTGAATTTTTTAATTTTTGAGGCTGCTCCATCTTTAGATAATTTAATTTGAAACAAACCTTTTTTTGTACCTATCCAACCATTGTTTTTATGGTCAAGAAGTATGTCACATATATAGTCATTAGGATCCAGACTATTTGGGTTTTGATTATAATGGGAAAAATTTTTAATGGTAAAATCATTGTTTAATTTGGCTACAACGAGGCCTTTTGTTTGAGTTCCAATCCATAAAAAATTGTGTATCGGATCATATTTAACGATACGGACAAAATTTATGGAATTTAAAGAGGATGGGATCAAATTTTTATAGGTGACACGATTCACTAATTCAAAATCATTCGTTAATGTAAAACTCATGAGATTATTGTCAGTTCCTAGCCAGTAATGATTTTTGACATGCGCAATTGAAAAAACAATGGGATTGGTATTATTGTTCGTATTTAGTTTTTTAGTGATATAATTGTTTTTTTCAAAAGTGACTAGATATAAGCCGTCAGAAGCGCCTACTAAAATGTGTTTATTATCGATTTTGGATAATGCAAAAATCGATTTTCCATTCAGTAATGACTTCACAATTGTTTGGTTGGCAGTATCATAAATAAAAAGCCCTTCAAATAAAGTACCTACCCACAAATTACCATAGTCATCTTTAATAATTGATCGAGTATTACTAACTATTGAGTTATTTTTATAATCTTTAATCTGATAGTTTTTAAATTTTAGTCCAGAATTATTTTGAAAAAACACCCCGTTCCCTAATGATCCAATCCATAGGGTTTTATCTCGAGAAATAAAAATACTTTTAATTTTTCTAGTCGGTAAATCAATTGCGGTAATAGTTGAAGAGGTAAATTCATTTTTTCTAAGGGCTTCTTTATTTATTTTAATAGCCCCGTCGGCTCGTGAGGTCACAATAAGATTGTTTTGATGATCTTGAATGATGTTTGCTATTCTAGAAAAATTGATGGCAGAATCCTTTTTTGGATAAATTTTAGTTACTAAATAGTTTCCTTTATCTCCTTTTAAATGAAACAAACCATTGTTTTGAGTACCTATCCAGACATTTGAAAAGTTATCTTGAAAAAAAGCAGATATAGTAACATCCGTAGCCGGTTCTATGCGAATTTTAGCCAAAACGATTAATTTATTGCTACTGATTTTGGTTAGAATAACTTGGTTTTTATTAGTCAACCAATAGTTTCCATTTTTATCTTTTTCATAAATTTTTAAAGATTCAAGGTCTAAACCAGAAGGAATTTTATATCGAATACTCTTTTCGCAAATTGATTTTGTGCTTTCCTCCGTAAAGAGTTCTTTTCCGGAATTGATACTCCAAAGTCCATTTTGACTAGTGAACATAATTTTATCATCAATCAATTTGATGGATTGTATGTTTTGACCAAAAACACTGTTTTTAGGGTTATGTTTTTTTAAATTGTATAATTTATGTGTAATGGGGTTATAAACAGTAAGGCCTTGTTCTGTAGCAATCCAAATATTACCAGCAAGATCCTGTGTAATTGAATTTATAGTATTATCTGAAAGCTCATTGAATGAATTTCCTGCATAAAACGATGTAATGTTGATGCCATCATAGCGGTTCAGTCCATAGTGAGTACCAAACCACATATATCCGTCTCTATCTTGAAATATGGCAGTTATGCCGTTTTGCGACAAACCTTGCTTGTTGTCTATATTTTTAAAATTAACAATATAAGGCTGTATACCGTATGAATATACATAAAAAAACAATGTGATTAGTAATGTTAGAATTCTTCGCATTTAGTGTTTCTATTGGTAATGTTGTATGTCTTCAAACTAAAGTGGACTTTTTCTAAGGGAGTATTTAGTTAATAATTCAAAGATAAATGTTTTTTTTTTGATTTGTTGTTAATTTTATTTTTTGGTACTCATTTGTGCTATTAATAATTGCAATTTTATTTAATTTTTATCTTTCTTTTAATATTGTTTTTCATCTTCCAATATAAATAGCTGCGGGTGTTAAGTTATTTAATGATTCATGATATCGCTAAATATTGTATCAGTTAACAAACTTTTTCAAAGCAGCTTCTAATTCTTCCGGTGCAAATTTATTATTGAGTTTTAATATATTTTCATTGTCTGGTGATAGTCAGGAAAAGCCCACAATCATTACAATTTAAAAAAACCAATTTAAATATCACTTGTTTTATTGTTTAAAAAACAGGTATTTTTTTAATTTCAGATATAAGCTGTCCCTCGGGTGTAAATCCTTCGATTTGAACCTTAATTTCTTTTTGGTTTCCTTTAGGAAATTTAATTTCAAAATTTGGGTTGTCTTTTATCTTTATAGTTGGTGTCCAATTTAAAGTCCCAAAATAATAAAACTCTTTTTGGGTTTCAAAATAGGAATTTTTAAAATCTATATTTTTAACAAAGCCATTTGTTACAATCAATGAAGAGTATTGAGCTTTGAAATATTTGTTACT
>JBIIFA010000111.1:0-6350 GCA_044237565.1 Flavobacterium sp.
CTGCAATAAATTAACCGTTTTCGACTGGCTTTCTAATATGAGTTTGCCTAATGGCGAAGCTCCTTTTGATTGCATTGAAGTGCGTTTTAAGAACGGTAGAAAGGAATTTTACCGCAATACCGAAAAACTAACTTTAAGCATCGGTGATATTGTTGCCACAGAAGCTTCTCCGGGACACGATGTTGGAATTGTGACCTTAACCGGTGAGTTGGTGAAAATCCAAATGAAGAAAAAAGGAGTCAATCATACTAGTAATGATGTTCCAAAAATCTATAGAAAAGC
The DNA here is from genome assembly GCA_044237565.1 of Flavobacterium sp. Lineage (GTDB taxonomy): Bacteria > Bacteroidota > Bacteroidia > Flavobacteriales > Flavobacteriaceae > Flavobacterium. Next base: position 283 of record JBIIFA010000111.1, read on the forward strand.
TTCTCAAAGAGACATTGATATTTGGTCAACAGCTCGCGATAAGGAAGAGCCTATGAAGGTGAGAGCACGTGAATTGGCGATTTCTCAAAAATTGGAAATGAAAATTTCGGATATTGAATTTCAGGGTGATGGTTCAAAAGCAACTTTTTATTATACTGCCGAAGCGCGAATTGATTTCCGTCTTTTAATCAAAGATTTTGCTAAAGAATTCAGCACTAGAGTTGAAATGAAACAAGTTGGTTTTCGTCAAGAAGCGGCTCGTTTGGGAGGAATTGGTTCTTGCGGTAGAGAATTATGTTGTTCTACTTGGTTAACCGATTTTAGAAGTGTAAATACTTCTGCTGCGCGGTACCAACAACTGTCATTAAACCCCCAAAAATTAGCGGGTCAATGCGGAAAATTGAAGTGTTGCCTAAACTATGAATTGGATACCTATATGGATGCTTTGCAAGGTTTCCCAGATTTCGACACTAAATTAGTTACCGAAAAAGGAGATGCTATTTGTCAAAAACAAGATATTTTCAAAGGATTAATGTGGTTTGCTTATACCAATAATTTCGCCAATTGGCATGTTTTGAAAATTGATCAGGTTAACGAAATTATTGCTGAAAATAAACTGAAAAACAAAGTTTCGTCTCTTGAAGACTTTGCATTGGAGATCGTTACTGAACCTGAAAAAGATTTTAATAATGCAATGGGTCAAGAAAGTTTAACGCGATTTGATCAACCTAAGAAAAAGAAAAAATCGAATAGAAACAACAAACGCCCAAGCGAAAATGCAATAGTTGCTAATAATAATCGCCCTAGCCAACCAAAGCCAGCGGGAGATAATAAAATTAGACCTAACGAAAACAAAATCAGACCTAACGAAAACATCATTAAACCTGCTATTAAAAATGAGCCTAAAGAGTAGTTTTCTTTTTATTCTAATTGCCGGACTCTTGATTTCTTGTGATAAAAAAAGAGTTTTTGACGAATATAAATCGGTTGGAAACGCATGGAATAAAAAAACCATTGTAAGTTTTGACCTTCCAAAATTAGACACCTTAAAAAAGTATAATTTGTATGTAAACTTGCGCGCAAATGACGAATATAAATTTAACAATTTGTTTGTCATTGTTTCACTAGAACAACCAAACGGACTAATTAAAGTAGATACACTAGAATATCAAATGGCCGATGTTGAAGGAACTTTGCTTGGCGATGGTTTCTCAGATTTAAAAGAAAGCAAACTTTTTTATAAAGAAAATGTACATTTTAATACTTCCGAAAACAACAAAGTGCATATCAAACAGGTGGTGCGCCAAATGGGAAAAGTTGTTGGAGTCGAAGATTTAGAAGGAATTACAGAAGTTGGTTTTAGAATAGAATCATTAGAATAAAATTATGGCAGTTAAAAAAAATAACATTCAAGTTAAAGACATCGAATACTACAAAAAGAAATTTTGGAAAATTTTCTTTTACGGACTTGGAGGATTAGCTGTCTTTTTCCTATTTGCCTCTTGGGGACTTTTGGGTTCAATGCCTTCCTTTGAAGATTTAGAAAATCCAGATTCTAATTTGGCTACAGAAGTCATTTCTTCGGACGATGTAACTATTGGGAAATTTTACAATGAAAATAGAACTTCCATAAAATACCAAGATTTACCAAAACATCTTGTAAATGCATTGGTAGCAACCGAAGACGAACGCTTTTATGAACATTCAGGTATTGATGGACGTGGAACTTTACGTGCCGTTGCCAGTTTAGGAACGAGTGGTGGAGCAAGTACTTTAACACAACAATTAGCCAAACAATTATTCCACGGAGAAGGTTCTAAATTTTTGCCTTTTAGGATTGTTCAGAAAGCAAAAGAATGGATTATAGCTATTCGTTTAGAAAGACAATATACTAAAAATGAAATCATTGCAATGTACTTCAACAAAGCCGATTTTGTAAACACAGCCGTTGGAATTCGGTCAGCAGCAAAAGTTTATTTCAACAAAGAACCCCGAGATTTGACTTTAAATGAAAGCGCTATGTTGGTTGGGATGTTAAAAAATCCTTCATTATTTAATCCAATTCGAAGGCTCGAAAAAGTACAAAACAGACGAAATACGGTTCTTGGGCAAATGGTAAAAAACGATTTTTTATCAGAAAATTTAAAAGCTACTTTAGAGAAACAACCTATCGTTTTAGACTTTCACCCCGAAAGTCACAAAGATGGAATTGCAACCTATTTCCGTGAATATCTTCGTGAATTTATGAAGAATTGGCTCAAAGAAAATAAAAAACCAGACGGTTCTGAATATGATATTTACAGAGATGGTTTAAAAATCTATACCACTATCGATTCAAGAATTCAAACCTATGCAGAAGAAGCAGTTACTGAGCATTTAACCAATTTGCAACAAGAATTCTTCAACCAATCTAAAACCAATAAAAACGCTCCTTTTGTAAATATCTCACAAATAGAAACGGACAAAATATTGATGCAATCCATGAAATCTTCTGATCGATGGCGAGAATTAAAATTACAAGAAAAAAGTGATGATGAAATCATTAAGTCGTTTGGTATAAAAACTAAAATGACTGTTTTTACTTGGAAAGGCGAAAGAGATACAATTATGACGCCAACAGATTCTATTCGGTATTACAAACATTTTCTTCAAACAGGATTAATGTCAATGGAACCGCAAACTGGTCATGTGAAAGCGTGGGTTGGAGGAATAAATTATAAATATTTTCAGTACGATCACGTTGGCCAAGGTGCGCGACAAGTAGGTTCCACATTCAAACCTTTCGTTTATGCAACCGCAATTGAGCAGCTAAACATGTCGCCTTGCGATTCTATAATCGATTCCCCATTTACAATTCCTGTCGGTCGACACCACGTAACCGAAACTTGGACTCCATCAAATTCTGACAATAAATACCGAGGAATGGTAACTTTGAGAAAAGCATTGGCCAACTCCATAAATACCGTATCTGCCAAATTAATGGACAAAGTTGGTCCAGAAGCCGTAGTTGAATTAGCACATAAATTAGGAATAAAATCGGAAATCCCAGTGCAGCCGTCCATTGCTTTAGGGGCAGTAGAAATAACCGTTGAAGATATGGTTGCCGCCTACAGTACTTTTGCAAATCAAGGAATATACGTAAAGCCTCAATTTATAACAAGAATTGAAGATAAAAATGGAGTAGTGCTTTACGAACCAATTACAGAATCGCACGATGTTTTGAATAAAGACATCGCTTTTGCAGTAATAAAATTATTAGAAGGCGTTACCGAAGAAGGCTCTGGCTCTCGCTTAAGAACTCAAGGCGGCGGATATGGCTACGAAAGAGTTACCGGTTATCCGTATGTTTTCACCAACCCAATTGCGGGTAAAACTGGAACAACGCAAAATCAATCCGACGGTTGGTTTATGGGAATGGTTCCCAATCTTGTCACAGGAATTTGGGTGGGTTGCGAAGACCGTTCGGCACGTTTCAAAAGCATCACTTACGGTCAAGGTGCCGTTTCAGCACTACCAATTTGGGGAATTTTAATGAAAAAATGCTACAACGACGAAACATTAACAATCTCCAAAGAAGACTTTGAAAGACCCGAAAATCTTTCCATAAAAGTAGATTGTTGGTCGCCACCAGTCAAGAAAGATTCTACTGAAACCGAACAAAACACAGACGAATTTAGTTTATAATTTTTTTTGGAGCTATTTCCAGCTGTACGTTGCAATCCACAAAATTGCTCGTGCCTCACAAGTTTGCGGGATTTCCACTGCCACCTGCCTGTCGGCAGACAGGTCTGGGCTAGGGTTTTCGGTATAAATCAAAATTCGTTTTCATAAATACAATTTTAAAACCCCAATATTATAGATTTATGATTTTGGGGTTAGTTTTATTCCAATATTGTGAAAAATTTGACAAATAAATACTTATTTTTGAAGTACCTAAAAATACAGAAACACTTAAAAACGAAATGATCAACAAAAAGGTAAATACCGTTCAAGACGCACTTGTGGGAATTGAAAACGGAATGACTATAATGCTCGGAGGATTTGGTTTATGCGGGATTCCTGAGAATTGCATCGCCGAATTGGTTCAAAAAGGGAACAACGATTTAACTTGTATTTCTAATAACGCAGGTGTCGATGATTTTGGACTTGGATTGCTTTTACACAAAAAGCAAATCAAAAAAATGATTTCTTCTTATGTGGGAGAAAATGCCGAATTTGAACGTCAAATGCTTTCTGGGGAACTCGATGTAGAACTTATCCCTCAAGGGACATTGGCCGAAAGGTGTCGTGCAGCTCAAGCAGGAATCCCTGCTTTTTTTACACCAGCAGGTTTCGGTACCGAAGTTGCTATTGGTAAAGAAACAAGAGAATTCAACGGGAAAATGCACGTCATGGAACACGCTTTCAAAGCCGATTTTGCTATTGTAAAAGCATGGAAAGGCGATACGGCTGGAAATCTTATCTTTAAAGGAACTGCTAGAAATTTTAATCCTTGTATGGCGGGTGCTGCTAAAATCACCGTTGCCGAAGTTGAAGAATTAGTCGAAGCGGGAGAACTTGATCCCAATCAAATTCATATTCCTGGAATATTCGTGCAACGCATTTTTCAAGGTGAAAAATATGAAAAGAGAATTGAGCAACGCACCGTTAGAATGAAAAGTGATCAGTAATCAGTTTTTAGTGTTCAATCAAAGTGTGTTTAATCCGAAATCAGACCTTAAATTACAAGTTTGATTCTTAAAGATTGCTATTAAGTTAAAAGCTTATATGCCTTATATGGTTAATAAAAGAAAATTATGCTAACAAAAGAAGACATCGCAAAACGCATCGCGAAAGAAGTTAAAAACAATTATTTTGTAAACCTAGGAATTGGTATTCCAACATTAGTGGCAAACTATGTCCAAAAAGACATTTCTGTAGAATTTCAAAGTGAAAATGGAGTGCTTGGCATGGGTCCATTTCCTTTTGAAGGAGAAGAAGACGCCGATATAATTAATGCCGGAAAACAAACGATTACCACATTACCAGGTGCGAGTTATTTTGACTCGGCAATGAGTTTCGGGATGATTCGGGGGCAACACGTAGATTTGACCATTCTGGGCGCAATGGAAGTTTCAGAAAATGGAGATATCGCCAACTGGAAAATCCCAGGAAAAATGGTAAAAGGAATGGGAGGCGCTATGGATTTAGTAGCTTCTGCTGACAATATAATCGTCGCTATGATGCACGTAAACAAAGCTGGAGAAAGCAAAATCCTGAAAAAATGCACCTTGCCATTAACAGGTGTAGGTTGTGTAAAAAAAGTTGTTACCGAATTGGCCGTTTTAGAAATTACGCCAAAAGGATTCAAATTATTAGAACGGGCACCAGGAATTTCTGTAGCACACATTATTGCGTCAACAGAAGCCGAATTAATTATCGAAGGCGAAATTCCTGAAATGGTAATTAATTAAAGGTTTTTTTAAAAATGTCAGATTTATATTAGCGTTTAATTCGCTAAGGATATTGAAAACGTAATGTAAAAAACTTTGCTTTTTAAAACCTAAAATCCATTTTTAATAGTACATATCTTGGTTGTAAACGGTATTCCATTTTTGAAATACTAATATCATTAATATTGTAATTTCTAAAAGTTTCTGTGTTGAAAAGATTGTTCCCTGAAAGGGAAAAAGAGAGTTTGTTAGATGGTAAACTATAACGGGCTTCAAGATCCATAAAATAATATTCATTACTGCCTTTATCGAGATTTCCAAAGTAATATCGTTCCGACTGTAATTGAAAATTCAATTTGTCATTAATTACGAAAGATAAATCTAGAAATGTCATTATATCCGTAAATGAATTTGAGATTGAAGTTGTGACTTCCTTATAATTCCATTTTGACCCTATGTGGTAATTAAATGCACCCCGAAAACCTGAACGCATTTCAATACCATAAATTAAGGAATTGCTCTTAACTTCTCGTAAATCAGAATTATTGACACTGTTTTTATAATTAGATTTAGAACCTTCTATATTTAACTTCAAATTGGATGAAATGGTTTTAAAATACCTATCAATATTTGATA
>JBIIFA010000112.1:0-6279 GCA_044237565.1 Flavobacterium sp.
TTTCAATACGAAATACAACACCGCGCCTTTTTCTCAAATAAAAAATGAGGATTATCTTCCCGCATTTCAAGAAGGAATCGCATTGGCGAAAGCCGAAATCGACGCTATTGTAAACAATCCCGAAAAACCAACATTCAAAAACACAATCGAAACATTGGCATTTAGCGGAAATACTTTAGACCGAATTTCAAGTATCTTTTTCAATCTGAATTCTGCCGAAACCAGTGACGAAATGCAAAAAATCGCACAAGAAGTTTCTCCATTGTTATCTGAATTTGGAAATGATGTTCGCCTGAACGCTACTTTATTTGCAAAAGTAAAAGCGGTTTACGAACAAAAAGAAACATTAAATCTAAACCCAGAACAAACCACGCTTTTAGACAAAAAATACAAAAGTTTCTCCAGAAATGGCGCTAATTTATCCGATGATAAAAAAACCATTCTACGAGAAATCGACAAAGAATTATCAAAATTAAGTTTGCAATTTGGCGAAAATGTTTTGGCCGAAACCCAAGCGTTTCAAATGCATCTTACCGACGAAAAAGATTTGGCAGGTTTGCCAGAAGGAACAATAGAAGCCGCTCATTACTTGGCTAAAAGCCTTGAAAAAGAAGGTTGGATTTTCACTTTGGATCATCCAAGTTACATTCCATTTGTAACGTATTCCGACAATCGTGAATTGCGTAAAAAAATGGCAATTGCTTTCGGAGCTCGAGCTTTTCAAAACAATGAATTCGACAATCAAGAAATCGTTTTGAAAATCGCAAAATTACGTTTCGAAAGAGCGCAAATTTTGGGTTATGCCACCCACGCTCATTTTGTTTTGGAAGAAAGAATGGCTGAAAATCCAGAGAATGTAAAAACATTCTCCAATGATTTATTGGCAAAAGCCAAACCAGCCGCTCAAAAAGAATTTGCTGAATTGACTGCTTTCGCCAAAAAATTAGACGGAATTGAACAACTTGAAAAATGGGATGGCGCTTATTATTCTGAGAAATTGAAGCAACAATTATTTAATTTAGACGACGAAACGCTGAAACCTTATTTCCAATTAGAAAAAGTATTAGACGGTGCTTTTACAGTTGCTCAAAAATTATACGGCATCACATTTGAAGAAATTTTCGACATTGATACTTACCACGAAGAAGTAAAAACGTATGAAGTAAAAGATGAAGACAATCAATTAGTTGCCATTTTTTATGTTGACTTTTTCCCAAGAAAAGGAAAACGAAACGGCGCTTGGATGACTTCTTATAAATCGCAATATATTAAGGACGAAATCAACGAAAGACCGCACATTTCAAACGTTTGTAATTTTACAAAACCTACAGAAACAAAACCATCCTTGTTGACATTCAACGAAGTAACGACTTTATTTCATGAATTCGGACACGGTTTACACGGAATGTTGGCGAATACTACGTATCCAAGTTTGTCGGGAACTAGCGTATATTGGGATTTTGTAGAATTGCCAAGTCAAATTATGGAAAACTGGTGTTACGAACCGGAAGCATTGGCTTTGTTTGCCTATCATTATCAAACCGATGAAATGATTCCGATGGAATTAGTACAAAAAATCAAAGAAAGTGCAAGCTTTCAAGAAGGAATGGCAACGATGCGTCAATTGAGTTTTGGATTGTTGGATATGGGTTGGCACGGACAAGATCCATCGAACATAAAAGACATAAAAACATTTGAAACCGAACAATTTTCGGCAACACAATTGTATCCAGAAGTCAAAGAAAACGCAATGAGTACTGCTTTTTCACATATTTTTCAAGGTGGATATTCGTCTGGATATTACAGTTACAAATGGGCGGAAGTTCTCGATGCGGATGCATTTGCGTATTTTCAAGAAAAAGGAATTTTCAATAAAGAAGTGGCTACAAAATTCAAAGAAAATGTACTTTCTAAAGGCGGAACCGAACATCCAATGATTTTGTACAAACGCTTTAGAGGTCAAGAACCAAAACCTGATGCGCTATTAAAACGCGCTGGATTGATTTAGATATTTGAAACCGAAGTGAATACTTCGGTTTTTTTATTTGATAATTAGCAATAAAATCCACCAGAAAACAGGGATGCTTTCTACCCAAATCGAAGTGTAGTAATTTGAACGATCTTCATTTGAAAAATATAAAAAAATTGCAATTACAATAGTAATTACAAAATTCAATTGCAAACCTAAAATTTGAATATTGCTATTGCCATTGAATAAACTGAATCCACAAAAAATTAGCAATAAAACAAACCCAAGAATTTTAGTATTCTTAATGCCAATTTGTTGAGGTACGGTTTTCAAATGCGGGTCGTCCGTTTTTAAATCTTTAATTTCAAAAATTAGAATTAAGGTGAAAATCAATAAAAACCGCTGGAATGCAATTATAAAAAAAGAATTTTGGAAGGAAATCTCTGAATTTAAAATTGGTAGAATAACCGTTACCCCAACCCAGCAAATGGCAACAATATAAATTTTTAAACCTGCCCAATTTCTCGCATTTTTAGTATTTGGAAAAAAAGGAAGCGTGTATAAAATTGTCAAAACTAAAAAGATTAGGGCACTAATTTTAGCTGTGTTTTGTAATCTGAAAAAATAGAAAAGCACTAATAATAAAGATACAAAACTAAGGCCTGAAATGGCTTTCAGTTGAACACTCATTTTATTTTTATTTGTTCTAGCCAAAGCATCAAATTTCACAAAATTATAACCCACGATGGTTCCAAAAAAAGCAAAAAAAGCAACAGCGTTGTCTGAAGGAATGTTTACTATTAAATAGGTGATGTTTACCAATGCAAAACACGACAAAGCAACGTGAATGCTCGAATTGATATAAAAAGCTAATAATTGTCTCAAAAAATTCATTAAACAAAATTAATCAAACTGTTAATAAGAATGGCTTTTAGTTGAAAAATTCTTAGAATTTAAGGGTGAATTCAATTCAAATTTTGATAATAATGCATAAATTTGCACTTCTAAAAAACTACACTTTAATTACAATATGAAAACAGATGCTTTTGCTTTAAGACACATTGGGCCAAGAGAAAACGATCTTCAACACATGCTAAAAACAATTGGAGCTGAGACGCTTGACCAATTGATTTTAGAAACAATCCCAGAAGATATTCGATTAAAGTCTCCTTTAAATTTAGATCCTGCAATGACAGAATATGAATTTCTAAATCATATTACTGCTTTAGGAAATAAAAATAAAATGTTTCAATCCTATATTGGTTTAGGTTACAATCAAGCCATCGTTCCAGCTGTAATTCAAAGAAATATTTTTGAAAACCCAGGTTGGTATACTGCTTACACGCCTTATCAAGCTGAAATTGCGCAAGGTCGATTGGAAGCTATTTTGAACTTTCAAACCATGGTTATTGAATTAACTGGAATGGAAATTGCCAATGCTTCTTTGCTTGACGAAGGAACTGCTGCAGCTGAAGCTATGGCGTTATTATTTGACGTTCGTTCTCGTGACCAAAAGAAAAATAATGTTTGTAAATTCTTTGTTTCTGAAGAAATATTACCTCAAACATTATCTGTTTTAAAAACACGTTCTGAACCAATTGGGGTAGAATTAGTAATTGGAAATCACGAAACTTTCGATTTTTCTACTGACTTTTATGGAGCCATTCTTCAATATCCTGGAAAATTTGGACAAGTTCACGATTATGCTGATTTCATAGCTAAAGCAAAAGAAAACGAGATAAAAGTAGCCGTTGCAGCAGATATTTTAAGCTTAGTAAAATTAACTCCTCCAGGAGAAATGGGTGCAGATGTAGTTTTAGGAACCACGCAACGTTTCGGAATTCCATTAGGTTATGGAGGTCCACACGCAGCTTATTTTGCAACAAAAGACGATTACAAAAGAAGTATGCCAGGAAGAATAATTGGAGTTACGTTTGACACCAATGGAAATCGTGCTTTGAGAATGGCTTTGCAAACTCGCGAACAACATATAAAACGTGACAAGGCGACTTCAAATATTTGTACAGCTCAGGTTCTTTTGTCGGTAATGGCTGGAATGTATAGCGTTTATCACGGTCCAAAAGGCTTAAGTTATATTGCAAACAAAGTACATTCTTCGGCAGCAACTTTGGCAAACGAATTAACAAAATTAGGTTTCGAACAAACGAATACCGCATTTTTTGATACTATTGTTGTAAAAGCAGATTCAAAAAAAGTAAACGAAATTGCGTTAGAAAACGAAATCAACTTTTACTATATCGATGACAATTCAGTTTCCATTTCTTTGAATGAAACCACAAGTATTGCCGATTTAAATAAAATTATTGGTGTTTTCGCTTCCGCAAAAGGGACGCAGGCAACTACAATTCACGAATTGACTGAAACGAATCATTTTCCTGAAAACTTAATTAGAACATCTACTTTTTTACGACACGATGTTTTCAATAAATATCATTCTGAAACTGCTTTGATGCGCTATATTAAAACGTTGGAGCGTAAAGACTTGGCATTAAATCACTCTATGATTTCTCTTGGTTCATGTACAATGAAATTAAATGCAGCAGCAGAAATGTTGCCTTTAAGCAATCCACAATGGAATAACATTCACCCCTTTGTACCCGTTGACCAAGCTCAAGGATATAAAGAAATGTTGACCAAATTAGAACAACAATTAAATGTGATTACTGGTTTTGCAGGCACTACTTTACAACCAAATTCAGGTGCTCAAGGAGAATATGCGGGACTTATGGTTATTCGTGCTTATCATCAATCTCGTGGCGACCATCACAGGGATATTGCTTTAATTCCGTCGTCGGCACACGGTACAAATCCAGCTTCGGCAGCTATGGCAGGAATGAAAGTTATTGTTACTAAAACATTAGAAAACGGAAATATCGATGTGGACGATTTGCGCGAAAAAGCAATTCTTCACAAAGACAATCTTTCTTGTTTAATGGTAACGTATCCTTCTACTCACGGAGTTTTTGAGAGTGCTATTAGAGAAATCACACAATTAATTCACGATAATGGCGGTCAAGTTTATATGGATGGTGCCAATATGAATGCGCAAGTAGGGTTGACAAATCCTGCCACGATTGGTGCCGACGTTTGCCACTTAAATTTGCATAAAACATTCTCAATTCCCCACGGTGGAGGAGGACCCGGAGTAGGACCAATTTGTGTTGCACCACAATTAGTTCCTTTTTTACCATCAAATCCGTTAATATGTACTGGAGGAGAAAACGCCATTACAGCCATTTCTGCAGCGCCTTGGGGTTCTGCTTTGGTGTGTTTGATTTCTTATGGGTACATCTCTATGTTAGGTGCTGAAGGAGTTACAAATGCAACAAGATATGCTATTCTAAATGCCAATTATATTAAAGAACGTTTAAACGGTCATTACGATACTCTATATTCTGGCGAAATGGGACGTGCGGCTCACGAAATGATTTTGGAATGTCGTCCTTTCAAACAAAAAGGGGTTGAGGTAACCGATATTGCAAAAAGACTTATGGATTACGGTTTCCATGCGCCAACAGTTTCGTTTCCAGTAGCGGGGACCTTAATGATTGAACCAACAGAAAGTGAAAATTTAGAAGAATTAGATCGTTTTTGTGATGCGATGATTGCTATCAGAAAAGAAATTGAAGCAAGCACTTTGGAAGATCACGATACCGTTTTGAAAAATGCACCGCATACTTTAGCCATGCTAACAACGGATGTTTGGAACTTTCCTTACACACGTGAAACTGCTGCTTTTCCACTAAATTATATCGCAGAAAATAAATTTTGGCCAACCGTTCGTAGAACAGATGATGCGTATGGCGATAGAAATTTAGTTTGTTCTTGTGCTCCAATTGAGGCATATATGGAAAATTAATTAGAAAATTTTTGACAACAAATCCATTTCAAGATTTAAAATTTGAAATGGATTTTTTTATTTTACGATATGGAAGATATTTTAAACACAGCCGATTTAAATTTATTAGTTGATAAATTTTATCAGAAATTATTATCGGATATTTCAATCAGTTACATTTTTACAGATGTTGTGAAAATTAATTTGGAAGCACATTTGCCAATATTGGTTACCTTTTGGTCGCAAGCCATTTTTAATACTGGAGGATATTTCAATAATTTGACTCAAATCCATCTAGACATAAGTGAAAAAGAATATTTGACACCCGAACTTTTTGCAATTTGGATTTCTCATTTTAATGCTTCCGTTGATGAAAACTTTATTGGAACAAATTCAGAGAAAATTAAAACACAGGCTTTGAGTTTGGCCACAATTATGCAAATTAAAATCA
>JBIIFA010000113.1:0-6229 GCA_044237565.1 Flavobacterium sp.
TGCAAACCAATTCCTGTGGCAATGGAAACAATCATCATAATCATACCAATTGCAATTGCTGCAATCGCAATTTTTATAATTGGCGCAGATATACTACTTTTATGGTCTCGAGCAGTGATAAGTCTTTTGGCTATGAAATATTCTAAATTCAATAGTTTTTGTGATTTGATAGTGCAAAGTCGGATTACTTCGCTCGAGTCAAAATTACGTTTTTAGAATTTATTTTCAAGTATTTCAAGTTAATTAATTATTTCCAGACAAAAAATATGATTCAAAATAGCACCAAAACATTAAAACACCAAACCGTTTCTGGAAGGAAAAGGTTTCCTTATGTATTTCTTGTTTCGATTTCTCTGTTGATTTTTTCCTGTAAACCTGCACAAAAAGGGATTCGAAATTCGGTTTCAACCAATAAAAGCATGGTTATTAATAGCGAAAAAACTAATCGGTTTAGCTCTGGCGCAGATAATTATAAATCCTATTTCTCCTTATTAGATGGGAAAAAAGTGGGGGTTGTGACCAATCAAACGGGAGTTGTTTTGTATGATTCTATTTATATGCTTCCAGATACGAATGGACTTACGCACATTGAATCCTTTGACAGAAAAAAAAGTCATTTGGTAGATTTTTTAGTGAAAAACAAAATCGATATTAAAAAAATATATGCGCCAGAACACGGTTTTCGTGGAACTGCTGATGCTGGAGAACACGTTATTGATGGAAAAGATGTCAAAACAGGAATCCCAATTATTTCACTTTATGGCGAAAACAGAAAGCCAAAACCCGAGCAATTAGAAGGAATTGACGTTTTGATTTTTGATTTACAAGATGTAGGTGCCCGTTTTTATACCTATATATCTACGTTGCATTATATTATGGAAGCTTGTTCCGAAAATAATATTCCATTGCTTGTTTTAGACAGACCAAATCCAAATATTTCGATTGTTGATGGCCCAATTTTAGAAAAAGAATTTACAAGTTTTGTGGGAATGCATCCAATTCCGTTATTGCATGGAATGACCATTGGCGAATACGCACAAATGATTAATGGCGAAAACTGGTTGAAAAATGAGGTTCGTTGCGACTTAAAAATAATTGCGTGTGCAGGTTATAATCGGGAGATGAAATACAGTTTGCCTGAAAAACCATCGCCCAATTTACCAAATGACCAAGCTATAAATTTGTATCCGAGTTTGTGTCTTTTTGAAGGAACCAATGTGAGTGTTGGGCGTGGAACCGAGAAACAATTCCAAATTTACGGTTCACCGTATTTGCCAAAAGCGGATTTTAGTTTTATTCCAATGCCGAATTTCGGAGCAAAAGAACCTGTTTATAATGGGGTTGAATGTTATGGCGAAGATTTGACTTCTATTCCAAAAATTGATAAATTAGAATTAAAATGGCTGCTAAAAGCGTATAATGAAACGGCTGATAAAACGAAATTCTTTAATTCTTTTTTTACAAAATTAGCGGGAACCAAAAATTTGCAAGAACAAATTGAAGCGGGATTATCGGAAGATGAAATTCGTGAGAGTTGGAAAAATGGCTTAAATGATTTTAAGAAAATGAGAAAGCCGTATTTGATATACTAATAAAAAAAAGCTGACTACATTAAATAGTCAGGTTTTTGGTTTTTCAGAAATCTAAGCTATTGTAAATCTTTAATTTTAACTAAAACTTTGATTTCGTAATTTTCTACTGTTTTTAGCTTCCCTATTCTTCTTCCACTAACACTCGAATAAGTAATTAAAATATCATATTTAAGAGTCTCGATTTTTTGAGTAATTTTTTCATCAGTATCATCATTTAGTTCAAAAGCTGGATTTGAATTTATAAAACCATAGATTTTTAAGGGGATACTTTCTTGATTAATTTTTAAATCCAAACCATAATTCTGCTTTTTAGTTTTTACAGAAAAAGTCTTTTCGTTAATTTTCACACATTCATTGCAATCAAAATTCCCAAAATTCGATACTGTAAAAGACAAATCATATCCATGAACGTTATTTATTTTTTGAGTTTCATTTTCATTAAAATTATAATTAAAATAATTTCCATCCTTTTCATTTGTATCATAATCAGATCGATATTGCATCCCAAAAGCTTCCATAATTTGGGAAGAATTTGGGGTTTTGTCTTTTTTAAGAAGGGTTGTTAACTTATCTCCTGTAAATGGGAGTAATACTTTCACTCCATAATTTTCTTCTAAAAAAGAAACAATACTGCTCAAATCTTGTTCTTGCTTGAAGGTAAATTTTTCTTTTTCCACTATCTTCATATACTTTTCAAATCTGGAAAGTTGGCTGTGTTTAGAAATTGAATCGGCACTTTGTGGTCCTGCAATTGAAAGCAATCCGAACAAACACATGCTAATTGGAATGAATTTAATTTTAGGTTGTTTTTGGATTATAAAATAGACGACAACAACTGAAAGCCAAATCGACAATAGGAACACGTAATATCTTTCGTGAGTGAAACCATAAAGATTTATTCGATATAAAATCGCCCAAAATAAAAGTCCTAAAAGTGGTACTAATAAAAAATAAAACCAACGGCTAAAAGTGCGCATCCATAGATTTCCAGTTTCTTTTGCAATAGGATGAATCAATAGAAAAGATAATATTCCAAAAACAGCAAAGATCAAAACCAAATATGAAACCCAGCCAACTGGTAAAGAAAAAGTGGCTACTATTTTAACTTCATAACTAATTAGAATAACCAAATAGAGACTTATCAAAGGCATTAATACATATTGAGTAAAGTTTTTTAGCCCTTTTGGATAACTAAGATGTATTGGTTCAGCCGAATTGTTTGTTTCTGGAACACCCGCTAAAAAGAAAGTCGTATTGAAAAGTCCGGCGATAATAACGAATAAATGCCCGTAAATTTTGTCATAAAAATCAACGTTAAACAATTCATGAACTGCTGTAATTGCAACTGCTAAACCCGCATAAATTACCAAGCTGTATAAACCGGATGTAATAATTCGGATGAACAGTTGTTTGTTGAATTCCCAAAATTCTTCTTGATTGTATGTTTTTGGAAGAAATCCTGCAAACGACACAAGTAAGTGCAATGAAATGCTAAGCACAAACAATTGAAGGCCTTCTATAAAGGTAATTTTTTCAGATAAGTTGAAGACAAATGCTATAATTAATCCGCCAAGTATAAAACTTGTTAAAAGGCGAATCCATTCTTTGGTTTTTTTGGATTCAAAGTACAAACTAATAGAGAGGAATAAAACCAAACAGAGGGCACTACTAATGATAAATTTGATATATAATTGCTCAGAAATGCTATTAGTATTATCTATCAATAGTAGAGAATAAATTGTTCCTGTGAGAGTAGCGATAAATTCTAATGGGAATCTAAAAATCGTTTTTTTGGTTGAATTAAATACACTTTGTAAGGAAGGAAATTTTGCCATAGCAATAAATTTTTTACTAAGTAACGCAAAAGGTAAATAGAAAACAAATAAAAACCCCCGTTATTTAATAAACAAAAACGGGGGTTGAAAAATTTATGTTTCAAGTATTACAATCCAAAAGCTGCTTTTACTTCGTCAACGAAATCTAATTTTTCCCAAGTAAATAAATCAACGCTTACCGTTTTTTCAATTCCACCTGGTGCTTTGAATGTTTTTGTTACCGTTTCAGGGGTTCTCCCCATGTGTCCGTAGGCAGCAGTTTCACTGTATATTGGATTTCTCAATTTTAGACGTTGTTCAATAAAATAAGGACGCATATCAAAAATAGCTTCTACTTTCTTAGCAATTTCCCCATTTGTCAAATTTACTTTTGAAGTTCCGTAGGTGTCTATGAAAATCCCCATTGGTTTAGCCACTCCAATTGCATATGAAACTTGTACTAAAATTTCATCTGCAACACCTGCTGCAACTAAATTTTTAGCAATGTGACGTGTTGCATAAGCCGCACTTCTATCCACTTTACTTGGGTCTTTTCCAGAAAATGCTCCACCTCCGTGTGCGCCTTTTCCACCATACGTATCTACAATGATTTTCCTACCCGTTAAACCAGTATCTCCGTGAGGTCCTCCAATTACAAATTTCCCTGTTGGATTGATATGATATGTGATTTTATCGTTAAATAAATGAGCGTATTTTGGATTGTTTTTGATGATTCTTGGAATTAATATACCAACCAAATCAGATTTGATTTTCGCTAACATTGTAGCTTCTTCATCAAAATCATCGTGTTGCGTAGAAATTACAATTGCATCAATACGAACTGGTTTATTCTCATCGCTATATTCTAATGTAACTTGCGATTTTGCATCAGGACGCAAATATTTAATCTCCTTATTTTCACGACGTAAAACCGCTAATTCTTGCAATAATTTATGAGATAAATCAAGTGCCAAAGGCATAAAATTCTCTGTTTCATTCGTTGCGTAACCAAACATCATACCTTGATCACCAGCGCCTTGTTCTTCTTTCTTAGCACGGTCAACACCTTGATTGATATCGCCAGATTGCTCGTGAATAGCTGAAAGTACCCCACAAGAATTGGCTTCAAACATATATTCACTTTTTGTATATCCGATTTTTCTGATAACCTCACGAGCAATTTGCTGAACGTCAAGATAGGTTTCAGACTTTACTTCACCAGCAAGAATTACTTGACCAGTTGTTACTAAAGTTTCGCAAGCTACCTTTGATTCTGGATCAAAAGCCAAAAAGTTATCGATTAATGCATCTGAAATTTGATCTGCAATTTTATCAGGATGTCCCTCACTCACAGATTCTGACGTAAATAAATAAGCCATAATTATTAATATTTTTAATTAAGCGAGAAAAAAAAGGATTGCGGGAATGATAAAGGAGATAATTTCTGCTTTAGCATTTTTTTAACGAGGTTGCAATCAGTTCAAATTTTTCCTCTAATTTTAGATTGCAAATATAGCAAACACAATTGAATTGCAAATTAAATAGGAAGAATTTATTTATAAAAAAGAATTTTAATTGAAACAAGTACTTATAATGGCAATTTCTTTTTCATTTCTTCAACAATATTGAATGCTGCAGGACAAATCGCAACGTTTTTCATAGTCAAATCTGAAATTTGTTGAAATTTTTTTCTGTCGGTATGGGGAAATTCTCTACATGCTTTTGGTCGCACATCATAAATCATACACGCATTTTCATTGTCTAAAAACGTACACGGAACGCTTTGCAAAACATAATCTTTATCGTCGTCAATTTGCAAATAGTGGTCAATGAATTGTTGTGGTTTTTGTCGTAAATACTTGGAAACTCTTTCTATGTCTGCCGATGTGAAAAGCGGGCCTGTAGTTTTACAACAATTGGCACATTTCAAACAATCGGTTTTTTTGAATTCGGCGTTGTGCAAATCCTGCATTACGTAATCTAAATTTTTTGGCGTTTTCTTTTTTAGCTTATCGAAATACTTTTTATTTTCGATATGCTTATCTTTGGCCTCTTTAGGAAGATTGTTTAAAATGTGTTTCATTCGTGAATTTGATTCTCGATTATTTGAAAAATATTAGGCAAAATTACTTAAACAAATTAACAAATATCCAAATTAACGAATCAACTATAATGAAAGACCTTTTCGGAACCGCAATTCTTGATTTTCAAACTAACGATTCTCCTGAAGATTTAATTACCGAAACTACCATTTCTGAAGAAGATGAAATGTCGGTTGCGTATTTATTTAGAGATTTTTCTGGTATGCCAATTTTAGAGCAGAAAGCACTATTGCTTGCCAAAGGAAAGGTTTTGGATGTTGGTTGTGGCGCTGGAAGTCATAGTTTGTATTTGCAAAATGAAAAAAAACTAGAAATTATCGCTATTGATATTTCAAAAAAAGCAATTGAAACTTGTAAACTGAGAGGTATTACAAATGCAAAAGTGGAGGACATATTACTTTTTGAAACTAATGAAAAATTCGACACCATTATATTATTGATGAATGGAACGGGGATTTTTGGAAAATTAAAAAACGTTCCGAATTACCTTCAAAAACTAAAATCTTTATTGGCTGAAAAGGGGCAAATCTTAATTGATTCGTCGGATATTATCTATATGTTTGATGAAGATGAAGATGGCGGAAAATGGATTGATGGTGCCGCTTATTATGGGGAATTAGAATTTACACTTTCGTATAAAGGCGAAAAAGAAGCGTCTTTTCCTTGGTTGTATATGGATTATAACACGTTTCAAAATGCGGCTGTTGCCAATGGGTTGCAA
>JBIIFA010000114.1:0-6199 GCA_044237565.1 Flavobacterium sp.
TCTGGATTTGTATCGATTAATTTTGATTGCGAGAATTGGAAAGTAGTAAGCAATGGAACAACTGTAAAAACACTTTTCCCAAGAGATTTAAAATTATGATTAGAGATATTGAATATAAATATATTGATAGAGAAAAAAGTTGGCTTGCCTTCAATGCTAGAGTTCTGCAAGAAGCTGCAGATGAAAACGTTCCATTATTAGATAGATTACGATTTTTAGGCATTTTTTCTAACAATTTAGATGAGTTTTTTCGCGTGCGCTATGCGGCAATTCGAAGATTAAGTTTGTCTGGCGTTTCAGGTGAAAAAGTATTGGGTGGAATCAGTGCACATAAGTTGGTGAAAGATATTACCGAAATTGTTATCCAACAACAGTCAGAAAGTTTACGAATATTAAATATTATCGAAAGCAAACTTCAAGACGAAAATATTTTCATTATCAATGAAAATCAGATATCTAGTGAACAAGAAAATTTTATTAAAGATTTTTTCATTCAAAAAGTAAGTCCCGCATTAGTTACAATTATCTTAAATGATTTAGCTGAATTTCCAATTCTAAAAGATACTTTAGGATATTTAGCAGTAAAATTAGTTATGAAACCCGAACCAGAATCTAAAATTTTAGGGTTTGTTAATCCAAAATCTGAAGTTCGATATGCCGTAATTGAGATTCCTAAATCTATTAATCGTTTTGTAGTTCTTCCATCAATTGATGAAAAGCAATATGTGATACTATTAGATGATGTAATTCGTCATAATCTTTCAAGTTTGTTCAATATTTTTGATTACAAAAGTGTTTCGGCTCATATGATAAAAATCACGAGAGATGCCCAATTGGACATTGATAGTGACATGAGCAAGAGCATGTTAGAAAAAATTGCCACAAGTGTAAAAGACCGAAGAATTGGAGAGCCCGTCCGATTTATTTATGACCAATCTATAGGAAAAGATACATTGAAATTTTTCCTTACCAATATGGGGATTGATTCCTCAGATAGTATTATTCCTGGAGGAAGATACCACAACCGACGCGATTATATGGATTTTCCAAACCTTGGAAGATTTGATTTGTTATATACTCCAAAAATCCCCTTGCCAGTTGACGGATTGAGTCTTGACGGAAGTATTTTGAATAAAATAGCCAAGAAAGATTACCTCGTAAATGCGCCATATCAATCTTTTTCATACATCATAAAATTTCTAAGAGAAGCCGCTCTTGATCCAAATGTGACCGCTATTAAAATCACATTATACCGATTAGCAAAAAATTCTCAAGTAATTAGTTCGCTTATTAATGCTGCTAAAAACGGTAAGAAAGTAACGGTACAAATCGAACTTCAAGCTCGTTTTGATGAAGCTAGTAATATTTTTTATGCGGAGCAAATGCAAACGGAAGGAATTGAACTTATTTTTGGAATTAAAGGATTGAAAGTTCACAGTAAAATTTGTCTTGTTGAGAGAATTCAAAGCGGAAAATTAGTTCGTTATGGAATTATTTCCACAGGAAATTTTAACGAATCAACAGCAAAAGTATATACTGATGTCACACTTTTCACAAGCCACCAGCAAATATTAAAAGACGTTTCAAAAATATTTGATTTTTTCGACGTTAATTATAGAGTCCATCGATACAAGCATTTAATCGTTTCGCCACATTATATGCGTTCAAAATTTAATAAATTAATAGATAGGGAAATTACAAATGCAGAAGAAGGAAAAGTAGCATTTATGAAACTTAAATTGAATAGCTTAACCGACATTCAACTTATTGATAAATTATACGATGCCAGTAATTCTGGTGTGAAAATCCAACTTCAAATTAGGGGGATTTGCTCCTTAATTCCTGGTGTTAAAGGCATGAGTGATAATATTGAAGCAATTAGTATAGTAGATAATTATTTGGAACATTCTCGTGTTTACATTTTTGGAAATGAAAATGACTCCGAAGTCTATATTTCTTCAGCTGATTTTATGACACGAAATATCGATGGAAGGGTAGAAGTAACCTGTCCAATTTATGACGAACGAATTAAAAATGAACTAATAGATATTTTTAATATTGGATGGAAAGGAAACGTTAAAGCCCGATTGCATTCGGAAAAATTAGATAATAAATACAGGGTTCGTGGAAGTAATGCAGTTTTCCGAGCCCAACAAGAAACCTATAATTACTATTTAAATCGATTGGAAGTTATTTCTGAAAATTTATAATTCACCTATTAATCTCGCCTAAAATAAGCACATTACATGATTACGATAAGAAAATATGCAGCAATTGACGTTGGTTCCAATGCGATGCGGCTTTTGGTTGCAAATATTATTGAAGAAGATGGAAAGGAAACCCAATTTAGCAAAAGCGCTTTGGTTCGGGTGCCAATTCGTTTAGGTCAAGATGCTTTTACTGTTGGTGAAATTTCCGAAGAAAATATCGATAGAATGGTCGATGCCATGAAAGCGTTCAAGTTGTTAATGAAGGTTCACAAAGTAGAGAAATATATGGCTTGTGCGACTTCTGCAATGCGGGAGGCCTACAATGGTAAGGAAGTTATTGAAATAATCAAGAAAAAAGCAGACATTAAAATCGAAATTATCGATGGTAAAAAAGAAGCGGCCATTATTGCTTCTACAGATTTACATTATTTATTAAAAACTGAAAAAACGTATTTATATGTTGATGTTGGTGGGGGAAGCACTGAATTTTCATTATTTTCAAATGGTAATATGGTGGTTTCAAAATCCTTTAAAGTTGGAACAGTTCGATTGTTGAATGATGTTGTAAGTGATTTGGTTTGGCTTGAAATTGAAAAATGGATTAAATTAAATACGGCAGATTTTGATGAGGTTACTTTAATTGGTTCAGGCGGAAACATCAATAAATTATTTAAAATGTCAGGGAAAATGCAGGACAAACCCTTGTCTTATATCTATGTAAATTCACAATATGCCTTTTTAAATTCTTTAACCTACGAACAAAGGGTATCTGAATTAGGATTAAATGCCGATCGAGCCGATGTTATTGTTTTGGCAACCAAGATTTACTTAAACGCAATGAAATGGAGTGGCGCAAGAAGTATTTACGTTCCTAAAATTGGACTTTCTGATGGAATTGTAAAAGCACTGTATTATGGAAAAATATAATCGATAATTAATTATAAATCCAAGTCAAAGGTTTTTCTAAGCAAATCTAAATTTGGATTTTTCTCGCTCAAACGATTGTACTTTTCTTGAGCTGTAAAAGCTTTTTTGGTAGCAACTTTTTCATTTACATTTACTTCTATCGTAATGTTATGATTGTGTAAGTGCCCTTTCAAATAGCCCAAAAGTCCATTTATTTCAGTTTCAAAATCTATTTTTGAGCCTTGGTTTGGAAGTTCTAATGTAATATTTGTTCCGTTTAAAACAGGGTCGTTAATAAGTAATAACGATTCCATTATTTTATAGCCTTTATCTCCCAAACGTTGCGCATATTTGTTCCAATGCAACAACATATCTGTTTCTTTAAACTCTTCTATTGGCAAATGAATCGTTTCTTTAATAATAGCTTTCCCAGCTTCTAAAAGTTCTTTTTTGGCGCGAATACTTGCTAACGAAAATGCAGAAACTTTAGGTTCCGATAAAGTATCAGAAGATATTGAATTTGAATAAGTTAAACTATTTTTAGAAATAATAGAGGTTGTTTCCTCAATAGTAATTTGTGGTTCAGGAATTTCAATTATTTCAGGAATTTCTTCTTTAATGATTTCAATTTTTACTGTTTCTAAAACAATAGATTTATCAGTAATTGAATAATCTGATTTTTTGAAATGAGTCGGTGGAATTATATAGGATTCAACTTTTTTTTTTCTCCATCAAAAGTGATAGAGCCCAATTGCATCAAACAAAGTTCCACGAGTAAACGCTGATTTTGACTGACTTTGTATTTCAAATCACAGTCATTGGCAATTTCGATCCCTTTCAATAAAAATTCTTGGGACGTCTTTTGTGACTGAATTCCATACAATTGTTGTGCTTGTTCCCCAACTTCTAAAAGTGATAAGGTTGATGGTGTTTTACTGACTAATAAATCTCTAAAATGAGAAGCCAATCCCGCTATAAAATGGTGTCCGTCGAAACCTTTGGAAAGTATTTCATTGTAAGCCAATAATAATTCAGGAATTTTATTTTCTAATAGTAAATCGGTAATATTGATGTACGTTTCATAATCAAGGACGTTCAAATTCTCTGTAACAGCTTGACGCGTAAGATTATTTCCGCAAAACGAAACCACCCTGTCAAAAATGGATAAAGCATCTCGCATAGCGCCATCTGCCTTTTGAGCAATAATATGCAAAGCATCGTCTTCAAATGAAACTCCTTGACTTTCGGCTACATCAGCCAAATGTTCCTTGGCGTCTTTAACGGTAATTCTTTTGAAATCAAATATCTGACAACGCGATAAAATCGTTGGAATAATTTTGTGTTTTTCGGTCGTTGCCAATATAAAAATGGCGTGTTTTGGTGGTTCTTCTAATGTTTTCAAAAAAGCATTGAAAGCCGCTGATGACAACATGTGAACCTCATCAATAATATAAACTTTATATTGCCCGGTTTGTGGCGGAATACGCACTTGGTCAATCAAACTTCGTATATCATCTACAGAATTGTTTGAAGCGGCATCGAGTTCAAATACATTAAATGCAAAATCTTCAGTTGGATCATCATAACCTGGTTGGTTTATTTTACGTGCCAAAATTCGAGCACAAGTAGTTTTACCAACACCACGAGGGCCTGTAAACAATAGTGCAGAAGCCAAATGATTGGTTTCTATAGCATTCAACAAAGTATTGGTAATGGCTTTTTGTCCCACAACATCTTTAAATGTTTGAGGGCGATATTTACGAGCCGATACTACAAATTGTTCCATGGAAAATTATTGGTTCACAAATATAGATTTAAATTTTCAAATTTAAAATTCTAATTTCTATAAATATCAAAAATTTTAGATTTAAAATTAAGATTTCAGATTTTGTATTTATAACCTAAAACCAACAACCAAATTCACTCAATTGCCACATTATTCAATACTTTCGCAGCTACATTATTTGAATTTGCTGAACCTCCAGCAACAAAAACTCCCTTTTCTCCAAAAATAGATTCAATTCCATAAACAGTAGCTTCTTCATCGGGATTGTTTTCTCCATCATAGCGATAAATATCAGTAATTTTATAATTTTTTGGATGGTTTATGATTTCATTTTCATGGAGATTAAAATCGATTACAAATCCTTTTTCGTTCAATTCTTTTAACGCATTTATTACGGTGGTGTAGTGGTATCGTGTTTCCATTTTATAAGTGTTTGATTCTTATAAATTTACAATAAATAAAAGCTGATTTATTTATAATTTTGTTAAAGTCTTTATATAAAATAGCAATCAAAATCCATATATGTCGTAAATTTGCAAAGCAGACCGCCTTATCGCTACACTTTTGTGTGGAGGAAAGTCCGGACACCAAAGAGAAGCATAGCGGGTAACACCCGTCATTTCGAGCAATCGAAAGAGGACAAGTGCAACAGAAAGTATGTACAGGTAAGGCTGTAGTGAAACCAGGTAAACTCTATGCGGTGAAATTTCAAGTATATCAATAGTCAAGGGCTTCTCGTCCGTTGTTGAAGGGTAGAAAGATAGAGCTCGCGAGTAATTTCGAGCCGAGATAAATGATAAGGCCACGTTCAGGCGTGGACAGAACCCGGCTTATAGGTCTGCTTTTTTAAAATAAAAACTAGCTTATTTTTTTATATCTAAGCTAGTTTTTTATTTTTACGTTATTCTTAAAATTTATATTTCATACCAACATATAAATTTCTACCAGAAGCATTAATTCCAGAAGCAAATGTGCGGTATTGTGTGTCCAAAATATTTTCTATTCCAAAGAAAAAAGTTGTATTTTTAAATGGTAAAATAGCTCCTTTTAAATTAAATGTTTTCCAAGCGGGCATTCCATTTGCAGGAGCAAATTGTTCATTATCTTCACCATTTAGGAAATAATCTTTGATGTCTTTTTTGCCGTTGTAAAGCATATAAAAATCAAAATTCATTATTTTAGTTTCATATTTTAAACCTATTTTTCCATAAAATGGAGGAATGTGATCTAAAGGTACTATTCCAGAACTAGTATTGATTCGTCCTTTTGTATAATTGAAAGTTCCATAGAACTGAAT
>JBIIFA010000020.1:0-17358 GCA_044237565.1 Flavobacterium sp.
TGCATTGGCAGTAATTGTAGATCCTGCATCAAAAGTAATAGTTATACCAGATTGAATTTTTACAATTCCTTTCAAAGTATAATTTCCATAAGCAAATGTTTTACTTGTTGCTAAATCTCCGGTAATTTCTCCAACTACGGGTACAATCGGGGTGCTTGTTTCATCGTCATCTGATGAACATCCTGTGAAAATTGTTGCTAAAAAAGCTAAACTAAAAACTAATTTTTTCATTGTGTTGTTTCTTTTAATTTGTTGATCCAAAGGTAATAGCTAATTATTTTCTTGGTGTTAACTTAAAATTATGTAATTATTAAAATTAATTTAATTCAATGTAAATTCAATGTTATACCAATCATAATTATTGATTAGCCAATACCCTCTGTTGTGATGCAGCGGTGTGTTTATTTCATTATTATTATTATTGTATTTTGAAATATCAAATGAAAGTATAACCTAATAAAAAAAGAGCTTTTTTACGGCTCTTTTTTTAATATTAAAATGTATAAGATATATTTAGAGAAAGACCTACGCCACGTTTATAGTCTTTTTGTAATAGTGACGATTCAGTAATATTAACAGAACTTTCTTTTCCCATTTCTAATTTATAAGTTGGATTTAATAAATTATCTGCTGCAAACTTAAGATCAATATTTTTCGTTATTTTGCTAGTCCAAACAATATCTAATTTGCTAAATGATTTTTCATAAACGTGATCTAATCCTGCCGTTCCAACAGCAAAAATACGATCTCCATAAACCCCGTAAACCAAAGTGATTGAGTTTTTCATTATTTTATTAAATTCAAAATCATACTTTAAATCAGAATTAATCAACCAATCCGAAGCACCTTGAAGTTTTCTTGAAGATGAATTTTCAATTTGATTTTGATTAATATCAACAAGAACTTTAGTTTTCATTATTGAAGTATTAAATCCAAAAGAAAAATTGGAAAGCGATTCGTTAATTCTTGACAATTGTAATAGAAATTCTAATTCGGCACCAAAAAGTGTTGCTTTTTCTGAATTCTGAAAAGTACTCGTTTGACCACCACTTGTTGGTAAAAATATACGTTCTATTGGCTTGTTGATTGACTTTCCAAATAACCCAATTACAATCATTTCTTTATTATTAGGGAATAATTCATACTTAACATCAACATTAATATTTTCAGAATCTTTTAAGTTAGAATTTCCAATAATTGCAGTTCCATCGGCATTTATATAAGTAATAGGAAGTACTTCCATTGTAACTGGACGTGTAATGGTTTTTGAAGTAGCAAAACGAAGGTTGTTTTTTTCATTCAAACTATACTTTGCATTTAACGATGGCAAAACATACAACTCATTGTTATTCAATTTACTGTAAGGATCAGTTATTGACGCAGAGATTGGACGAAATTTGATAATTCTATCTGAATTTTCTAAACGAACACCTGCATTAACTTCTAGAGATTCGGTAAAATTCCAAAATAAATTTGCATA
This sequence comes from Flavobacterium sp., assembly GCA_044237565.1. Classification (GTDB taxonomy): domain Bacteria; phylum Bacteroidota; class Bacteroidia; order Flavobacteriales; family Flavobacteriaceae; genus Flavobacterium. Next base: position 1,481 of record JBIIFA010000020.1, read on the forward strand.
ACCCGCATTTACAAATTGGTTCATTTTTACTTTATATTCAGCATTAGTTTCTTCAGTATAACGAACTAAACCGTTTGCAATATCCGAAGATATTTGAGCGTCTATTGAGTTTAAGTTTGTGTTTATTGTTGTATTTGTTCCCACTAACGGTCTTCCTGAAATAAATCGGTAGGTAGATGACAAATCATTTCTGAAGGTATTATAACCCACGGATAATTTATTTGTTTTGCCTTTTGCTGTTTCAAATATATTCCAATTGTATTCCAATAAACCTGAAACATAATAGTTCCCCTTAACATTCAAATATTGACGGTTTAAATTATTCCCACCATAAGTAGTAGTAATATCCGTTTCATTTGTTTTGTTTCCAATAATAAACTTTCTATCAGGTTGTTGAAAAGAAGTTTTCACAAATGAACCACCTGCTTTAATAGAATGTTTTCCGTCAGCTGTGATTTTATAATCTCCACTCAACTGATTATTGAAATAATTAGATTGCTCAAATTGATTCAATCGGATTATCATTGTGTTATTATTTGCTAAACTATTGTTGTAACCAAATTGGTCTTCTATTTTACTTTCGGTAGAACGAAGGTAAAATGTGTTAGAGGACAAACTCCATCTTGCAGTCTTATATTTTAATGCCAATAAAGCAGATGCCGAAGTTTGATAATTATAGGTAGAAAGGGCAAAATTCTTGTCGTAGTTACCTTGACCCTGATTAAAAGTTCTATCTACTCCTTTTCGGATGGTATATTTATTGTCGGAATTCAGGGAAATTAAATAATTGAAGTTGTCATCTCCAATTTTAAATTTTTCAGAATGTAAAACCCCTATACTTGTGTTCAATGGACTTGAGGTTTGATCTACATCCCAAGAATTATTTTTAAAAGCATCTGCCGCTTGTGAAGATGTTAGTTTTACACCTGCAGGAACAGTCCCAAATGCAGCTGGTAATTCTCTATCTTTTCCAACCATTCCCAACAATCCTTTCGTTGAATTGGCATCGGATGAAATTAGAAAATCTTCGTTATTGTTATTTGTGGTATAACCTGCCCCAATATTTAATTTCGTTATCGAATTTTTACCTTGCGCAGTTTCAATATTAACAGTTGCACCAGCAAAATCTCCTGAAATATTTGGGTTAAAAGTTTTATAAACATTTAAAACCCCAACAATATCTGTAGGAAATAAATCTAAAGGAATAATTTTTTTGAAAGGAGAATTAGAAGGCGCTTGCAATTCGTTAATTAACAAATTATTGTACCTGTCTTCAAGACCTCTAATAAATAATCCTCGTCCTTCAACCTTAGTAATTCCTGTAATTTTTGTCAATCCTTCTTCCACATCACTAACCCCTTTTCTTGACATTTCCTGAGCACCGATACTTTGTTTTATTTCAACGGCTTTTTTCTGATCTAACAAAATTGCCGTTTCTTTCTCTCTATTTATATTAGATTTAATGATAACATCTTCTAATTTGAAACCTCCAGAACTTAAAGTTTTATTGACAATTAAATTTTCACCCACTTTAATAGTTATTGGAAAGTCTAGCGGATCATACCCTAAAAAACTAAATTGAATTGTATAATTCCCTGGCTCAAGTGCAATGCTATATTTTCCGTCAGTATCTGTAGTTGTAGAAATAGTGGTGCCTTTAATTGCTACATTTGCAAATGGTAAAGTAGCATTATTAGTTTCTTTGTCAGATAAAACTCCAGAAACTGTACCTTTGCTTTGTGCAAATGTGATACAACTTATTAATAGTCCGATAAATAATAATTTAATCTTCATTTTTTTAGTATTTTTATTTTTGCAAAGGAACATGCAAAATGTAAAGTTTGTGTTAATTCAACATTGCCTTTTTGTTTGCTTAATATTATTTAATTGTTAATATATTAAATTTTTGCAAATGTGTTTTTTAAGAATTTTTTATATTTACATTTACACCGATAAATCCTATCTAGTTTATTATGAAAAAGAAAGATATTAAAATTCTATTGGTTGATGATGAACCAGATATTTTAGAAATTGTTGGTTATAATCTTTCGCAAGAAGGCTATCAAGTTTCCACAGCTTCAAATGGCAGAGAGGCTGTTGTCAAAGCAAAAAAGGAAATTCCACACCTTATAATTATGGATGTAATGATGCCTGAAATGGACGGGATGGAAGCCTGTGAAAATATCAGAAAAATTCCTGAATTGAGTAATGTTATTATCACTTTTTTAACTGCTCGTAGTGAAGATTATTCGCAAGTAGCCGGTTTTGATGCAGGCGCGGATGATTATATTACAAAACCAATAAAACCAAAATTATTGGTTAGCAAGGTCAAAGCGCTTTTGCGAAGACTGAAAGAAACCGAACAAAATTCTGAAACATTGAATGTTGGCGGTATTGAAATTAATCGGGAAGAATATAAAATTATTAAAGAAGGAGTAGAAATTGTACTTCCTAGAAAAGAATTTGAACTGTTTTATTTATTGGCTTCCAAGCCGGGAAAAGTATTCAAACGAGAAGAAATTTTAGACAAAGTTTGGGGCAATGATGTCATTGTAGGAGGCAGAACCATCGATGTACACATTAGAAAATTAAGAGAAAAAATTGGAGATGAATTTTTCAAAACCATTAAAGGAGTTGGTTATAAGTTTGAAGCATAGATGACTAAAAAAATTAGAGAGACATATCGTTTTGCTGTAAACTCAGCGGTACAAATTACTTTTTTTTCGACAGGATTAGTTGGTTTTTTAACCTATTTTTTCTTTGAGTTTTCTTTCAAATTTTGCTTAATTTTTGCGGTTTGCATTGCATTATTCTCTTTCCTATTACTACAATTTAAAGTTCAACATTTTATTTTCCAAAAAGTAAAAAAGATTTACGATGATTTTTCTTTTTTAGAATCTGCCACTATCGTAAATAAATCACCAATTACCGATATGAGTTCGATTACTCGTGAGGTTTCGAAGTTTGCATCGGATAAAAAATTAGAAATTGAAACATTAAAAATTCGGGAAGAGTACCGAAGAGAATTTTTAGGTAATATTTCACACGAGCTCAAAACACCACTATTTACGGTTCAAGGTTATATTTCTACATTACTTGATGGGGGAATGAAAGACAAAACTATCCGAAAAAAATATTTAGCACGTGCTTTAAACGGCGTGGAACGATTGGTCTATATTGTAGAAGATTTAGATACGATTTCCAAACTTGAAATGTCCGAGGAAAGATTAACAATGGCGCCTTTCGACATTGTTGCATTAACTCAAAATGTTATGGACTTGTTGGAAATGAAAGCCAATAAAAAAGACATTATAATCACTTTTGATGATAAATATAATAAGCCAATCTTAGTTGTTGGAAATTATGATAAAATTCAACAAGTAGTCACGAATTTGATTGAAAACTCAATTAAATATGGTAAAAGTGGTGGCTCCACAGAAATTGGTTTTGAAGATGTTATCAATAATCACATATTAATAAACATCTCTGACAACGGAGAAGGAATCGATGCTAAAAATATTCCAAGATTATTTGAACGCTTTTTTCGAGTGGATAAAAGTGGCTCAAGATCAGAAGGGGGTTCGGGTCTCGGCCTCGCCATAGTGAAACATATTATTGAAGCTCATAATGAAAAAATATTCGTAGAAAGTAATCTAGGAAAGGGTTCGCAATTTTCTTTTACACTCCAAAAGCACATTGAATTTGATTCTTAAAAAAACTTTATTTTATCATATATATTTCCTTAATTTTGCCAAAATATAAAATAAACCGTGGGAAGTAAAAATAAATTAAAAAGGTTCAAAGAAAACGATACATTCAACAATGTTTTTCAACCGACAAGAGAAGAAGTGGTTGGCGATTTATTCCCGTTAAAAGGAAAATGGAACACCGATTTTTTCAAAAATGACAATCCAATTGTGTTGGAATTAGGTTGTGGAAAAGGCGAATATTCTGTTGGTTTGGCCGAGAAATATCCAAATAAGAATTTTATAGGTATTGATTTAAAAGGGGCTCGTTTTTGGCGGGGTGCAAAAACTGCAGTTGAAACAGGTTTGCATAATGTGGCTTTTATTAGAACCCAAATCGAATTGGTAAATCATATTTTCAACGAAAATGAAGTCGACGAAATTTGGATTACTTTTCCAGACCCACAAATAAAATACAAACGGACCAAACACAGAATGACCAATTCGGAATTTCTGAAATTGTATAAAAAAATACTTAAACCAGATGGAATAATGAACCTAAAAACCGATAGCGAATTCATGCACGGGTACACTTTAGGATTGCTTCACGGCGAAGGACACGAGGTTTTGTATGCCAATCATAATGTATATGTAAACGAAGGAAGTCCAGAGGAAGTTACTGGTTTTCAAACATTTTATGAAAAGCAATATTTAGAAATAAACAAAGCAATTACCTATATTCGGTTTAAAATCAAATAAAATTTGGAATTCATAGTGCCTTTATTATTAGGTTTTGTAATCGCGTCAATTGGAATTATGCCACCAGGTTTAATCAATATGACGGCTGCAAAAGTGAGTGCTATTGATGGTAGAAATGAAGCAATTTCTTTCGCAAGCGGTGCAACTATTATTGTATTATTTCAAACTTACATCGCTTTATTGTTTGCGAAGTTCATTTTTAGCCGACAAGATATAATCAATATTTTACAGGAAATTGGGGTCCTTCTTTTTTTAGGTCTTTCTGTTTATTTTTTTTGGTCTGCACGAAAGCCAAAAAAAGCCAAACAAGAGATTAAAATGCACAGTAAAGCAAGCCGGTTTTTTCTTGGAATGTTGCTTTCGGCATTGAATTTATTTCCCATACCGTATTATGTTTTTGTAAGTGTTACCATGTCTTCTTATGGTTATTTTTTCTTCAATTCTTTTTTCATTTATTCCTTTGTTTTAGGTGTAGTTTCGGGTTCTTTTACTGTCTTCTACTTATATATTCTATTCTTCAAAAAGCAAGAAAACAAAACTTCTTTCCTAATTGATAAAGGAAATTATATCATTGGCTCCATAACTGGATTGGTTTCTGTAATTACTTTTTTGAAACTCATAAAAAACTATTGGATTTAAAATGACTGACAAAAACGATAATTTTTTTGAACGCGTTTATGCTGTTGCTCGACAAATTCCTTACGGAAAAGTGACTTCCTACGGAGCAATTGCCAAAGTTCTTGGGGCTGCTCGTTCGGCAAGAATGGTAGGTTGGGCAATGAATGCCTCTCATAATTTGGAAGATGTTCCAGCACATCGCGTTGTCAACAGAAAGGGTTTACTCACAGGAAAACATCATTTTGACGGAACCAACCTCATGCAACAATTACTTGAAAGCGAAGGAATCGAGGTAATTGACAATCAAATTATTGATTTCGAAAAGCATTTTTGGATGCCTGAAATTGGTAATTAACCAGCAATAATTTATTGGTTTTATTTTAAAAATTACATCCTATTTTTATACTTTCAACTATCTTTGCACAACTATTTTTCGAGTGTCACTTCTAATTTAATTTATGCTTCAAGTACAAAATATTTCTTTTAGTTATGACGATAGAAAAGTCATAAAACAAATGAATTTCACAATCCAAAAAGGTCAAAACATTGCTGTTATTGGCGAAAGTGGTTGCGGAAAAAGTACGCTGTTAAAATTGATTTATGGTTTGTACGATTTAGATGAAGGAAAAATTTTTTGGGATGAAACGGAAGTTTTGGGTACAAAATTTAACTTGGTTCCTGGAATGTCATTCATGAAATATCTTTCTCAGGATTTTGATTTGATGCCTTATATTTCGGTTGCCGAAAATGTAGGAAAATACCTTTCTAATGTAAATATTGAGAAAAAACAACAACGCATTCAAGAATTATTAGACATTGTAGAAATGTCAGATTTTGCAGATGTAAAAGCAAAATATCTTAGCGGTGGACAACAACAAAGAGTAGCTTTAGCAAGGGTTTTGGCATTGGAACCAGAAGTTTTATTGTTAGACGAGCCGTTCAGTCAAATTGATAATTTCAGAAAGAATGCATTGCGTAGGAATTTGTTTGCCTACCTAAAATCGAGGGGAATTACCTGCATTGTTGCCACGCACGATAGTACAGATTCACTTTCATTTGCTGAGGAAACTATTGTTTTGCAAGACGGAGAAGTAATCGCCAAAGCCAATTCTTTAGCATTATATAAAAATCCACCAAATAAATACATTGCCTCACTTTTTGGGGAAGTTAATGAGTTGAAATTATCGCAATTCTCAGAAATTGAAGGCGAAGACGAAACACTTTTGTTGTACCCAAACCAATTGAAAATCACCGATAATGGGGCGTTAAAAGTAGTGGTTAAACAATCTTATTTTAAAGGAAGCCACTATTTAATTAAGGCTGTTGCCAATAGAAACGTGATTTTCTTTGACCATATTTCAGAATTGGAAATTAACGTTGAGGTTTCCTTAGGACTTTAAATTTTTTTTTCAAGGGATGTTTCCTAATTACTGAAAACTATCCTTAAATTAGCATATAAATTCAACAATTAATTTTAGTAACTATGTATCATTCAAAAATAACAGGATTGGGTTTTTATGTTCCTGAAAATGTAGTGACCAACGATGATTTGTCAAAAATTATCGACACCAATGATGAGTGGATTCAAGAAAGAACTGGGATTCAAGAACGTCGTCATATTATTAAAGGACAAGATACAACAACTTCTATGGGCGTGAAAGCCGCAAAAATAGCTATTGAACGCTCAGGACTTTCTAATGATGACATTGATTTTGTTGTTTTTGCCACTTTAAGTCCCGATTATTATTTTCCTGGACCTGGAGTTTTAGTGCAAAGAGATTTAGGATTGAGAACCGTTGGCGCGTTGGATGTCAGAAACCAATGTTCAGGTTTTGTATACGCTTTGTCTGTTGCCGATCAATATATAAAAACGGGAATGTATAAAAACATTTTAGTAATTGGTTCCGAAATTCAATCTACAGGATTGGACATGACTTCTCGTGGTCGTGGGGTTTCAGTTATTTTTGGTGATGGGGCAGGAGCGGCTGTTTTGAGTCGGGAAGAAGATTTAACAAAAGGAATTTTATCTACTCATTTGCATTCTGAAGGGCAACATGCTGAAGAATTAGTGGTAAAAGCTCCAGGAATGGGAGGACGATGGATTACGGATATTATTGCTGATAATGATCCAAATGACGAAAGCTATTTCCCATATATGAACGGTCAATTTGTATTCAAAAATGCTGTGGTACGTTTCAGCGAAGTCATTAACGAAGGATTGCAAGCCAATAATTTGGAAGTTTCGGATATTGACATGTTAATTCCGCATCAGGCTAATTTGAGAATAGCACAATTCATCCAAAAGAAATTTGGTTTATCAGACGATCAAGTTTTTAATAACATACAGAAATACGGAAACACAACGGCAGCATCAATTCCAATTGCTTTGACAGAAGCTTGGGAACAAGGCAAAATTAAATCGGGTGATACTTTAGTTTTGGCTGCTTTTGGAAGTGGATTTACTTGGGCGAGTGCAATTATTAAATGGTAAATTAAAGCATTTTATAATGGCTTTGTAGTTTTTGCGATGAAAGAAATGGCAGTTTCTTTATCTTCTTGAATTTGGTTTTTTAATAATTCAATTGAATCAAATTTTTGCTCGTCCCGAATTCTTTCCAAAACCGAAATTTCTATTTTTGAGTTGTATAAATCGGCATCAAAATCAAAAAAGTGAACTTCGATTGATAAATTTTCTCCATTTACAGTTGGATTTGTTCCAATATTCATAACTCCGAAAACTGTTTTTTGGTTGATGGTGCTTTTCACAATGTAAACACCATTTTTCGGAATAAGTTTATAATTTTCTTCTATTTTGAGATTTGCAGTTGGAAAACCTATCGTTCTTCCCAATTGGTTCCCGTTTATTACCATTCCGTTTATAACGTATTTATAACCCAAGTATTCATTGGCCAAAGCTATATTACCATCTAGAATTGCATTTCTAATTTTGGTAGAACTTATCGAAACGGAATCAATTTCTTGAGCGGATATTTGTTCAACTTCAAAATTATATTGCTTGCCATAAAGAATTAAATCGTCAATATTGGCTAATCGGTTTCTTCCAAAACGATGGTCATAGCCAATAATAATCTTTTGGATATGTAAAGCATCTACCAATATTGTTTTCACGAATTCTTCTGCAGTTAATCTTGAAAATTCTTTGTCAAAAGGGTGGATTATCAAATTGTCTAATCCCATTTTTTTAAGTAAAACAGTTTTTTCGTCAATTGTATTTAGAAGTTTTATGTCGGAACCTTCTTGCAGAACCATTCTGGGATGTGGGAAAAAAGTTAAGATTAAACTTTCGCAATTGTAATCCGAAGCATTTTGAATCAATTTCTGAATTATCTTTTGGTGCCCAACATGCACACCATCAAAAGTACCTAGCGTAAGTATGGTTTTCTTTGTTGATTTGAAATCGTGAATGGAGTTAAAAATTTTCAAGAAATTGCTTTTTTATAAAGGTGCAAATTTAAATTAATAATTGCATATAAAAAAAGGGATTGAACAAATTCAATCCCCTTATTCTTTTTATTTGAAATAAAACTATTCTTTTATGAAACGCAATGTTTTTTTCTCGCTTCCTTTTTCAATAGTAATAAAATAAACACCTTTGCTGAATGTTGAAGTATTTATTGACAAATCATTTTCTGAACTAACCACTTTGTGTTGTAAGTTTTGTCCTAAATAATTTGTAATTGTAAAGCCATTTGGTAATCCAAAATCATTTGGTACAGAAATATTTAAAATCCCTTTTGTTGGATTTGGATAAACATAAATACTATTAGGAATTTCGAAATTATCATTTTCTAATAAGTTTATTCCAAAGCTTTTTACTTCTGACGCACCAAACGAAGCTCCAGATACCAATGTGACTAAACCATTTGAAGATTTAATGTTGTAATATCCAACTCCATACTCACAACAAATACCATCGGATTCGGAATCATTGATTGTAAATGTATAACAATCATTTGGATTTAGCACCCAGTCTTGAGTCAATAAATTAGGTAGAGTAGTTCCACTAGCGTCTTTATAAGAACCACCACTTTTTATAATTGTTCCGGCACTATTTTTTAGATTCCAACTGGTTTCGCTAGCATATAAATCTTTTTGGAATTTAAATACAACAGCTGTTTCATTGTAATTTGGAGCAATTTCAAAAGGTTTACTAAAAGTATTGTAGGCCGTATTTTGATCCAATTGTGTATTCACTTTGGTAAGTGTTGCGTTAAAATTATGATTACCAGAAGTTCCAGTACCATTTATTGTTATAATAGCAGAAACACCCGTTGCCATACTTCCTGTCCAATTGTAAGTTTGATTGTTTCCTCCATCAACATTATAAGTAATTTCGGCAGAAGTTAAAGTTGTTGTTCCTCTGTTTGTTAAAGTAAATGCCGCACTGTAAGCAGGGCTACAATCTACAACAGTTACAGTATCATTGGTTAAAGTTCCATCTAAACCATAAACTTGACCTGGTGCACACCCATTTGATGAAGATAAGGTTTTACGATTTAGGCAATTTGTCATTACTGCTGCCATTCTAGCTTTTTGTCCTGCTGTAAAAGTATTCATACAAGCATCGTTAGTGTAGTCCATATAGTTTTCCACCATGTCGTTACCAATACAATTTTGAACAACTACACAAGTATAATTTTCTACATTTGAATCAGGTGTGTCGGCAACATAATCGCCAGTTGCTGTATCTGCGCCCGTACATTCAGTATCATCTCCCCAAATATGGTACAATCCAATCCAGTGTCCTACTTCATGAGACATTGTTCGTCCTAAATTATAAGTTGAATTTAGCACAAACGAACCATCGGTTTCAGCAATTGTTCCAAAAGCATCATAGCTAGCAACTACACCATCGGTATCTGAATTGCCTCCGTTTGTGCTCAATCCTTCAAGACCTGGAATCGTAATTGGCGGAGTTGGTAGAGGTGGCGGAGTTGGCGCAGATGGAAACTGAGCATAACCTAATAAAGACGTATCTGAAAAGCGAACAGTCCACATGTTCAAATATTTTGTAGGATCCCACTGAGTTTGAGGTTTTACAGTTGAATCGATATCAGCGTCTGACCAACTTGTGGCTCCAAGATTCACGCGGTCAACTCCGTCACTAGGATTTCCAAAAGGGTCTTGTTGTGCTAAGCAAAAATTGATTTCACAATCGACACCTAAATTATATCCTGTAGATCCGTTTCCGGGTGTTCCTAAAAGTCTTCTAAAATCTTGGTTCATTACCGTTATTTGTGAAACCGCTTGGGCATAAGAAATGTTTTCACCTGTGTGAGAAGCTGCAGTATTAATAGCATCACCGTTGTGTATTACGTGGATGACTACAGGGATATTAAAAACTGTTTGAGGTGCCTTTCCGTTAATTTCAGCTTGTTTTTGTTTTTCAATTATCGGGCCTATCCATGATTCAAACTGCTCTTTATTTAATCTTTTGGGATTGTTTCCTTGAAGATAATCTTCATATTCTTTTGAAGCGCATCTTATGTATCCATTTTCTGGATTAATATTTCTTTGATTAATTGGTTTGCCAAAGAGGGTTTTTTTAAACTGCTTTTTTTGGCTAAATATTAGATTTGCATCAGTAAAACAAAGTAAAATAAGTAGCATTTTTAGCGCAATAGTTTTTTTCATAAAAAAAAATTGGTTTGATTTTGGGAAACAAAAATAAAGTAATTTATTGATAATTATCTGATTTTTGTGTTAATTTTTAAGCAAATATTAATTTTTATTTGGATTAAGGTAATTTGAAACCTTTAGTTTCTTCAACTGTATTTTTTTAAATTTCCTTGGTAAATGGACATTAGTGCCAAATAATACCTATTGTCGCACTTAGGGTCAATTATAAACAAATCATTAAACTAAATGTCATGCTGAGCCCTCAAATATTGGGATTTATAAAATCCGTTGGCTAACTTTGATTTTGTATCCAAATCCAAACCAAGGGGACTTTACCGTTCAATTCAATTTTTCATGAAGCAATGAAATTGCAATTTTTGTAAATGAATATGAGAGGTTAAGCAATTTTGAATAACAAATACAACAATTCAAGATTGTTTTCTCAAAATGTTCAACTGGAGCATGTTCAATCGGGTGTGTATCTTGTAACAGTTCAAGACAGAAATAAAAAGTAGTTAAAAGAATTATTATTGAATGATGTCTTCTCGATATTTTCATGAAAAAATGGACTGTTTCTTAACAGTCCATTTTTGTTTTCATTACTTGTTTCTCAACTAAATTTTGAAAGATTTAGTTTCAATATTCGGACGTGCATATTCAAATCGATCCACTAATTTCGGCAAACAATACCCATCTAAACCATTTATTGCAACAACATTGCCTTTATCAAGTTGCAGCCATCCGTCTTTGTGTTCCATATTTTCATTATAATAAACATGCTCTATCGATGCAATTACGTGAATAGTGTCATTTTCTTTTATGTAATACTCGTTCATATATTTGCAATACAACTGAATTGGACTTCCTTTTACAAACGGAACTTCAAGGTCATTTTTATATTCTTCCTCAAGATTGGTTTTATCAAATTCAGAAATACCAACGTCATAATTTGCAGATGTATGATGCGCATCGGCAATCATGTTTGACGTAATATGGTTCACCGTAAAAAACCCTTTTGCTTTAATATTAAAATAGGTATCTCTTGGAACTGTAGTAGGACGAACTATAAACCCCAAAATACCCGGATTGCTCCCTAGGTGCGTAATGCTGCTAAATACGGCTACATTTGGAATGCCATCTTTGGAAATTGTTGCAATTAAATTAGCCGACTTATAACCCGTACACGAGTTAATAATATTCAGGCGCTCCAATTTCTCCATCTGTGAAATGTCGTCTCTAGTAATGTGTTTCATAAACTTATATTTTTACAAAGATACTTTTTGTTTTACAAAATATAAATCTAAAAGACACTTTCAATTTAAAAATTTAGAGTTGTTTTAATTTTATTAGAATAAATTTTTTTTGCTACAATTGACATAAATAAAATTATAATAAATCTCAGTATATTAATCCTTCAATTTAATGAAATGTGTGCAGAATTACCTAAATTTGCACACTTATATTTACATTCTTTTTGATGCAAAAGTCACTTAAAATTGCAATTGTTGGTTCGGGTTTAGTTGGATCACTTTTGGCAATTTATCTCAAAAAAGCAGGTCATACAGTTCATGTTTATGACAGAAGTCCCGATATTCGTAAAATTCGATTTTCCGGTCGCTCAATAAACTTAGCAATGTCAAATCGAGGTTGGAAAGCTCTTGACGGCGTTGAGATTGGTGATGAAGTTCGAGAAATTGCAATTGCAATGGACAAACGAGCAATTCATCTTGTGGACAAACTTAATTTTCAAAATTACGGACAAGAAGGACAGAGTATCTATTCTATTTCAAGAGGAGCATTGAACAGAAAAATGATTGATTTGGCAGAACAAGCTGGAGCAGAATTCTTTTTTGAGCAAAAAATTTGGGATGTAACTTTGTCAAATGCAACCTTACATATTGGCGAAGAAGAGCGTGGCGAGTGGGAAGAATTGAAGTTTGATATGGTTTTTGGTGCCGATGGAGCTTTTTCAAGAATTCGACACAGAATGCAGCGCCAAAGTATGTTCAACTATTCGCAAGAATTTTTAAATACAGGGTACAAAGAATTAAATATTCCTGCAAATCCCGATGGGACTCATAAATTAGATAAAAATTCCTTTCATATTTGGCCTCGAGGGGAATATATGTTAATCGCTTTGCCCAATTTAGACGGTAGTTTTACGTGTACTTTGTTTATGCCTTTTGAAGGAGAAAACTCTTTCGCCTCTTTAACAGATAGAAAATCGGTGGAAGTATTTTTCGAGAAAAACTTGCCCGATACCATTGATGTAATTCCAAATTTAACCGAAGATTTCTTCGCAAATCCAACGAGTACTTTGGTTACAATGAAATGTTTTCCTTGGACCTATGAAGATAAAGTTGCATTAATTGGTGATGCCTGTCACGCAATTGTCCCATTTTATGGTCAAGGAATGAATGCAGGTTTTGAAGATATTTCGGTTTTATATGAGTTGATGAATCAATATGGCGACGATTGGAAAACTGTTTTTTCAGAATATGAAAAATCTCGAAAACCCAATGCCGATGCTATTGCAGAATTGTCCTATCGTAATTTCATGGAAATGAGTTCGAAAACTGCCGATGAAAAATTTCTTTTGCAGAAAAAAATTGAAAAGCATTTTGCAGAGAAACATCCAGAAAAATGGTTGCCTTTATACGACAGAGTAACATTTAGCCATCGTCCTTATTCGGAAGCATTAGCCATTGGCGACTTTCAAAATGAAATTATGGAAGAAATTCTGAAAATCGAAAATATTGAAGACAAATGGGACAGCGAAGAAATTGAACTCAAAATCTTAGAACTTTTAAAATAGGTTCTAGTATTATTCTTTCTTTTTTTCTGACAATGGTTTTATCAAAACGCGTAAAGTGCTATCATTGTTAAAGTAGCTGAAAATCCAATTTATAAAAATGGAAATCTTGTTTTTCAAATTCAATATCATTACTAAGTGAACAAGCATCCAAACAAACCAAGCGATTCTTCCTTGAAAACTAAATTTTGGCAAATCAACTACGGCTTTTCGTTTTCCAATTGTTGCCATAGCTCCTTTGTCGTGATATTCAAAATCAAGTAAAGGTTTGTTTTCTGAAATTAATTTAAAATTATCCGCTAAAAATTTAGAGTGTTCAATGGCAACACTTGCCACTTGAGGATGTCCTTTCGGGTATTTTGGAGTTTCCATAAAAGCAATATCGCCAATGGCATACACGTCTTTTAGGGCCGTAATTTCACATTTTCGATTCACGATAATTCTATTGCCACGAGTTATTGCTTCTTTCGGAATTCCATCTAAAATTTTCCCGGTAATACCAGCTGCCCAAATTACATTTTTCGAGGCAATTGTTTCTCCAGTATTCAAACCTACTGAAAAACCGTCATAATTAGTTACAATAACATTTGTTTTTACAACCACATCTAATTCTAATAAATACAGAAGTGCCTTTTTTTGAGAATCGGAACTCATAGGTTTTAAAACATTGGAAGAACCCTCAATTAAATAAACGGTCAATTTTCGAAAATCTTTATCAGGATAATCTTTGGGTAGAATATTTTTTTTCATTTCTGCTAAAGCTCCCGCAAGTTCAACTCCCGTTGGTCCGCCACCAACAATAACAAAATTCATTAACGCTTGTAAATCTTCTGGTTTTGCGACCAAAGTATCTTCAAAAGTTTGAAGAATTCTGTTTCGCAATTGAATGGCTTCTGGCACCGATTTCATTGAAAATGCAAATTTTTCAATTTGAGTATTTCCAAAATAGTTAGTTGTACAACCATAAGCAAGAACCAAATAATCATATTTGAAATCTGCAATAGTTGTTTTTAAGGTTTTATTATTAGAATCAATACTCAGAACTTCGGCAATTCTAATTCTAATATTTTTAGAATGTTGGAATACTTTTCTAATTGGAAATGAAATACTTGCAGGTTCTAGTCTGGCGGTTGCAACTTGGTAAAGTAAAGGTTGAAATTGATGGTAATTGTTTTTATCAATCAATAAAACCTTGTAATTGGTATTTTCTAAATCTTGCGCCAATCGTAAACCAGCAAAACCAGCACCCACAATAATAATTTTTTTTGTAGTTTCCATAGTGATGAATTAGAAATCTAAAGTTACCTGTTAATAGAGGAAAATTCATCACAATTAACGTTTTCTAAAGAGGTGTTTTTTTATTCTTTAAATTTAAGATGCCCATTCCAAACTAAAGTCATAAAAACATTTGTTATAATTAACATTCCAATAGTAAGATAACCTTTCATAATAATTTGTAGTATTGCTAAATTAGAGCTTTTACTTATTTTTTTATTTTTTAAAGGCTTAAAAACACAGTTTTATTCCTGAAAGGTGTTAAATTTTGTTTATAATTCAATCGATTTCGGAACATGTAATCGTATTTAGTCACAATATATAATAAATTCATATATATTAACGTTTTCGGAATGAAGAACGGAAGTAATTTCTCTTAAAAAAATGATTTTTATTTAATATTCTACAATTATCATAATTAATGAAAATTTAATGTAAAAAATATTTTTTTATTTGAACTAAAAATTTAAATTTGCTCTTGCTCAATTTTATAGCAACTATAGAAATCAAAAAAATTATTTAAAATTATCAAAAATTAAAAAAAATGGCAAACGTTAAAAAAGAAGGTGGTTCAAAAGTAGGAGGTATGATCTCAGGAATCATTATTGTTGCATGTGTATTTGTAGGTTATCTTGTTTGGTCTCTATTAATGGGAGCTGCTTCAAACTTTGAAGGTGGAGATAGCGAAAAAGGACATCCATTGAATACATTAGGAATGGTTTACAAAGGTGGATTTATAGTTCCTGTATTATTAGGAATGTTATTAATGGTAATAGTATTTTCTTTTGAGCGTTTTGCAGTAATTTCAAAAGCAGCAGGAAAAGGAAACTTAGATGCTTTTATGAAAAGTGTTCAAACTAGCGTTAAAGATGGAAAAATCGAAGATGCAATTGCAACTTGCGACAATCAACAAGGTTCTGTTGCAAATTCAATTAAATCTGCATTATTGAAATACCAAGATGTTAAAAAAGAAGGATTCAATAGCGAAGATGCTGCAGAAACAATTCACAAAGAAATTGAAGAAGCAACTTCACTTGAAATGCCAATGTTAGAAAAAAATATGACTATCATTTCTTCATTAGTTTCTT
>JBIIFA010000115.1:0-6174 GCA_044237565.1 Flavobacterium sp.
GTAGGTTCAACGGTAAGCGTGTAGGTTGTTAATGCTATTGCAAATGTAATCCAGCCCAAAATGGTATTCCATTTATTGAAATTGAAGTTTGTCATATTTATAGTATGAATTTTACTTTATTATTTTTTGATGTACAAAGAAAATGTTTTTTTGCTTAAAGAAATGCTAAATATTTATTTTTAATTTTTTTACTTAAAAAATTTGTGGGGCTTAAAATTTCGTTTAAATTTGCACTCGCTTTACGGCAATGGAATTGGTCTATGGTGTAATGGTAACACAACTGTTTTTGGTGCAGTCTTTCTAGGTTCGAGTCCTAGTAGACCAACAAAAAACTCCTCAAGAAATTGAGGAGTTTTTTTATGAAATAAATCGAAATAATTTTAGATTTTAAAAGTAATTACGGGTCTTACGGTGTGGTTTACTAAATCTTCGCTTATACTTCCGTTGAAAAAGTGCGAGAATCCAGTTCTTCCGTGCGTACACATTCCAATTAAATCGGCATCAACGCTACTAGAGTAATTTAGAATTCCTTTTTCAACATTTACATCATTATATATATGTGTAGAATAGTTTGTAAAATTTGTTTCCTCTAAGAAATCGCTCATTATTTTTTCTGCAACAGCTGTTGATTTAAAACTATTTGGAGTATTTATCATAACCAAATCCAAATGCGAATTAAAAATAGTTGCAAATTCTACTAATTTTGCGAATGGTTTTTTTATTTCATCTGAGAAATCAGAAGCAAAAACAAGTTTATTGGCTTTGAATTCTTCGATTTCATTTTTGATAACTAAAACAGGAACATCCGAAGAGCGAACTACTTTTTCTGCATTGGAACCAATGAACATTTCTTCATATCCTGAAGCGCCATGGGAACCGATTACAATTAAATCAACACTGTTTTTTTTGCTAATTTCCATAATACCATCAAAAGCTTTTTCAAATTGGATGATTTCTGAAACGTTTATTCCTTCTAAAAAGTCAGCATCCATCAAAGTTTCTAATTTGTTAATTGCCATTTCTTTGAAATACATAATTTGAGGAATCGCACTTCCAGAGGAAACAGCATCATTTCCTTGGTGCGGCAATTCAAGCATGTGTAACAAATAAATTTTGCTGTTATTTTTTTTAGCGATTTGAGCGGCAACTCTAAGAGCGTATTCCGCATGTTTTGAAAAATCGGTGGGAACTAAGATTCTTTTCATAATAAGGAAGTATAAAATTAAATAAAATGTAAGGTTTATAGTATACATTAAAGATAGTGTAATTTTAAAGATTACACAATGATTTTTGATTTATAAAAAAAACACTATATTTGCATCGTTATTTATTTAATGTTTAGATAATGAGGCACGCATAGCGTGCCTCTTTTTATAAAAGGTATGACATTTAAAGAAAAAGTAAGTCGTTTATTAGAAGAAGGATTATTAGAAAAGCCATTACTTTTTTTAATTGATCTAACGATTACAGAAAGTTTCAAAATTATTGTAACTTTAGATGGCGATAATGGGGTGGCTTTGCAAGATTGTATTGATATCAGTCGTTCTATAGATAATAATTTGGATAGAGAAGAACATGATTTTTCTTTGGAAGTTGCTTCTGCGGGAGTATCTTCGCCATTGAAACACATACGACAATATAAAAAAAACGTAGGAAGAATACTCCAAGTTGAAACAGAAGGCATAATTATTGAGGCAAAATTAGCACAAGCTAATGATGAATTTATAGTTATGGAATGGGAGGCAAGGGAGCCTAAAAAAATTGGAAAAGGGAAAGAAACTGTTCAAAAAAGACAGGAAATTTCTTATTCAGAAATAAAAAAAGCAATAGTTATAATAATTTTTTAATAGATAGAGCATGGAAAATTTAGCTTTAATCGATTCGTTTTCAGAGTTTAAAGACGATAAACTTATTGATCGTGTAACGCTAATGGCGATTTTAGAAGATGTGTTTAGAAACGCATTAAAAAAGAAATTTGGGTCAGATGATAATTTTGATATTATCATTAATCCAGATAAAGGGGATATGGAAATTTGGCAAAGAAGAGTTATCGTTGCTGACGATGATTTAGATTTGGACCATCTTGAAATCACACTAACAGAAGCAAGAAAAATCGAACCTGATTTTGAAATCGGAGAAGAAGTTTCTGAAGAAGTAAAATTAGTAGACCTTGGAAGAAGAGCGATTTTGGCTTTGCGTCAAAATTTAATTTCTAAAATTCACGAACACGATAATACAAATCTTTACAAACAATTTAAAGATTTAATTGGCGAAATATATACTGCAGAAGTACATCACGTGCGACCAAGAGTTGTAATTTTGGTTGACGATGAAGGAAATGAAATTATTTTACCAAAAGAAAAACAAATTCCATCTGACTTTTTCCGCAAGGGAGATAACGTTCGTGGAATAATTGAAAGTGTTGAATTGAAAGGAAACAAACCTCAAATTATTATGTCAAGAACATCTGAATTGTTCTTAGAAAAATTATTTGAACAAGAAATTCCTGAAGTTTTTGACGGTTTAATTATGGTGAAAAAAGTGGTTAGAATTCCAGGCGAAAAAGCAAAAGTAGCTGTAGATTCTTATGACGACAGAATTGATCCAGTTGGTGCTTGTGTAGGTATGAAAGGTTCTCGTATTCACGGAATTGTTCGTGAATTAGGAAACGAAAATATCGATGTTATCAATTATACTGATAATATTCAATTGTTTATTACAAGAGCTTTGAGCCCAGCAAAAGTTTCTTCTATTAAAATTAATGAAGAAACAAAAAGAGCAGAAGTGTTTTTAAAATTAGAAGAAGTATCAAAAGCCATCGGACGAGGTGGGCATAACATCAGATTAGCAGGTCAATTGACAGGTTATGAATTGGATGTAATTAGAGAAGGAAGCACAATTGAAAATGATGATGATGTTGAATTAACAGAATTTTCAGATGAAATTGACGCTTGGGTAATTGAAGAATTTGCAAAAATCGGATTAGATACAGCAAGAAGTATTCTAGGACAAAACGTAAATGATTTGGTTAGAAGAACAGACCTAGAAGAGGAAACGATTTTAGAAGTAATGAAAATATTGAAAGAAGAATTTGATAGCTAATATTTTTCTTCTAATACACAAAAAAAGGTAATAATAAAAAGGTTTTATGTCTGAAGATAGAGTAATTAGAATAAACAAGGTTTTAAGGGAATTGAATATTTCGTTAGAAAGAGCTGTGGATTATCTTAAGGATAAGGGAATTGCTATTGATGCAAATCCAAACGCAAAAATTTCTAATAAGGAATTCAGTATTCTTCAAAACCAATTTGCAGGCGACAAAGGGAACAAAGAAGCTTCTAAAGAAGTTGGCGAAGAGAAAAGAAAAGAAAAAGAAGCTTTGCGCATCGAAAGAGAAAAAGAAATTGATGACAAACGCAAGCAAGATGAGGAGCGTCAAAGAAATCAACAAGAAGTTATTAAGGCAAGAGCTGTTGTTTCTGGACCTAAGCAGGTGGGAACCATGGATTTAATTCTTAAAAAAGATGCTAATGCAGCAGTTAAAAATGAAGTTCCAACCGAAGTTAAAGCAGATGTTTCAAAACCTATCCAAGCAAAAGCTGCTGAGAAAAATACAGATTTTAAAGATAAAAAGGTAGTTGAAGCTCCAAAAGCAAAAACAGCTTCTACAAAAAAAGGAGCTCCTATCACAGGAGCAAAAACACCAAATGAAGCCGTTGAAGCTCCTGTTGAAGATTTTACAACTCAATACCAAAAATTATCTGGTGCAACATTGACGGGTCAAGTAATTGATTTGTCGCAGTTCAATAAACCAAAAAAGAAAAAAGAAGATCTTAAAATCACACCAAATAAACCAGTAGTACCAGGTGCTACAGGTGCAAATAACGCTAACAAAAACAAAAGAAAAAGGATTATTACTAAGCCAGGTGCTCCGAGACCACCTGCAGTTCCTGGAGTTCCAGGTGCGACAAATCCTAATAAAATTACCCCTAATGCTGGAGGTGCTGGTGGAGGGTTCAATGCCAATAGAAGCGCAAGACCCGGATTTGTAAAAGGGGTAAGACCAGCAATTGTTGCTAAAGTTGAGCCAACAGAAGAAGAAGTTAAAAACCAAATTCGTGAAACTTTAGAAAAACTTCAAGGAAAAGGCGGTAAATCTAAAGCGGCAAAATACAGAAGAGACAAAAGAGATACGCACCGTCAAAAATCTGACGATGAGCAAAGAGCCATTGATGAAGGAAGTAAAACTATAAAAGTTACCGAATTTGTTACTGTTGGTGAAATTGCAATAATGATGGATGTGCCAATTACAAAAGTGATTGGAACATGTATGTCACTTGGAATAATGGTTACGATGAACCAGCGTCTTGATGCAGAAACATTGACAATTGTAGCCGATGAATTTGGATATGAAGTTGAGTTTATTACCGTTGACATTGAAGAAGCTATTCAAGTTGTTGCTGATAAAGAAGAAGATTTAGTGTTCAGAGCGCCGATTGTAACCGTAATGGGTCACGTCGATCACGGTAAAACCTCTTTATTGGATTATATCCGTAAAGAAAATGTTATCGCAGGAGAATCTGGAGGAATTACCCAACATATTGGAGCCTACGGAGTTACATTAGATGACGGGCAAAAAATAGCATTTTTAGATACACCAGGTCACGAGGCATTTACTGCAATGCGTGCCCGTGGAGCTCAAGTTACCGATATTGCAATTATTGTAATTGCTGCGGATGACGATATAATGCCACAAACTAAAGAAGCAATTTCTCACGCTCAAGCAGCGAATGTGCCAATCATTTTTGCCATCAATAAAATTGATAAGCCAAATGCTAATGTTGAGAAAATAAAAGAAAAATTAGCAGGTATGAATTTACTTGTTGAAGATTGGGGTGGAAAAATTCAATCGCACGATATTTCTGCAAAAGTAGGAACAGGTGTCAAAGAATTATTAGAAAAAGTTTTGCTTGAAGCAGAAATTTTAGACTTAAAATCAAACCCAAATAAAGCCGCTCAAGGAACTGTTGTTGAAGCATTCTTAGATAAAGGTAAAGGTTACGTTTCTACTATATTAGTACAACACGGAACATTGAAAGTAGGAGATTATATGCTTGCTGGAAAACACCACGGTAAAATCAAAGCGATGCACGACGAACGTGGAAATATCGTTAAAGAAGCAGGACCTTCAACACCAGTTTCGGTATTGGGATTGGATGGAGCTGCAACTGCAGGAGATAAATTCAATGTGTTTGAAGACGAAAAAGAAGCAAAACAAATTGCTTCAAAACGTTCTCAATTGATGCGTGAACAATCAGTTCGTACTCAACGACACATTACTCTTGACGAAATTGGACGTAGAATTGCATTAGGTCAATTTAAAGAATTGAACATCATCTTGAAAGGGGATGTGGATGGTTCCGTTGAAGCATTATCTGATTCGTTCTCTAAATTATCTACGGAAGAAATCCAAATCAATATCATACATAAAGGAGTTGGTGCAATTACTGAAACTGACGTAATGTTGGCTTCTGCATCAGATGCAATTATTATCGGATTTAATGTTCGTCCTGCTGGAAATGCAAGACAATTGGCAGACAAAGAAGAAATTGACATCCGTTACTACTCAATTATTTATGCTGCTATTGACGACTTGAAAGATGCAATGGAAGGAATGTTAGCTCCTGAAATGAAAGAAGAAATTCTTGGAACTGCAGAAATTAGAGAGATATTCAAAATCTCCAAAGTGGGTTCTATTGCGGGAAGTATGGTTATGGATGGTAAAATTGTTAAAAATGCCAAAATGAGAATTATTAGAGACGGTGTTGTCGTCTTTACTGGAGAATTATTAGCATTAAAACGTTTCAAAGACGATGTTAAAGATGTCGCCAAAGGATATGATTGTGGTATTCAAATTAAAGGATACAACGATATTGAAGAAAGAGATGTTATTGAATCATACCACGAAGTTGCCATTAAAAAGAAATTGAAATAGAATTTAATTTTATCAAAAACGTCCCGAATTGCTCGGGACGTTTTTTGTTTTAAAAAATCAAGAACCTATTTATTAGGTTTTATAACAAAAGCATTTGGATATTTTTTTCTGAAAAGCAACATATTTCTTTCGGCTTCAATTCGAGTTTTGAAATTTCCGACCCAAACTTTATAAGCAGG
>JBIIFA010000116.1:0-6167 GCA_044237565.1 Flavobacterium sp.
AAATACCGAATTAGAATACAAAGGAGATTTATATCCAACCCAAATAGTTGCTTTTGAACACGACGTAGATTCTGTTTTGTTCTACACAGACAATAGTGTTATTCTTAAAATTACCGTTTTAAGGGACAGTCTAATTCGATTTAGATATACTACGAAAGGCTATTTTAGCAATGATTTTTCCTATGCAATTGATAAAAGCCATTCCCACGGTTATAATTTTCTTGAGGTTACAGAATCCGAAGAATATTATCAAATAAAAACGAGTAAAGTAGTTTGCCGAATTCAAAAAATCGATATGCGAGTGTCTATTTTTGATTTGAATGACAATGTAATTCTTGAAGATGAACTCGGATTTCACTGGGAAGAAAGCTACGAATATGGTGGAAACATCATAAAAATGAGCAAAGCCTCAAAAGATGGCGAATGTTTTTATGGACTTGGAGACAAAGCAACGCAACTCAATTTAAAAGGAAAAAGGCTAGAGAATTTTGCCACTGATCAATATGCTTTCCAAAAAGAGCAAGAGCCTTTGTACAAAGTTGTTCCCTTTTATATTGGATTGCAAAACAAAAACTCCTACGGAATTTTCTTTGATAATACTTTTAGAAGTTTCTTCGATTTTTGTCATGAACGACGAAATGTTACAAGCTTTTGGGCAGAAGGTGGTGAAATGAATTACTACTTTTTCTATGGTCCACAAATGCAAGACGTAGTTACTTCATATACTGATTTAACGGGTAAACCAGAATTACCGCCACTTTGGGCATTAGGTTATCACCAATGCAAATGGAGCTATTATCCTGAAAGTAACGTCAAAGAAGTAGCAGCCAAATTTAGAGAGTTGAAAATTCCTTGTGATGCCATTTATTTGGATATCGATTATATGGAAGGTTTTAGATGTTTTACTTGGAATAAAGAATATTTTCCAGATCCAAAAAGAATGGTTGCTGAACTAGCGACTGACGGATTTAAGACTGTAGTTATTATCGACCCTGGAATTAAAATTGATAAAAAATATTCAATTTATAAAGAAGCTTTAGAAAAAGACTATTTCTGCAAAAGAGCCGATGGACCATATATGAAAGGAAAAGTTTGGCCTGGAGAATGTAATTTCCCAGATTACACAAACCCGCAAGTTAGAGAATGGTGGGCTGGATTATTCAAGGAATTAATTTCAGATATTGGAGTAAAAGGAGTTTGGAATGATATGAACGAACCTGCCGTAATGGAAGTTCCAAATAAAACCTTTCCAATGGATGTTCGACATGATTATGACGGAAACCCTTGCAGCCATAGAAAAGCCCATAATATTTACGGAACACAAATGGCAAGAGCAACATACCACGGTGTAAAAAGATTTGCTTACCCGAAAAGACCATTTATTATTACGCGTTCTGCCTATTCTGGAGCGCAACGCTACACTTCTTCTTGGACAGGCGATAACGTAGCCACTTGGGAACATTTGTGGATTGCCAATATTCAAGTGCAACGGATGTCTCTTTCGGGAATGGGATTCACTGGTTCTGATATTGGTGGTTTTGCAGAACAACCTTCAGGTGAATTGTATGCGCGCTGGATCCAATTGGGCGTATTTCACCCTTTTTGTAGAACCCATTCTTCTGGCGACCACGGGAATCAAGAACCTTGGGCTTTCGACGATGAAGTTATCGATATTACAAGAAAATTCGTTAGTTTGAGATACCAGTTGTTACCTTATTTATACACCATGTTCTGGCAATATATCGAACAAGGAATACCGATGTTAAAACCTTTGGTCTATTTTGATCAAGAAGACACGCAAACTCATTATCGAAATGATGAATTTGTTTTTGGAAACCAAATCGTAGTATGTCCCATTTTAGAACCCAATTCTATTGGCAGAAGAATGTATTTGCCAAGAGGGCAGTATTATAATTATTGGACAAATGAACATATCGAGGGAGGAAAAGAAATTTGGGTAGATGCTAAATTCGACCAAATTCCAATATTTATCAAAGCGGGTGCAATTATTCCAAAATATCCTGTTCAGCAATATGTTGGTGAATTGGAATTTGATGAATTAACGATAGATATGTATTATAAAGAAGGTAAAGAAAAATCTCTTGTATATGAAGATGCACAAGATGGTTACGATTATAAAAAAGGACGATTTAGTTTGCTTTCATTTCAATCTACAGGAAAACCTAAAGAATTGATTGTTCAGTTGCACAAAGACGGTAAATTTGATACGAATTATACAAAATATAGAATAAATGTAATTGGATTGCCATTCAAAGTCAAAAAAATTGAAATCGATAATGTTGAAGTTGTCTTTGACAAAAAAGCATTTGAAAAAGATAAATTTTTAATTGTTGACAAAGAATTTACGGAGTTGCATTTTATCGGTTTATAAACATAAGTTTTTTATTAAAATTTGTAACTTTAGCATTCAAAATTAAAAATCAAATTTTATGAAGAAGCACTTAATTTTATTTATTACAGCCAGTTCTATTCTTATTTCTTGCGCCAAAAATCCATTTACGGGTAAAAACACATTCAATTTTGTGTCCAATAGTGAACTGTTTCCAACATCTTTTCAGCAATACGGAACTTTTTTGAAAGACAATAAAGTGGTTGTTGGAACTACCGATGCAAAACGAGTTGAAGCCGTTGGTATGAAAATTAAAGTGGCAGCCGAAAAATATTTGGAAGCCAATGGATTTAAAGGCTATTTAAAGGATTATGCTTGGGAATACAAATTAGTTGAAAGCAAAGAAGTCAATGCTTGGTGTTTGCCTGGCGGAAAAAT
This sequence comes from Flavobacterium sp., assembly GCA_044237565.1. GTDB lineage: Bacteria > Bacteroidota > Bacteroidia > Flavobacteriales > Flavobacteriaceae > Flavobacterium. Next base: position 2,789 of record JBIIFA010000116.1, read on the forward strand.
AGTTTTCTATTCTGCCATTTTGCCAATTTGCAAAGACGACGCTGGAATGGCAACCGTAATGGGACACGAAGTAGCACACGCATTGGCAAATCACGGAGCGCAACGGATGAGTGCGGGAATATTACAGCAAGCAGGAGCAGGGGTTGTGGGAATCGTTACAGATTCTAAAACCAATCAAGAAAAACAAGTTTGGATGGCTGCTTACGGTGGCGTTACACAATATGGCGCAATGTTGCCTTTTAGCCGAAGTCACGAAAGCGAAGGTGACAAAATAGGATTAATTCTAATGGCAATTGCAGGTTATGATCCAAGTACCGCTGTTGGTTTTTGGGAAAGAATGGCAGCAAATTCAAACGGTAAATCACAACCAGAATTTTTAAGCACTCATCCATCTGATGCTAATCGAATAGCAAAATTAAAAAGTCTAATTCCAGAAGCCAAAGCTGAAGCGGCAAAATTTGGTGTTGTTTTTAAATAAAAAACTGTATCTTCGACGCTGTCTTTAAGACTTTTATATCTAATACCTACTATTATTTATGGCAAATCTTGAAAAAGGAAATTCAAAATTATTGAATGCTTGGGCCTTCTATGATTGGGCAAATTCCGTTTACAGCTTGGTTATTGCATCCGCAATTTTCCCTATTTTTTATGGCGCTTTATTCAAAATCAGAGGCGTTTCCTACATTGATGTATTTGGAACAACTCTCAAAAGTACAGCGCTAATTAGCTTTGTAACTGCCGCCGCTTTTTTACTCGTTGCTTTCATTTCTCCATTGTTATCTGGAATCGCCGATTATGTTGGTAACAAAAAGAACTTCATGAAATTCTTCTGTTATTTGGGTGCTCTTTCGTGTATTGCAATGTATTGGTTTTCATTGGAACACATCTATTTTAGCTTAATAGCTTACTTTTTTGGATTGGTTGGATTTTGGGGAAGTTTGGTTTTTTATAATTCCTATTTGCCTGATATTGCATTTCCAGATCAACAAGATAAAATTAGTGCCAAAGGGTTTTCAATTGGATATATTGGAAGTGTTTTATTGTTGATTGTAAACTTGGCGATGGTTATGAAGCCAGAGTTTTTTGGAATTACAGGTACTTCAGGAGAAGCAAGTATGAAAGCAATGCGCTATTCCTTTGTGATGGTTGGAATTTGGTGGATTGGCTTCAGTCAATATACCTATTACTATTTGCCGAAAGGAAATAAAGGTCATAAAGTTACAAAAGCAGTAGTTTTTAATGGGTTTCACGAACTTAAAAAAGTTTGGTATTTGTTAGAACACAACGTGCAATTAAAACGATTTTTAGGAAGTTTTTTCGTTTACGGAATGGCGGTTCAAACAGTTATGATTATCGCAGTCTACTTTGGTGAACAAGAAATATTATGGGAATCCGACAGTGAAAAAACTACAGGTTTAATAATCAGTATTTTAGTAATTCAATTGGTCGCTATTTTGGGAGCCAATTTGACATCAAAAGCATCAGAAAAGTTCGGAAACATTTCTACTTTAATATTCTTAAATTGCGTGTGGGCGGTTCTATGTATATTTGCATTTTTTGTTACAACTCCCCAAGAGTTTTATCTAACGGCTGGTTTTGTTGGACTAGTAATGGGTGGTGTTCAGGCGCTTTCTCGTTCAACCTATTCTAAAATGCTACCAGAAACCAATGACACAGCCTCTTTTTTCAGTTTTTACGATGTTTCCGAAAAAATTGGAATCGTAATTGGAATGTGTCTTTATGGAATTATTGACCAAGTAACGGGAAGTCCAAGATATTCAATTGTCTTTTTAGGATTGTTTTTTGTTACTGGCATATTTTTATTGTCAAGAGTTAAAAGAAAAATTATTATTGCAATATAAATTGAATTATATTTTTACAAAAAATTGAACTAATTAAAATGAATAAAATAAATAAAATAAATAAAATAAATAAAATAAAATTCACAGTAGCTGATATTTTCTTCTTTTAATATTGAACCATTGAATTCTGATTTACTTAGGAATGTAATAAACCCAGATAGTTTGGAAGGAACCTACAGAATGATAGCATTTAATACAGGAATACCAACCGATTTAAATAATGGTTCTTTCACAGCAACTTCAAAAGGAGTTGATGTAAATGCTTCGCAACATTGAAATGTTATACAAATCCAGATATTATGGGTACTTGGGTGTTTAATGTAACGGAACTGACTTTACAATTTGTTGAAGTTAGTGTTCAAAATGCGGAATTGTTTTCTGTTTCAGTAAATTCATTAACCTAGCAGTGTCCCTTTTGGAGAAATTGTGAGTACTACATCAATAATCATAGCGGTATATTTAAATTCAAGTTATAATATTGTTTATACAGGATAACTTCTAATTCAAATTAATTCAAAGCTATCTTTTCCTGAGGCAGCTTTTTTTATTATGAAATGGCATAAAGATTGCTTTATCAGTCTAGCAATTTAAAAATATTAAAAATATTAATTGAACTTTTTATTACTAATTAGTTGCAGTTAAGCGATTATAAACCAATTTAAATTTCATTTACTTAAATTTATTACATCAAAAACGACCTAACTTTTACTATGTCAAATCATAAAATAATTACTATTGACAATTTGTCACTTCAAGAATTTGATTCCGAAGCAGAATTAATTCCTCTTTTAACACCAGAAGATGAAGAAGAGATGAACAATGAAGAATTGCCGGAATCATTGGCGATTTTACCTTTACGAAATACTGTTTTATTCCCTGGAGTAGTAATCCCAATTACGGCTGGAAGAGACAAATCTATAAAATTGATTAATGATGCCAATGCTGCAGGAAAAGACATTGGTGTAGTTTCTCAAATAAATGAAGAAGACGAAGATCCTTCACAAAACGACATCCATTCTATTGGAACGGTTGCAAAAATACTTCGTGTTCTAAAAATGCCCGATGGCAATATTACTGTTATTCTTCAAGGTAAAAAACGTTTTGAAATTGACACTGTTATTTCTCAAGCACCCTATTTAAATGCAACTGTAAAGAATATTGTAGAAACACGTCCTGCAAAAAAAGACAAAGAATTTTCCGTGATTATTGATTCTATAAAAGAATTGGCAATCCAAATTATTAAGGAAAGTCCGAATATTCCAACGGAAGCTACATTTGCAATTAAGAATATTGAAAGTAAATCATTCTTAATCAATTTTGTTTCTTCAAATATGAATCTTTCTGTTAAAGAAAAACAAGAGTTGTTGAATATTACAGATTTGAAAGATAGAGCTTTAGAAACTTTACGATATATGAATATTGAACTTCAAAAATTGGAGTTGAAAAATGATATCCAGTCAAAAGTTCGCTTTGATTTAGACCAACAACAACGTGAATATTTCTTGCACCAGCAAATG
>JBIIFA010000117.1:0-6147 GCA_044237565.1 Flavobacterium sp.
ATCATCAATACTTTGATATTGATCATTTCCCATAATAAAACTGTTTTGAATAATGGTATCGTCTCCAATTCTAGAACGAATTCCAATAACAGAATGCACGATTTCTTTGGCATTTAAAATACAACCTTCCGAAATTAAAGACTTCTCAATTTTTGATTTTTTAAACTTTGTTGGTGGCAACAATCGTGGTCTGGTGTAAATTTTATTATCATTATCAAATAAATTAAATTTAGGAACATCATCGGTAAGTCCGATATTAGCTTCAAAAAATGAATCTATGTTTCCAATATCAGTCCAATAACCTTCATATTGAAAGCTGAATATTTTTTTGTTTCCAACGGCTTGGGGAATAATTTCTTTACCAAAATCTTTCGTATTTGGATTCGACATAATATCAACTAGCAATTTCTTGTTAAAAATATAAATCCCCATAGATGCCAAATAGTGTTTTCCTTCACTTTTCATTTGATCGCTTACGTCGGATTTCCAATCGGCCAACAATTCTTTAGCTGGTTTTTCGATGAAAGATTCGATACAACTTTCAGCGTTGGTTTTCAAAATTCCAAATTCGGGAGCGTCTTTTTCTGTAACTGGCAATGTAGCTATAGAAATATCCGCTTCATTTTGGATGTGTGCTTCTATCATTTCGTTCAAATCCATTTGATACAATTGATCGCCTGAAAGTATCAGCGCATAATCAAAATTATGATTTAAAAAATGAGGCATACATTGTCTAACCGCATCGGCTGTTCCTTGGAACCAAGTTGGATTATCAGGAGTTTGTTCAGCCGCCAAAATATCTACAAAAGCGTGACTGAAAATGCTAAAATTATACGTGTTTTTGATGTGAGCATTCAATGAGGCGGAATTGAATTGTGTCAAAACAAAAATTCTGTAAATATCAGAATTCATACAATTTGAAATTGGAATATCTACCAGTCTGTATTTTCCTCCAATTGGAACAGCGGGTTTCGACCGCGTTTCTGTTAATGGATACAATCTAGAACCTTGTCCACCTCCGAGGATAATTGCAATAACATTTTTCTTTTTTTGTTTCATAATTTGATTCTAATTTGTTCGTATGTTTCTATATATTCTTGACAAACCCTTTCCCAAGAATGGTCGGTATTCATTCCAATTCTTCGTGTTTTATTTAAACGCACCTTATTTTTATAAAGCACAATTGCCCTTTGGATAGACGAACAAATATCGACTACACTTGCTTGCACGTGACAAATACCATTGCCATTGTCACCAATATCAATAACAGTATCTTCTAATCCACCGGTTCTTCTAACAATTGGGATTGTACCATATTTTAGAGCATACATTTGGTTCAAACCACAAGGTTCTACTCTTGATGGCATCAATAAAAAATCGGAAGCTGCATAAATTAAATGAGCCAAATCTTCATTATAACCAATGAACACATTGTAATTTCCCTTGAAATCTGCAAGTAAATCGGTTAACTGTTTTTCAATATTTGCATCTCCAGATCCTAAAATAAAAATATTGATTTTATTTTTATTCACTAATAATGCTTCTTTTGAAGCTTCTGGAAGTAAATCGCCACCTTTTTCTTCTAATAATCTTCCAATAAAACTAAATAGAGGTTTTGATGCATCTAAATTATAAAGACTGCATAATTTATCTTTATTCGCTTGCTTTCCTTTGATATAATTTCTTGTTGAATACTTAATTTCGAGTCTATTATCTTTTGCTGGATTCCAAACTTCAATATCAATTCCATTTAAAATGCCTTTAGATTTATACCTAACAGAATTGAATAACGGTTCTAATCCATAACAGAAATTATTGATTTCATTCATATAATTAGGCGAAACAGTTGTAACTGCAGCAGCACATTTTACAGCGACAGCTAAAGAATTGATGCAATTGTCCCATTCTAAAACAGGAATATGTTTCTCATCAAATTGAGGCAAATAATTCAGTTTTTCAAATCCAAATTGACCCTGATATATTCCGTTGTGAATTGTAATTACTGGAGAAACATTACATAACTTTATGTATTTATGACAATATTGCATCATAAAAGGAATTAATCCTGTGTGGTGATCGTGACAATTGACAACATCTGGAATTTCTGATCTGCTATTAATCCAATCTAAAGTAGCGATTTGAAAAGACACGAACCGTTCGATATCGTCCTGAAAACCATAAACCTCTTTTCTGTCAAATAATTCAGGTATTTCAACTAAAAATAACTCAAAGCCAAGTTTATCTGTTTTTTCTTTTAAGATAGAAAACGGAAAATTCAGAGTTCCTAATTTGACATTTCCTTTATAATAAATATCAAATTCATTTTCATTCTTGAATTTAGTATCATATGCAGGTAGGATCACTTTTACATAATGCCCTAAATTTCTTTGGTATTTTGGTAATGCGCCTAAAACATCTGCTAATCCTCCGACTTTTGCAACTGGATAACATTCAGCACTGATATGAAAAATTTCCATCTAGTTTTTATAATTAATAATCAAATTTTAAAGGCTCAAAAACTTACAAAAAGTAGTGTTCTTTTGTTTTTTAAATGTACTAAAAAAATAGTATTACCTGCACTTAAAATTGAAAATTTGTTGAAATATCATAAAAAACCTACATCTGATATAAATTTATTAAAAAATTCATTAATATCGGCTAAATTAACGGTGTAAAAATGAATTTATTAGATTTATAGATACTTTGCGAACTCAGAAATAATTATATTTTCTATAAAATTCAGAATTTTCGGTTTTAAGTTTTATTTAGTAACTGTAAAACCTGATGCAAACGATTAAAATACTAAATTGCAGGACTTAAAATCTATTTAATTATAGCGCATTGAAATCAGAAAAAAAATCACATTTAAAAGTTCCTAAAATACTAATTTTGATTGGCAAAATACTTCAGTTTTTTTCTATAAAATTGACTACTTTGTATTTAGCAAGATTATTTACAACCCCAATAAAACACAAAGTTCCCAAGAGAGAATTGGAAATGGATGATAATAGTTTTCATAAAAGAATATTGATTCCTGTTATTAACAAAGAAATTGTGGTGTATCAATATGGTAAAAGCGACAAAAAGATATTGCTTGTTCATGGATGGTCGGGACGTGGAACCCAATTGGTAAAATTTGCAGATGCATTCGTAGATAAAGGATATGCAACAATTAGTTTTGATGCTCCTGCGCACGGAAAATCATCGGGAAATTCAACAATAATGACCGAATTTATTGCTTCAATAATAGAAATTGACAATAAATTTGGACCATTTGAAGCTGCTGTTGGACATTCTTTAGGAGGAATGGCTTTGCTTAATGCAATAAAAAAAGGATTGAAAATTAACCGATTAACCATCATTGGAAGTGGCGACAAAGTGAAAGATATTTTAGACGATTTCGTTTCTAAATTAGAACTAAAACCCGAATTTAGCTCGCATTTGCAACAGCATTTTGAAAAAAAATACAACGAGCCTATGGAAAATTATTCGGCCCAAAATGCAGCTAAAACAGTTGATATTCCAGTTCTTGTAATTCACGATGAAAATGATAATGAAGTTCCTGTAGAAACATCAATTAATATCCACGATAATTTAAAAAATGGCGAATTGCTAATTACACAACATTTGGGTCACCGAAAAATTCTTGGAAATCCTTTTGTAATTGAAAAAACCATCGAATTTATTACTAATTAAATGCTACTAAAATGAAAAATAACTTATTAAGTCTAATTCTTATATTTTCACTTTTTTCCTGTCAAGGGCAAGATAAAACGAAAAATTCGAAACTTGAAATTCAGAAATCAGAGGCGCAATGGAAAAAAGAATTAACGCCCGAACAATTTGAAGTCCTTCGAGAAAAAGGAACTGAACGCCCATTTTCAGGGAAATATGTAAATACTTTTGAAAAAGGAACTTACGTTTGTGCTGGTTGTGGAAATTTACTTTTTTATTCCGATGCCAAATTCCATTCGGATTGTGGCTGGCCTTCATTCGATAAAGCCATAAAGGGATCTGTGACTTATAATAACGATTCAAGTTTTGGAATGTCCCGAACCGAAGTGAATTGTGCAAAATGTGGCGGTCATTTAGGGCATATTTTTGATGACGGACCTACTAAAACTGGGCAACGCTTTTGTACAAATTCTGTATCTGTTAAATTTATACCTTCTAAATAATGAGTGCATCAATAGAAAAATCGGAACAACAATGGAAAGACCAATTGGGTTTAGAACGCTATAAAATCCTTCGTCAAAAAGGCACAGAATTTCCACATTCAGGAAAATACAACCTTCATTTCGAAAAAGGAACGTATTGTTGTGGCGGTTGTGGCGAACCATTATTTGAAAGCGACTCTAAGTTTGATGCTCATTGCGGGTGGCCTTCCTTCGATGAATCGATACCTGGAAAAGTAAAATATATAAAAGATGCTACCCACGGAATGATTCGTACAGAAATTGTTTGTGCCAATTGTGGCGGGCATTTAGGACACGTTTTTGATGATGGACCTACGAAAACTGGGCAACGTTATTGTGTGAATTCGTTGTCTGTAGATTTTATGAAATAGTTATTAAAAAACTTCGCTAACTTTATACTCATTAAAAATCCTACCTTATAATCTTTACTAATCCTAGTTTTAACTCTGTCTGATAATTTAAAACTAATTATAATGAGTATAAAAAAACCGAATAAATTCAATCGCTTTTGGAAACTCCTTGGTCCAGGATTAATAACAGGTTCTAGCGATGATGATCCTTCTGGAATTGCAACTTACTCGCAAGCCGGAGCTGCCTATGGGCTTTCCACACTTTGGACTGCTATTTTGGCATTTCCACTTATGGCGGCAATTCAACAAATGTGTGCCCGAATTGGATTGGTAACCGAACAAGGTTTAACAGGTGCTTTGAAAAAAAATTATCCAAAATGGGTTTTATATTTAATGCTTCTTTTCAGTTTTCCAAGTATCGTTATGAATATTGGGGCCGATATTGCAGCTATAGGAGCTGTTGGAAACATGCTTTTTCCGAAAATTGAAGCCACTTATTTCAGTGTTGTTTTTACGATGCTACTTCTAATTTTGATTATTTATTTACCCTACCACAAAATAGCGTCCATCTTAAAATACCTTTGTATCGTTTTAATGGTTTACTTAATCGTTCCGTTTTTATACCATCAAGATTGGATTGAAGTTGCCAAATCAACCTTTATACCAACACTGAAATTCGATAAAGCATTTGTAGCAATCCTTGTTGGAATTTTTGGAACGACCATTTCACCCTACCTGTTTTTTTGGCAAGCCTCGATGGAAGTCGAAGAAATGAAACAAAAAAAGAAACACTTAATCGTGAATAAAAAAATAATCGGTGATATGAAAGATGATATCGATTTTGGAATGACCTTTTCTGGATTGGTAATGTTTTTTATAATTCTGACTACGGGAACGGTTTTATTCAAAGGTGGAATTCACCAAATTGATACGGTTGAACAAGCAGCAATGGCATTAAAACCATTAGCTGGAGATGCTGCGTATCTGCTTTTTGCTATTGGAATTATCGGAACGGGACTCATTGCAATTCCTGTTTTAAGTGGTTCTTTATCCTATATTATAACAGAAACGTTTGGTTGGGAACAAGGTTTGGACAAGAAATTTCACGAAGCCAAAGCCTTTTATATAATTATTGCCATTTCCTTACTTTTGGGATTATCACTCAATTATATTGGAATTTCACCCGTTCAAGCTTTGATTTATACCGCAATACTTTACGGACTTACAGCTCCAGTTTTAATTGCGATTATCCTTCATATTTCAAATAATAAAAAAGTGATGGGAAAATTCACAAATAGTAAAGCAACAAATATTCTTGGATTTAGTGCCTTGATAATTATGACTTTTGCAGCTGTTGCATTGGTTTATATGCAATTTTCAGCCGAAAATTAATCTTGGCTATTCTTCTAATAAACTGGCATCTATAAAATTATAAATCCCATCTATAGATAAATTTGCCATCGCATTACTGTATTCACTAGCTCCTCCTCTATCAGAATCATTAATATAATTATCAATATGCTGTGTCCAAAATTGCATTGCCAATTCAAAAACTTCTTTGTTTTCGTGGCTAAAGGGACATTCTGTGACCTCTTGAATAA
>JBIIFA010000118.1:0-6100 GCA_044237565.1 Flavobacterium sp.
TATGGGTCCAGATAAAGAAGAAATTCTTCACGGAACGCACGTGGCAGGAATTGTAGCGCAAGTAAGAAACAATAAAATTGGCGGTGACGGAATTGCGAATAATGTTCAAATTCTTACCGTTCGTGCTGTTCCTGATGGTGATGAATATGACAAAGATATTGCACTTGGGATTCGTTATGCGGTTGATAATGGCGCGAAAGTCATCAACGGAAGTTTTGGAAAAGCTTTTTCTCCTCACAAACAATGGGTTTATGATGCGATTAAATATGCAGAATCAAAAGATGTTTTAATAGTTCATGCCGCTGGAAATGACGCAAAAGATATTGATACAGAAAATAATTTTCCTAATGATTCTGATGATAAAAAAACAGAATTTGCAGACAATATGATTACTATCGGAGCATTAAATTATGAATATGGTACTAATGTAGTTGCCGATTTTTCAAATTATGGTAAATTAAATGTTGATGTATTTGCTCCTGGAGTAAAAATTTATGCTTCTACACCTAATAATGAGTATCAATTTTTACAAGGAACTTCAATGGCATCGCCAAATGTAGCGGGAGTTGCGGCTTTAATCCGTTCGTATTATCCTACTTTATCTGCAAAACAAGTAAAACATATTTTGATGGATTCTGGAAGAGCTATAACTACAAAAGTAACCGTTGGAGGAGATGCAAAAGATTCTCGTCAATTTTCTGATTTATCAAAATCGGGAAGAATCGTAAATGCTTATAATGCAATGGTAATGGCTGAGAAAATGGCTAAAAAACCGAATTCAAAAAAAATTAAAGGATAAGTTTTAGAAAAATATATTAATAAGCTTGCAGGAATTTTATACATTTCGGCAAGCTTATTTCTATTTTAAAACTATCTGAACAACTTTAATTTCTAAATATCTATGAAAAAATTCTTTATAATTTCTATTCTTTTATTAAGTTCTGGAAAAGTAATTTCTCAAAATTCAACCTATTGGCAGCAAAAAGTTGATTATAAAATGGATGTTTTCATAGATGTAAAAACCTATTTATATAAAGGAAAACAGGAATTGGTTTATACCAATAATTCTTCGGATACGTTAAAAAAAGTTTTTTATCATTTGTATAATAATGCTTTTCAACCCGGAAGTGAGATGGATATGCGTTTGCAAAACATCAAAGATCCTGATGGAAGAATGGTCAATAAAATCAAAATTGGGGATAAAGAAGTTAAGGAAAGTAGAATTAAAAACTTGAAACCGAATGAAATTGGCTTTTTGCACATTTCAAATTTCAAACAAGATGGAGTTCCCGCTGCGGCAAAAGAAGTGGAAACTATTCTCGAAGTTACTTTGGCGAAAGCCATTTTACCTGGTGAAAAAACAACTTTCACTTTAGATTTTGAAGGGCAAGTTCCTGTTCAAATTCGTCGTTCGGGACGAAATAATAAAGAAGGCGTGGAACTTTCAATGGCACAATGGTTCCCAAAAATTGCCGAATTTGATTTTGAAGGTTGGCACGCAGACCCCTATATTGCAAGGGAATTTCACGGTGTTTGGGGAAATTTTGATGTGAATATTACCATTGACAAAGAATATGTTTTAGGTGGAACAGGATATTTGCAAAACAAAAACGAAATTGGTCACGGTTATCAAGATACTGGAATAAATGTAGTTTATCCAAAGAAAACAAAAACGCTGACTTGGCATTTTATTGCGCCAAATGTACACGATTTTACTTGGGCAGCCGACAAAAATTACATTCACGATGTAACGCAAGTTCCTAACGGTGCAACGCTTCATTTCTTGTATAAAAACAATCCAAAAATTATTGAAAATTGGAAAAATGTACAATCAAAAACAGTACAATTGATGCAGTTTTACAATAAAATTGTTGGGAAATATCCTTATGAACAATTTTCAGTTATTCAAGGTGGCGATGGCGGAATGGAATATGCAATGTGTACCTTAATTCTTGGCGAAGGCACTTATGACGGACTTCTTGGAGTTATTGCACACGAAATGGGACATTCTTGGTTCCAACACATTTTGGCTTCAAATGAAAGTAAACACGGCTGGATGGACGAAGGATTCACCTCATTTATAGAAGACTTAGGAATGAATGAATTGGCAGAAAAAAAGGCAGAAAATCCGTTTGAAGGAAGCTACAAAAGCTATATAAATATGGCAAATTCTGGCAAAGAACAACCTCAAGGAACGCACGCCGATCGCTTTGATGAAAATCGCGTTTATAGCATTTCGTCTTATAGCAAAGGAGAACTTTTCTTGGCACAATTGGAATATCTTATCGGGAAGGAAAACTTGATGAAAACGGTTCAACGTTATTATTCGGATTTCAAGTTCAAACATCCAACGCCAAATGACATCAAGCGAACTGCAGAACGCGTTTCGGGCGCAGAATTGGATTGGTATTTAACGGATTGGGTAGAAACCACGAACACAATTGATTATGGAATTAAACAAGTTTCGGAAATTTCAGATAAAACATCAATTTCATTAGAAAGAATTGGTAGAATGCCGATGCCAATTGACTTAGAAATTGAATATACAGACGGAACAAAAGAAAGTTTTTATATTCCGCTGCGCATGATGAGTTTCGTAAAAGACAATCCAAATCCTGCAATGAAAAGAACGGTTTTGAACGATTGGGCTTGGGGAAATCCAAATTATGAATTTACGATTTCGGCTCCAAAAAACACAATTAAGAAAATTACTATTGATCCAAGTGGCTTAATGGCCGATGTGAAAAGGGAAAATAATGTGTTTGAATTGAAATAAAAAAATTTCTATTTTACTTTAATTGAATCATAGTTGTTAGATTGTATTCCTATAATTCCATAGACTGTTTCTCCTTTTTTGATAACTTTTCCAATAATATCATTTTCTAACAAATCATTCTGAAAGTTTTTATTTGCCGAACTAGCCGCAATAATGTTTCCCCCTGCTAATCCAGGTCCAATTACCAATCCAATAGGAGTAGAACTTGAGGTTTGTTGTTGTCCATTTGAGTTCGTAGTCATCGTTTGAAATTGCATCGGTGACAATAATAAATACCATAAATAAGATGTAGGACTTTGCTTTATTGCTTTGTAAACTACATTCGTTTCTAATAAATTTAATTCGTTCCCATTTTCATATGTAAGTCGGATGTCCTTTCCAAAAACCAAGTCATTAACACTGTTATTTGTTACTTTAACAGCAATTACTTTCAAGCCATTGTTCAATTCTTTTTTCTTGTATTTTTTTTCTAACAAGTCGTATTTATATTCAAGAACTACACTATTATTTTCACTTCTAGAAGCAAAAGTAATCGATTTTGGCTGTATCTTTTTGTAACCAGAAGCACAATTAGTTAAAAATAATACGGATAAAGCGAGTACGGAAATTTTAAAAAATTTAATCATTTAATTCGATATGATAAGGTTTATAAATAGATTTTCGGTGCCAAAACTACAAATTAATCTTTATTCTCCAAAACCAACTTCAATAAAAAATAATTTCCAGTAAATGTTTTGCATTTCATATCTTTGATTTTTAATTCGCAACATGCAACAACCTTCATATAAAAAAATTTACTTTGCCTCCGACCAACATTTTGGCGCACCAACTCCTGAATTAAGTTTCCAAAGGGAACAAAAATTCGTGGCTTGGCTTGACAAAATTAAAGTGGATGCGGAAGCTATTTTTTTATTAGGGGATTTATTCGATTTTTGGTTTGAATATAAAACCGTAGTTCCAAAGGGATTTGTTCGGGTTTTAGGGAAATTAGCTGAAATTCGGGATAGTGGAATTCCTATTTATTTCTTTGTTGGTAATCATGATTTGTGGATGCATGACTATTTTCAGAAGGAACTTAATATTCCTGTTTATCACGATAATAAAGAATTTACTTTTGGCAATAAAACTTTTTTGATTGGTCATGGTGATGGAAAAGGCCCAGGCGATAATGGTTACAAAAGAATGAAACGCGTATTTACAAATCCTTTCTCAAAAGCTTTGTTTCGCTGGTTACATCCTGATGTTGGTGTGAAATTAGCCCAGTATTTATCCGTGAAAAACAAACTGATTTCTGGCGATGAAGACGTCAAATTCCTTGGTGAAGAAAACGAATGGTTGGTCCTTTATTCCAAAAGAAAACTGGAAACGAAACACTACAATTATTTTGTTTTTGGGCACCGCCATTTGCCAATGAAAATTTCCGTTGGCGAGAATGCTGAATATGTGAATTTAGGCGATTGGATTAGCTATTTAACTTATGGCGTTTTTGATGGAGAAAATTTTGAAATTAAGAAGTTTGAGACGAATAAAGTTTAGTTTTTGACTTCAAATAATGCTTGAAAAACCAAAAAACGCTATAAAACTTAATCCTAAATTTTAGCTTTCAAAAATAGTTTCAAAATAAAAATTGACACCAAATATAATCCCGCAGAAAAAGGAACAGCCGTAAAAAACCAACCTCCAAAACCACAAAATAATTCAAAGGAAAGATGGGAAAGTGTGGCAAAAAAACTATTCTGAAAGGATAAAATAATTTCTGCGGCAGAATGATTTGTTTTAGGAACAGAAAAAATAAACTCTCCAATATTTATAAAAGGAATAATCATCACAACCTGTATTGGCCACATAATATAGCTTTGGGCAATCATAATTGGTAAATTGAGTTTTCTTTTTAATGAAAGTGCTGTTAACAAAAAAGTACTAACGCCAAGAATGGGAATAGTTGAGATTAACCCAGAAACAATAATGCTTTGTGTCAATTCAATTGGTGTTAAACCTTGTTTAAATAGCGCAATTATTTTTGTTTTTAATGCAATTATATCCATTATTGAGTATTTCTAATTGAACTTACTTTTCGTGTTCGTCAATGTCATTTTGCAAATCTAATTTTCTGAATGTTGGTGATGCAAAACCTGTGAACAACACAATAATTAGCGTCATCGTTCCTCCAAAAACTACAGAAGTGACTGTTCCCATTAATTTTGCAGTCAAACCGCTCTCAAAAGCACCAAGTTCATTAGAAGATCCTACAAAAATTGAATTCACAGCCGCAACTCGTCCTCGCATATGGTCTGGGGTTTTTAATTGTAAAATCGTTTGACGAATTACAACCGAAATTCCATCTACAACACCACTGAAAAACAATGCCATTACCGAAAGCCAAAAAATAGTGGAAATTCCGAAAATAATAATGCAAATTCCAAAAGCGAAAATCGAAAATAATAGCTTCATTCCAGCATTTTTATTCAAGGGAACATACGCCGAAATAAACATAATTATAAATGCTCCTAAAGCGGGAGCAGCACGTAACACTCCAAATCCTTCAGGGCCAACTTTCAAAATATCTTGAGCAAATATTGGTAAAAGTGCTACTGCCCCGCCGAAAAGTACCGCCGTCATATCTAAAGATAAAGCGCCTAAAATGGTTTTGTTATTGTAAACAAATTTAACGCCTTCTTTCAAACTTTGCATAATTGGTTCCCCAATTTTAGGGTTTAGAATTGGTTTTGTACTAATTTGGCTTAAAGCTATTAATGCCAAAACAGAACATCCTAAAACGGAACACATTGACCAATGAACCCCAATTAAAGTTATTGAAAAACCCGCAACTGCAGGCCCTAAAACAGAACTTATTTGCCAAACAGAACTACTCCAAGTTGCAGCGTTTGAATATACTTTTTTGGGTACAATTAATGATAAAAGCGAGAATATTGTTGGCCCTAAAAAAGCACGAACCAATCCGCCAAGAAATACTAAAAAGTAAATTGAATACAATATAAATTGAGAAGAATAACCGCTGTTAAATTGGGGCCAAGTCAACAAAAACAAACCAAAACTAATGACAAAAAACCCTAAAATGCATTTCAACAATAATCCTTTTTTCTCATTTTGATCCACAATATGCCCCGCAAATAAAGCCATCGAAATTGCAGGAACTACTTCCATTAAACCAACAATTCCAAGTGAAAGCGCACTTTTTGTTAAGCTATAAACTTCCCATTCGATAACGATGAATTGCATCGACCATCCAAAAACCATAACAAACCGAAGCAGTAAAAAAATATTAAATTCTTTGTAACGCAAGGCTGCATAAGGATCATTCTT
>JBIIFA010000119.1:0-6090 GCA_044237565.1 Flavobacterium sp.
TGAGAGCCTAAGCCTACAAAAAGACATATAACAACTACTAATTTGTTAAGATGTTTCATACTTGTTTTTTGTTAAATTATAATATTAATTTGGACAAAAGTAATGTGTAATTATTTAACTACAAAAAAAAATGCAGAAAATCTGTTTAACGACGACTGTTTGCATGTTATTGTATAACCTTTAATTCTTTGCCAACCTCTGTAAATGCTGAAATAGCTTTGTCTAAATGTACTTTTGTGTGAGATGCAGAAAGTTGCACCCTAATCCTAGCTTTGTCCTTTGGAACCACAGGAAAGAAGAATCCAATCACATAAATTCCTTTTTTAAGCAACTTATTAGCCATGTTTTGAGCTAGTTTTGCATCATAAAGCATTACAGGGACAATTGCGGAATCACCGTTAATAATATCAAACCCTGCTTTTTTCAAACCCGCTTTAAAATAATTGGTGTTTTCTTCTAATTTATCTCTCAGTGAAGTATCTTTTTCTAACAATTCGAATACCTTGATCGATGCTCCCACAATTGCAGGTGCTAATGAATTTGAGAATAAATATGGGCGAGAACGCTGTCTTAATATTTCAATAATTTCTTTTTTGGCAGTTGTATATCCTCCCATCGCACCTCCTAAAGCCTTTCCTAATGTACCTGTAATTATATCCACACGTCCCATAACTCCTTTTGCTTCAAGAGTTCCTTTACCAGTAGCACCTATAAATCCTGCTGCGTGACATTCGTCAACCATAACCATGGCATCGTATTTATCGGCCAAATCACAGATTTTATCCAAAGGTGCCACAACGCCGTCCATCGAGAAAACTCCATCTGTAACAATTAGTTTGAAACGAGTTCCAGCTGCTGCAGCTTTTATGAGTTGTTGTTCTAAATCTTCCATATCGCTATTTTCATAGCGATATCGCGATGCTTTACACAAACGAACGCCGTCAATAATGGAAGCGTGATTCAAACTATCTGAAATAATACAATCTTGTTCTCCTAATAAAGGTTCGAAAACACCACCATTGGCATCAAATGCAGCAGCATATAAAATAGTGTCTTCTGTTCCATAAAATTCAGAAATTTTTCTTTCCAATGTTTTATGAATATCTTGAGTTCCACAGATAAAGCGAACGGATGACATTCCAAACCCATGGGAATCCAACGTGTCTTTTGCAGCTTTTATTACTTCAGGATGAGATGAAAGTCCCAGATAATTATTAGAACAAAAGTTCAAAACCGTTACCCCATTTACCTTAATTTCAGCTCCTTGAGGCGAGGTAATAATTCTTTCTTTTTTAAATATCCCATTGTCTTCAATAGTTTGAAGCTCCGATTGAAGAAATTGTTTAATTTTTCCGTACATTTTTTAGTTTTTAGTTTTTGAGAAATTATTGCAAATTTACCACCTTAATTTCTTCTCCTATATATATAAGTGCTTTTTTTGTTACTTTGAAGCCCATTTTTTCAATTGCAGTTTGATAGTTTTCTAATTGCAGTTGGTATTTTGGATTGTGGTTTCCTGTTTTATAATCCAATAAAAATACTTCCTTGTTTTTTGCCAAAACCATTCGGTCGGGCTTGATGGTTTTCCCTTCTTTTTGAATTATCGTTTGTTCGTTTAAGATTTCATTTCCTTCGGCAAAATAATTTTCTAACTCCGAATGATTTACAATTTCTTGAATGCTTTTGTAAACCGCCTCTTTTTGATTGAATGTAATCAGCCCATTTTCCATAGCTTTTAGAATTGCCAAATCCACATCGGATTTTGTTTTTACAAATGACAAAATTTCGTGAATTACATTGCCAAATTCGATAGCTTCTTGCTGTAAAGTCCCCCACATTAAAGCTTCGCGTTGCGCAATTTTAATGCTTTTAGGATTTAGAATTTCACCAATTAACGGAATGGTTTTAACTTCGTTTTTCTCGATGATTTTGTCCGATAATTTCTCTGGATTTCCAAATTCATATTCCATTAAACTTGGCTCATACACTCCAATTCCAATTAAATATTTAATAAAAAACGAAGCGGTATTGTAGGGATATTCTCCTTCTTTATTAGGTTCTAAAAATTGAGAAATGACGTACAATTGTTCTTCAGCACGAGTTAATGCCACATATAAAACATTTATATTATCCAGCAATTCTTCTTGCTTTTTTTGACTGTAAACTAATGCTGCTACTTCGCCATAATTTTCTACAGCACTACTATTATCTATCAAAACTTTTGGTAATCCGAAGGTTTCTT
This sequence comes from Flavobacterium sp., assembly GCA_044237565.1. Lineage (GTDB taxonomy): Bacteria > Bacteroidota > Bacteroidia > Flavobacteriales > Flavobacteriaceae > Flavobacterium. The sequence goes on from JBIIFA010000119.1 coordinate 2,243, forward strand.
TTTCGGCATCAAGCCACAATTTATCTTTTGGTTTTCGCACATAATCTTCATCAGCAAACGGCATAATTACAACTGGAAATTCTAATCCTTTCGATTTATGAATGGTCATAATCCGAACTGCATTTTTTCCTTCTGGTGATGGAATGCTGAATTTTTCTCCATTTTTCTCCCAATAATTCAAAAAGTCAGCGATTCCTGCTTGGTTTCGAACGTCTCGTTCTAAAACAATGTCGATGAAATATTGTACGTAAGCATTCCCCTCCCCAATCCTCCCCGAAGGGGAGGGAGACGAAACCGATAAATCGAAATGTTGATCTTTCTCTTGATTTTTTAATTCCGATTTGATTTTTTCTAAAACTGTTGAGATAGCTCCAGTAACTTCCTCGTTTTTAAAGCGAATTACTTTAAATCCCAATTCATTTAGAATATGTGTTCGTTCGGTGTCTAATTGGATTTGTTCTTCTGTGAAATGATATTGTCCATCCACTTCAATTATTAATTTTTTTGATAAACAGACAAAATCAACTATGAAATCATTTATTAAATACTGTTGTCTGAATTTATATTCCAAAGATTTCGACTTTAGCTCTGTCCATAATATCTTTTCAGCATCTGTAGGTATTTTTCGCGTTTCTTGTGCCTTTTCAAGCGATAAATGAGAATAATTCCCGCCTGTCATATATCCAAATTTTTTACCTTTATCATCCGCATGATTTTCCACACTGTCTCCCTTTCCTTTGGAAAGGGTTGGGGATAGGAATTTACTAACTATAATTTCTACCGCTTCATACAAAGATTTTTTTCTAATGTCTTGAAACGAAAGGGAAATATCAAATTCTGCAAGCCATTTCTCAAATTCATCTTCCTGCGTTTTTTCTTTTCCTTTGGCGATAAAATCGTGAACTGGAAGTTCATTTTGAACGTGATTTGCGATATAAAGCAAAAAATACGATTTGGCTTCAATATCGGCGCTATTCTTTAAATATTTTAAAACATTGATAATCATTTGTACGTCCGAAGAGTTCTGAATCATCAAGGTTTCAGAAGATAAAAGCGGAATGTTTTGTTCGGTCAAATAATTTGCAATGGCAATACCCTGACTTCTTTTTCGGGTTAGAATTGCCATTTCTTGATAGTCGAATCCTTGTTTTTTTGCTTTTCCAATCGTGTTTAATGTTGCCAATAAATACAATTCGTTTTTATCCAAGGCATCTTCTCCCGAACCGTCGGGATCTTCTGATTTTTCGGGTTTTGGAATAAATGAAATATTTACATAACCGCCTGACTTGCTGTTTTCTTTCTGATGACTGTGATTTTCGTATAAATCTTGGTAATCTAAATTGGTAAATTCAGAAGATAAAAAGTAAAATAGTTTGTTGTTAAAATCAATTACTTCCGAATAACTTCTGTAATTTTTATCCAAATGAAACAATTTCTTTTCTGGATTATTAAACGGATTATGGGTTTTGCTCAACTCGATAAATTGCTCTGCTTTTCCACCGCGCCATCTGTAAATGGATTGTTTTGGATCACCCACAATCATCAAAGTTCCTTTTTCGCCTTCAAATTCGCTTGATGTTGCGTTGTCAATTAGCGGAATTAAATTCTGCCATTGCATTTCGGAAGTGTCTTGAAATTCATCGATGAAAAAATGTCGGTAGCGCTCGCCCAAACGTTCATAAATAAATGGTGCGGGTTGGTTTTGAATTTCTCGGTAAATAATAGCGTTAAATTCGGCGATGGAAAGTACATTTTGTTCTTTCTGAATTTTTGCCAATTCGTTGCTAACGGTATTTAATAATGAAAGTGGCGTAATATTTTTTAGAAAGGCATTGTAGAAATCTCGTTTTTCAAAATGCTTGTAAACCTTATCTAGAATTTGCAATAATTCTGGAATTATATTTTCGATAATTGCCCAATCTTTTGCCGTTTTATTGATAGAAATATCATCAAATTCACGAAACATTTTGTTTTTAGGGTTGAATTTTCCATCCGCTATACTTTGAAGATGATTGGGAAAAGTTCCTCTTGAAAAGGATTTCAAATCAATTCCATTTTTTTCGATTAACAACAAAGCACTTTCTGCAAATGCCGCATTTTCATTTTCCAAAACTTTACAGGCTTCGGCGACTTTACTTTTTATTTCTACAAATTCGGTGATGGATTTGTCTTGAAAATGAGTTACTTCTTCCCGATTATTTTCATTTAGAAGTAAGCGACCCGTTTCTAAAATTTCGCGTGAAATGTCCCAACTTTTATCATCGTCGGTTTTTTGCATTGTAAAATCGACGAGCAAATTCGTTAAAATATCGTCTTCGCCAGCTTGCGCAATTATGGCATCAACGGCTTCTGTTAATAGGTTTTCTGTATCCAATGTAACTTCAAAAGTCATTGGCAAATTTAAATCGTGAGCAAAAGCACGAATCACTTTATGCGTGAATTTATCAATTGTAGAAATATCAAAAGCGGCATAATTATGAATAATATGCTTTATGATTTGCTTGGATTTGGTTTGGATTTCTGAAACAGAAAGTTGAATGTCGCGAGACAAATCGAGCATTAAATCGGCGGATTTTGGGTTGGGTTTGTCTTTTGCAAATTCGGATAAACTGCCTACAATTCGGCTTTTCATTTCGTGAACCGCTTTGTTGGTAAACGTTATGGCGAGGATGTTTCTATAGGCATCATTTTTCTTAGCGACCAAAATAATTTTCAGGTATTCTTTGACCAAGGCGTATGTTTTTCCTGAACCTGCCGATGCGTCGTATATTGAGAATGATGGTCTTTGCATTTAGATTTTATTAATTTTATAAATGTAATTCATTTTTGGAATTTCTCCATAATATTCAACTTCTTGTTCTCCTACTTTTTGAGCACCAAATTTTTCGATAGCTTTTTGAGAACGAAAATTTTGATTTCCGATATGAAAATATACACTTGAAACATATTGAAAAATATAATTCATCATTATTTTTTTTAGAGATGCATTATATCCTTTTCCCCAATATTTTCTTCCGATGAAAGTATATCCTATCAAAATTGTGCTTTCGTCATCGTTATAATCATAATAACGGCTGCATCCAACGGTTTTGTTTGTTTTGGAATCTATAATAATAAATGCCCCTTTTGAAAGGATTGCTCCTTTAAAGTAAGTAGTAAATTCTTCTTTTTTATATCTGTACTTATTTGGATGTTGCTCCCATAATAATGGATCGGAAGCGATTTCGAATAGTTTATCAAAATCATTTTCTTGCAATGGTCTTAAAAAGATTAATTCTGATTTTAAATTATTTGGCTGGATGTTAAAAGTCATTTTTTGCTGTTTTTTAATGTTTTGTTTTTCCTGTTTTTTTAGAAAACGAAATTATAAAATATAAATGTTCTATTTGCCGAAAACCCTAGCCCTGATGGAAGGGAAAATCCTCGCCTTTTTTAGGTGAGATTTGGAATGACAGCAGGAAATAGCTCCTAAAAAACCATTATAGATTTATTTGATGGAAATATAACGAAATAGAATTTTCATTTTCAAAGTTAATTGATTAATTTTGAATAAAATATTTATAAATCATAAACTACTATAATTATGGCATTTGAATTACCACAATTACCTTATGCGTATGACGCTTTGGAACCACATATTGATGCTCGCACGATGGAAATTCACCACACAAAACATCACAATGCGTACACGACCAATTTGAATGCAGCGGTTGCTGGAACAGATATGGAAGGGAAAACTATTGAGAATATATTGATAAATCTTGATTTGAAAAACGCTGCAGTTCGTAATAACGGCGGGGGTTTTTTTAATCACAATTTGTATTGGACAGTGATGTCGCCAAATGGCG
>JBIIFA010000120.1:0-6069 GCA_044237565.1 Flavobacterium sp.
TCATCAAATACGGCGAGGCCAATTTATCAAAATTGAATTCCGAATTTACCTACCGCGCCATAGACAAAGGTGTTTTGCAACGTCCAATTGTTGTGGGAAGTTCCAACCCCAATTTTACGCCTTTAAATCAAATTTCACCCTATTTACAAAAGTGTGTTTTAACTTCCGAAGACCCTTCTTTTTTCTCCCATCGCGGATTTATAAATGACGCGTTCAAGCAATCGATATTAAAAAATATTCGCACCAAAAAATTCTCCCGTGGCGCAAGTACCATAAGCATGCAATTGGTAAAAAATGTTTTCTTGACCCGTGAAAAAACACTTTCCCGAAAATTGGAAGAGATTTTATTGGTTTACATATTAGAAAACAATCGCATTGCCAGCAAAGAACGTATGCTCGAAGTCTATTTTAATGTAATAGAATGGGGGCCAAATGTCTATGGAATTGGAGAAGCGGCCAACTTCTATTTCAATAAAACGCCTGCAACTTTAACCCTAAAAGAATGTTTGTTCTTGGCGTCGATTGTTCCAAAACCTAAAAAATTCATGTACGAATTTGATGGTGAAGGATTCTTGAAAGCCATTGAAAATAAAAAGCAGCAATTCATCAGCAATTTGATGCTCCGCCGCGGTCTCATTACTCCCGATGATACTATTGGCCAAAAACTTCCCATGTCAATTTCGGGAAATGCCCGTTCTTTTTTGAAATTTAAAGTGCAGGATTCGATTCCTAGCGATTCCACTTTAGTAGAAGAATTTTAGGTTTTTTTACGCTGTATTATCTGGAGTTGCCCTTTATTAAAATGTTTCGTAACATTATATTATGATAAAAACAGAACTCTAAATTCATTGAAAAAGCAATAATGAAAATAAATTACAAACCGCTAGAAACTTTTTGGCTTTACTTTTAACTGCTGTTAAAATATTCGCTGGTAATGTTAAAGGTTTATATATTTAAATTGTTTTTTTAGTAGTTTTACGTCTTATTAAAAAATAAATGAAAATCTTTACTTCAATATTAGTTGTTTTAGCGCTGGCTCTAATCGTTTTTAATATCACATTGCTTGATTTTAGCCCCCTTTTTGATGCCAAAAATTCTGTAGCACTTATCGGAATAGTTTCTTCCATTTGTGCTGTTTTAATTCTTTTGATTTTCAAAATATCAAAAAGAATTGAAGAACGAACCAAATAATTCAGCAATGTTTGATTCGATTATTATTGGTGGTGGTGTATCGGGAATGTCTTGCGCCCTTGTGTTAGGTTCTGCTCACAAGAAACCATTTATGACCAATAAAAAAATCGGAATTATTACCCATCAAAAAACATCTTCACTTCAAGAAGCTATATTTAATAATGCCTACGGAATTGCGGCTGGAACTTTAGGAACGGAATTATTGTCGCAAAGCATCCAACAATTATCTCAATTATATCCCCATATTGAACAAATTGGTTTAGAAAAAGTAATTCGAATTGAGGGCAAATTTCCAGAGTTTACAGTTATTACCAATAGAAATTCATACCAAACCAAAACCATTGTTGTTGCCATTGGCTATTCCAATACATTTGATATTGACGGTTTGATGGAATTTGTGGAAACACATAAAAAAACACTTCCTGAGAAACAAAGAATTCAACTCATAAATATTGATCATAAAGTTGCTAATGGGATTTATGTTGCGGGAACTTTAGCTGGTTGGAGAAGTCAATTGTCAATTGCTGCGGGAAGTGGCGCTGCGGTAGCAACCGATATTCTGACTTTATGGAACAACGGAATTCAAACGCAAAGTCACGATAAAATCCAAAAATAATTTGGAATTACTTTAAATTCACCGCTTTTTTTATCATTGCATCTCCTTTCAAAACAATCGAATAATAGAATTCTTCGCCAAATAACTGTCTTGCAAATTCAGCTGTTAAATACCTTTTTACGAGGTTTTTATCTTTATCCAATTTCAAATCCAAGCCATTTTTAGACAAATACTTTTTAAAATTATTGAAGTATAAATCAGATTTATCCATTTTTGATAGAAATTGATTGAATTTCAAGCCTTCAAATTCCTTTCTGTTTTTGTCTAATTCTTCAAAAACGTAATAACTTATTGGCCCAGATTGCATCAAATAGCCAACACCTTCATCGCCGTGCTCTACTTCCAAGGGCACAAAAATATCGGGAACAATTCCGCCACCACCATAAACTATTTTGCCTTTTGGGGTTTTAAATTTGAGCGTGTCGTCAACTTTTATACTGTCTTTTTTGTACAATTCGCCGTTCAATAATCGCTTATCGAATTCTTTGAAATACTCTTCATTTCCGTTTTTATATGATTTTTGAATCGAGCGGCCTGTTGGCGTGTAATATCTCGCAATGGTCAATCGAACCGCCGAACCGTCTTCAAAATTCATTTCTCGTTGCACCAATCCTTTTCCAAAAGATCGTCTTCCAATAATAGTTCCCCGATCATTGTCTTGAATGGCACCAGCTAATATTTCACTTGCCGAAGCTGAATTTTCATTGATTAAAATAAACACTTTTCCAGTTTCAAAATTTCCATCTGCCGTTGCATACGTTTTGTCAACTTTGCCTTTTTTGTTTTTTGTAAATACGATTAATTGCTTGTCTTTCAATAATTCATCGGTAATTTCAACCGCTTTTTCCATATAGCCACCGCCATTATCACGAACATCAATTATCAAAGAAGTGGCGCCTTGTTTTTTTAATTGCAACAAACCTTTTTTGAATTCATCAGCTGTTTTTTCGGCAAAACGATTGATTTTTATATACCCAAATGTTGGATTTATCATAACTGCTGCGGCAACACTTTCAATGGAAACAACATCTCGTTTTAATTTGAATTGGAATTTTTTATTTTCACTTTTGCGATAAATTGTCAGCGTGACTTCAGAACCTTTTTCGCCTTTTAATTTAGAAAATAAGTTGTCGCTTGTGAGTTTTCTGCCAAATAATTTTTCTTTATTGGCATATAAAATTCTGTCGCCAGATTTTATTCCTGCTTTTTCCGAAGGCCCACCTTTAACAGGTTTAACAATTGCAACGGTATCATTTAGCATATAAAAATTAACGCCAATTCCCACAAAATCACCTTTCATACTTTCAGCAATTTGGCTTTGCTCACTTGGCGGAACATAAACGGAATGCGGGTCTAATTTTTCTAAAATATTCGTAACCGCTAAATCAACAATAGAATCGGTATTTACCTTATCAACATATTCATTGTCGATGAAATCTATTAGTTTATTGAGTTTGTTTTTATGATTATCCGAAGACGATACATTTCCTTGAGAAGGAAAGTTCAATTTGGCACCAAGAAGGATTCCCAATGCTAAAGTTGAAAAAAATACTATTGGAAAATATTTTTGGTTGGGTTTCATTTATTGTTCAAGAACTAAAATTTGTTCAACCTCAACTCCTGCTTTTATCAGAAATTGAATTCCAGAATCATCCCGATAACCGTTTTGATACACCACTCTTTTTATTCCCGATTGGTGAATTAATTTACTGCATTCTTTGCAAGGTGAAAGTGTGATATATAAGGTAGCGCCCTCACAAGTTTGTGTGGAACGTGCCACTTTCAGGATTGCATTTGCCTCAGCGTGAAGCACAAACCACTGCGTTAATCCTTCGTCATCTTCACAACAATTTTCAAATCCTGATGGCGTTCCGTTGTATCCATCGGAAATTATCATTTTATCACGAACGATAATTGCGCCCACTTGACGGCGTTTACAATACGAAAGTTGCCCCCATTCGGATGCAATTCGCAGATAGGCTTTGTCGTATTTATTTAATTTTTTCTTTTCCATTTCTTTATCTAATCCAAATTTTACTCTCAATTATCATTGGCAAAACAACTCCAATCACAAATGATGCCATTACTAAAGTCCAATCTCTTTTTGAAAATCTAAACAGCGTTTGCACACAATAGGAAGCTATTAAAGCAATTAAAACAACTATAATTTGTGAGGCTTCAATTCCTGTTGCAAACTCCAAAAGAGGCAATAATTTATCATTAGTAGTTCCGCCAAGAATTGATTTAAAATAAGTTGCAAAACCTAATCCGTGTACAATTCCGAAAAACAAAGTGATGAAACCAATGACGCTTATACTTTCATTTTTGGAGGATTTTCCAGCCGTAAAAAGATGAAAAAGTGCCGTTATTAATATGGTGATTGGAATCAAAAATTCAATGAGATTAACTTTTACAACTACAATTCCATAAACCGAAAGTAGCAACGCAATTGTATGCCCAACTGTGAAAAGTGAAATCAAAATTAAAACGCGTTTCCAATCTTTAAAAGCATAAGGAACGGTCAATGCAATTAAAAACAAAACGTGATCGTACGCGCTAATGTTCAAAACGTGGCGCATTCCTATTTCAAAATAAATCCAAAATTCCGACATAGTTAATGTATTAAAGATTTAGTGCGTGTCAAACTTACGAATTATTTTGAAAATAGTTGGGATAGATCTGGTTAAATGGCAATTAAATTAAATGTGATTTTCTTTCCAATAAATATAAAATTTTAAGAAAAATTGGGATAAAAAAATATAAAATTATCCTTAAATTTGAGTAACACTAAAACTTGAAATTATGTCATTTTCCGATTTATTTGATAACGAATTTAAGAGTAGAAACAAAGGTCATTTTTCTTCCATTGTGAGAGTTGCAACCGCTGATGGTACTTTAAGTCCAGAAGAAAAATTGTTTTTGGATAAATTAGCACACAATCTTGAAATTTCCCCTGCTGAATATGAGGAAATTTTAGAAAACCCACTTAAATTTCCCATAAATCCTCCTTATTTATATACACAAAGATTGGAACGGTTGTATGACTTGTCGAGAATGGTTTATGCAGACCATATTCTAGGACAACGACAAAAAAATCTGTTAATGAAATTTGCAATTGCATTGGGATTTACGCCAAGTAATGTGCGTTATATTGTAGATAAAGCGTTGTCATTATTGGTTCAAAATGTCGATTTGGACACTTTTATTTTTGAAATGCAACACATGAATAAATAGAATTTCAGATATTAATAAAAAATTAACATTGAGAATTTAAAGTAGTTCCTAATGGTAATTTCAAACGAAATGAAATAATTTAATATTTACTCAATTTTGCTTTGTGCATAAATTCTTCCGCTTTGTCAACCATATTTATACTTCCGCAGAAAAAAGGAACACGTTCGTGTAATTCTGTGGGTTGAATTTCCATAATTCTAGTAAAACCGTCAGAGGCTTTTCCACCCGCTTGTTCAGCTATAAATGCCATTGGGCTGCATTCGTATAACAAACGTAATTTCCCTTTTGGTGATTTCGAACTCGTTGGATAAATATAAATCCCTCCTTTTATCATATTTCGATGAAAATCGGAAACTAAACTTCCAATATATCTTGAAGTATAAGGCCTATCGCCTTCTTCGGTTTGGCAATATTTAATATAATCTTTTACTCCTTGTGGAAAGTGAACGTAATTCCCTTCATTGATAGAATAAATAGTTCCGTCTTCAGAAAATTTCATATTGGGATGGGAAAGATAAAAAGTTCCGATTGCAGGATTCAAAGTAAATCCATTTACGCCATCGCCAGTGGTATAAACCAACATTGTTGAAGTTCCATAAATTACATATCCTGCGGCAACCTGATTGATGCCAGGTTGAAGAAAATCATCCATAGTAACGGGTGTTCCAATTGGAGAAATCCTTCTGAAAACCGAAAAAATAGTTCCCACAGAAACATTCACATCAATATTTGAAGAGCCGTCAAGCGGATCCATAAGCACCACATATTTATTATTATGGCATTTATCATTCCCAGCAACCGTAATGAATTCATCATTTTCTTCAGATGCAATTCCACAAACAATTTCGCGATTTATAAGTGTTTGAATGAAAATATCGTTGGCATAAACATCGAGTTTTTGTTGGTCTTCTCCTTGGATATTTTGTTCCCCCGCAGCCCCAACAATATCAACTAATCCGGCTTTATTTACCTTGTAATTAACAACTTTAGCAGCTAGTCGAATTGAATTGATAATTCTTGATAATTCA